>CAZALT010000242.1:0-3986 GCA_964485515.1 uncultured Rhabdothermincola sp. | reverse complement strand
CCAAGCGGCGCAAGGCCGACATCCGCGACTGGTCACCCGCCACGATCGAACCAGCCGCGCCGGACCCGCCCGCAGCGGCCTGAGCGCGCAACGAGACGATCAGCGAGGGAGCGGGGACCGGGCGCGCCCAACGATCGCTCGGCGACGAACTGAGCGTCCCACCCCAGCGGTCCGGACCTCGCTGGACTGACAGATCGAGCCCGCAGGCGACACGAGCTGCCGGGATCAGCCGGTCACGGCCGATCTCGTGGGTGTTTCGCGAATCCAGCGAGCCTGGATTCGCGATCAACCCGTGGTGCGCGAGGAGGGACTTGAACCCTCACGTCCTTTCGGACACAGGAACCTGAATCCTGCGCGTCTGCCAATTCCGCCACTCGCGCGAGTGGAGAGGACGAGGGTAGCTCACGGCCTTCCCCAGGCGGAATCCGACATCGGCGGGCACCGGGCTACCGTGCCGCGATGCGCTTCACCCTCGCCCTGCCGACCGATCGCGTCGAGGCCCACTCCGAGTTCGGGACCGGTGAGGCGATCCGCGAGATGGCCGCGTTCGCCGAGGAGTGCGGCTACGACGCTGTCCACGTGACCGACCATCCCGCGCCGGACGTGACGTGGCTCGACCACGGCGGCCACCACGCGATCGATGCACTGGTCGCGCTCACCTGGGCAGCCGCGGCCACGGTCGACCTCAAGGTCCACACGCACGTCTACATCGTCGCCTACCGGAACCCCTTCGTCTCCGCCAAGGCCATCGCCACGCTCGACGCGCTGAGCGACGGCCGGCTGATCCTGGGCGTGGCGGCGGGCTACCTGCGACCCGAGTTCGAGAGCCTCGGGGTGGACTACGAGCGCCGCAACGAACTGCTCGACCAGGGCATCGACATCATGAAGGCGGCCTGGACCGGCGCCACCGTCACCGTCGACAACCAGGACTTCCAGTGCCTCGGCGGCACCACCATCAGGCCGCTCCCCGCACAGCGGCCTCATCCGCCGATCTGGATCGGGGGCAACAGCAAGGCGGCCATCGGCCGCGTCGTCGAGCGAGGCAACGGCTGGTCGCCGTTCGCCAACCCCTCGGTCGCCACCCGGACGAAGACCGCGGTGCTCGACTCCACCGACGAGCTGGCCCGACGCATCGCCATGCTCCGCACCCTCGCCGAGGAGGCCGGTCGCACCGACCCGATCGACATCTGCTTCGCACCCTTCGCCCAGGGCTTCGGCGGCAAGGAGGCGGTCACCAAGGCGCGGTTGCAGGATGAGATCGACGAGCTCAGGGGTCTCGGCGTCACCTGGATCCCCGCCCAGTTCGGTGGTGTCACCCGTCTGGAGTGGATGCGAAACGTCGAGCGCTACGCCGCCGACTTCGTACCGAACAAGCCGCGGTCGACGCGATCGCGTGGTCCGCTGAAGGACCTGTTCGGGTGATCCTGAAGCTCGGTTGACCCTGAAGTGGGGATGACCCGGGGCCGACGAGGGTCGGCGGCGGGACGGTCGGCTACGCGCGCTGATCGACTACGGCGTGGCGATCGGCGGAACCGGGTTGCTCAACCGCGCCATGAGCAGCCACTCGAGCATGTCCTCGTAGAGGCCCAGGATCAACGGCCCGTACCGGCCATCGGTGGCCCACACGCCGGTGAGCTGGTTCCAGGTCTGACAGCAACCCGCTGGTCCGCGCAGGCGACGATCGACGATCGGGTTGGCGAGGGTGGGGTTGACCTCGACATAGCTCTTGAGCAGTTGGGCCTGGCCTCGAACACCGTCGCGGGCCGACCCGAAGGCGAACCCGTCGGAGCAGGTGTCGCAATGCCCGACGCCGGCGAAGTTGTTGAGCAGGCGGGTGTCTCGGTTCGAGAACGTGCCCGTCTCCCAGATCGACTGGGCGAGCATGACGTCGCCGCGGATGTTCTCGAGGTTGCCTTCCTCGACGTAGAGCTTGGCGAGCTCGTCACCGGGCACGCTGGCCTGGGGTGCGACCTTCCACTGGCGGAACCAGGCCTGCAGCTCCTCGACCGTGAACACGCTCTGGCCGGCGATGGTGAGCTGCCATGCGTCGCGGTCGGGTCGGCTCGCCCGACCGCCGTCGACGTCGCGATCGAAGAGCTTGTCGTGATCGGCGGCCTTCGCCGTGGTCAACGCCTCCTGGGCGTTGGCGACCAGGTCGTCGGCGAAGTCGACGACCTCCTGTTCCTGCGCGACGACAGCCTCGGCGGCGCGCACCGCGTTCTCGGCCTGCATGACGGCGCCGTCGGCTTCGCGAACCGCCTGGTTGGCGTCCTCGATGAGCACGTTCTGGTGCTCGAGCACGGCGCTCGTGAGCTGCTCGCCCTTGCGCTGCTCGTAGACGTCGCCGGTCAGCGCCGACGCGGTGGCCCCACCGTTGGCGTGCATGAACGACCGGACGGCGAAATCTCCCATGGCGCTCCGGCTCGCCTTCAGCGCGTTCTGCGCGACCCCCAGCTGCTGCTTGGCCGCGCTCAGATCGAGCCGACGGTTGGTCAGCTCGGCATCGGCCCCGTGGAGACCGGCCTGGGCCGCAGGCACCGCTCGCTGGGCCTCGATGAGCGTGAGCTCGGCGAGCAGCACCCGGATGTGCGGCGTGGGGTCCCGCAAGAGGGGAGCGGGAGCGGCCGGATCGGCCGGAACGAGGTCGTTCAGGTCGGGTGGCGCGTCCGGATCGACCGGCACGTCGGTGGGGACGCCGTTGTGCGGACCCACGATGGGGGCTTCGCCCTCGACCACCGGGGCAGTCGTGGCCGTAGTGGGCGCCGTGGTGGTGGTCGGGTCCTCGGCGTCGGGAGGAGCCGCCGACGCCCCGGTCATGGTGACCGTGATCACGGACGCGGCGACGAGGACGGCCAGAGGCAGTCGGGTACCGCCGCGGTGCGATCGAGCGAACATCATGGGCGTGGTTGGACCGGCAACAGGTCCTATCGGCCACGGGTCCGGCCGATGAAGCAGAAAGCTTCGCGCGGCACGCGCTTGGGAGGAAGGCGCGAGGCCGTTCGCTTGCCGTCAGGCGGCGGCCCGGCAAAGGTGACGATCAGGCCGCCAGACCGTTCTGGCCCGTTGGGAGGGCATCATGCGCATCGGCGTGTTCCAGGAGGCGACGACCGTCGATGAGCTCTGCGAGCGGGTGGCGACCGCCAAGGAGCTGGGGTTCCCCTCGGTGTGGGCCCCCCAGATCTTCGGGTTCGATGCGCTCATGGGGCTCGCCGTCGCGGGGCGCGAGGTACCCGGAATCGATCTCGGCACGGCCGTCGTACCCACCTACCCCCGTCATCCGATGGCGATGGCCGCCCAGGCCCGCACGGTCCAGCAGGTCACCGACGGACGTTTCACGCTGGGGGTCGGACTGTCGCACAAGATCGTCATCGAGGACATGCTCGGCATCTCGTTCGCCAAGCCGGTCGACCACATGCGCGAGTACCTCGAGATCCTGGTCCCGCTGCTGGCCGACGAGGGCGTGAGCTTCGCCGGCGAGCACTACACGGCCCACGTGCAGCTCACGATCCCCGCGCCCTCACGGGTGCCCTGCCTGGTGGCCGCGTTGGGCGAGCGGATGCTGGCGTTGGCCGGCACCGTCGCCGACGGCACCGCAACGTGGATGACCGGCCCGGCCACCATCGGCTCGCACGTCGCGCCCCGCATCGCCGAGGCCGCCTCCGCCGCCGGGCGACCCGCCCCGCGCATCGTCAGCGCGCTGCCGGTCGCCGTCACCGACGACCCCGACGGTGCCCGGGCGAACGCCGCGGAGATGTTCGCCATGTACGGGATCCTCCCGTCGTACCGGGCGATGCTCGACCGCGAGGGCGCGGCCGACCCGTCCGATGTCGCGATCGTCGGCGACGAGGCCACCGTCCGAGCCGGGATCGAGGCCATGTTCGAGGCAGGCACCACCGAGTTCGTGGTGGTGCCGTTCGCCAACTCGGCCCGCACCCTCGAGTTCGTCGCCTCGCTCGTCTGACATCTCGCGCCCGGGCACAGCCCGG
>CAZALT010000241.1:1164-3996 GCA_964485515.1 uncultured Rhabdothermincola sp. | reverse complement strand
CTCGTCGCCGTGCTCGTTGAACTCGGGAGCCCGGGACGTCGGCGCCGGCGTGTTGTCGTACTGCACCGGGGCAGCGACCAACTGGAAGGGGACACCCGTCGACGTCTCGCAGTCCTGGATGTAGCCGTTGGCCACGGACTGCGGATCCGCCGCCGCCTCGAGCGGGTCCTGCACGACCGCCCACTGGCCTGCGAAGTCCTCGAGGCGCGTGCGCCACTCCGCGAGGGTGGCCGACGCGAAGACCTCGCGCAGGATGGCGACGGCTTCCTGCGAGTTGCTCAGGATCTCGGCCTGCGTTGCGAAGCGTGGGTCCTCTCGCAGCTCGGGCAAGCCGACGGCATCGCACATCAACGGCCAGTACTTGGCCGCCTGCAGGCACGTGAAGGACAGAACCCGTCCGTCACCCGTGGTGTAGTTGCGGCTGAGTGGGTTGGCGTTGGGGCGGTCGTCCGGCGGGGTCTCCCACGGCGAGCCCATGGCGAGGGACAGGGCGATCGACTGACCCATCCCCCACATGCCCGTGGCGAGCAGCGAGACGTCGACCTCGGTCGCCTCGCCGGTGGTGGCCCGGTGGAACAGCGCACCCATGATCCCGCCGGCGATGGTCATGGCGCCGAGGGAGTCGCCGAAGCCCGGCGCGGGCGGGCACGGTGTGAGGTCGTACTCGGGTCGGTGCGCACCCACCGCGATGCCCGACCGGGCCCAGAAGGCGAGCGAGTCGTACGAGCCCTTGTCGGCGTCAGGGCCCTCGTTGCCCTGACCGGTGCCGCGCACGTAGATGATCGACGGGTTGTGGGCCCGGATCTGGTCGACGTCGATGCTCAGCTTGGCCCGCACCCCGGGCAGCTTGTTGGTGAGGAACACGTCGGAGATGGCCACGAGCTTGTGGAGGATGTCGAGACCGTCGGGGGTGGTGAGGTCGAGCCCGATGCTCTTCTTGCCCCGGTTCGAGTGCTCGAGCAGGGCGTGTACGCCGTCGCCGTCGCTCAGGTTCGCAACGCCGGTGGAGGCCAGGCCGCGCATGGCATCGCCCCGGCTGACGTGCTCGACCTTGATCACCTCGGCGCCCCAGTCGGCGAGAAGGGCGGAAGCGGCGGGCACGAAGGTGTGCTCGGCCACCTCGAGGACGCGGACACCGTGCAGGATTGCGGTCATGGATCTCCCCCTGGTCGATCGCCGACGGTCGCGGCCGATCGTGTGCGTCGCCTGACGGTACGACTCGTCAAGATATTCGTGTCAGTCTCCTGACAGTAACCGACCACGACGGCCGGCGAGCCCACCCCTCCCGCCGTTCTGGCTGGACAGATACGCCGAATAGCCCCCGTCTCCCCAGCCAGTTCGGAGTTGATTGAAGTAAACGCTCGCTCACACTAGGGTTGATCGCATCAGCACCGAGGGGGCCCCTGCCATGACGACGCGTGACTACCCGATCTTCGACGCCGACAACCACCTGTACGAGACCGAGGAGAGCTTCACGAAGCACCTCCCCGACAAGTACAAGCGGGCCATCGACTACGTGCAGGTCCGCGGCCGCACCAAGATCGTCGTGCGCGGCCAGATCAGCGAGTACATCCCGAACCCCACGTTCGAGGTGGTCGCCCGTCCCGGCGCGCAAGAGGACTACTACCGCAAGGGCAACCCCACCGGCATGAGCCGCCGCGAGATCTACGGCGAGCCGATCAAGGCCATCCCCGCCTTCCGCAATCCCGCCGATCGCCTCGAGCTGATGGACGAGCAGGGCCTCGACCGCACGCTCATGTTCCCGACGCTGGCCAGCCTCCTCGAGGAGCGTCTCAAGGACGACCCGCTCCTCACCCATGCGGCCATCCACTCGCTCAACGAGTGGCTGTACGAGACGTGGCAGTTCAACTACGAGAACCGCATCTTCACGACCCCGGTCATCACCCTCCCCATCGTCGAGAAGGCCATCGAGGAGCTCGAGTGGGTCGTCGAGCGCGGTGCGCGCACCGTGCTCATCCGCCCCGCTCCGGTGCCGGGCTACATGGGTCCCCGCTCGTTCGCCCTCCCCGAGTTCGACCCGTTCTGGGAGAAGGTCGTCGAGAACGACATCCTCGTGGCGCTCCACTCGTCCGACAGCGGCTACTCGCGCTTCCAGAGCGAGTGGATCGGGTCGTCGTCCGAGATGCTCCCGTTCCAGCCCACCGCCTTCAAGATGATGTCGAGCTGGCGTCCGGTCGAAGACGCCGCCGCCTCGCTCGTTTGTCACGGTGCACTGTCGCGCTTCCCCGAGCTCAACGTGGCCTTCGTCGAGAACGGCAGCACCTGGGTCGGTCCGCTCCTCAACAACCTCAAGGACGTCTACAAGAAGATGCCCGACCAGTTCGAGGAGAACCCCATCGAGGTGTTCAAGCGCCAGGTGCACATCAGCCCGTTCTGGGAGGAAGACCTCGGCAAGCTGGCCGACATGATCGGCGCCACCCAGGTGCTGTTCGGCTCCGACTACCCGCACCCCGAAGGCCTGGCCAACCCCACCAGCTACGTCGACGACGTGCAGCACCTCGATCACGAGACGCAGCGCCTCGTGATGGGCGGCAACATGGACCGCCTCATCGGCATCGACAAGCTCGTCGGCGCCAGCTGAGGTCGGTTTGCCGCAACCGGCACCGGCCCGCGCGCTAGACCAGCGCAGGTGACCGACTCGCCCATCAGCTTCGCCGGACGCCTCGCTCACCTCGTGGGCGAGGCGTCGGCGCGGGCGGACCGCTCCGGTGGGGACCGGCACGTCGCGATCCGTCACGTCGCCATCCGTCACGTCGACCCCGACGGTGCACCCGATCACGAGTGGACCCTGGCCCAGCTCCACGAGCGCGC
>CAZALT010000241.1:0-1064 GCA_964485515.1 uncultured Rhabdothermincola sp. | reverse complement strand
ATCTGCAGCAGCGGCTCCACCGGCACACCCAAGGTCATCCTGCCGGCCAACTCCAGCGAATGGGACGGCCGCGTCGGACCGACGTTCATGGACGCGTGGCGACCGGTACCTCGCCCCCAGACGATCCTCGTCCTCGGGCCGATGTACCACGCCAACGCGTTCACCTCGCTGCTCTACCTGCTCGCCGGCGACGACCTCGTGGTGCTCCGCCGCTTCGATGCGGCCACCGCGGTCGACGCCATCGAGCGCTACGGCGTCACGCACTTCGTGGCCACACCGACCATGCTGCAGCGCATCGCGGACGTCCCCGGCATCGACGACCGCGACCTGTCGAGCATCGACTGGATCCTCCAGGGCGCGGCATCGATGCCACCCTCGCTGATGACCCGATGGTTCGAGCTCATCGAACCCGAGCAGCTGGCCATGACCTACGGGATGAGCGAAGGCTTCGGCATCACTGCGCTGCGGGGTGACGAGTGGCTCGAGCGCCCGGGCAGCGTGGGACGGGGCGCCCGCGGCACCGAGGTGCGCATCCTCGGCGAGGACGGCGCAGAGCTCCCTGTCGGCGAGGTCGGCGACGTCTACCTGCGCACGCCGGGGGCCGAGGCGTCGACCTACCTCGGCGCCCCGCCCGCCAGAGCAACCGACGACGGCTTCCGCACCGGCGGCGACCTCGGCCGTCTCGACGCCGACGGCTACCTGTACCTCGCCGACCGCCGCGTCGACCTCGTCGTCAGCGGCGGGGCGAACGTGTATCCGGGAGAGGTCGAGGCTGCGCTCATCGACCACCCGGCGATCGCCGACGTGGTCGTGATCGGCCTGCGCGACGAGCAGTGGGGACGCCGCGTCCACGCCGTCATCGAACCGACCGACGCCGTTGCCCCGCCGTCGCTCGACGACGTCGTGGCCTACGCCAAGAGCCGGCTGGCGCCGTACAAGGTGCCCAAGTCGATCGACCTCGTCGCCAGGATGCCCCGCAGCGAGATGACCAAGATCAACCGCAGCAAGCTCATCGAGGAACGCGGCGGCTGACCCTCCTCGGGGTTCCGGCCAGCCCCAAATTG
>CAZALT010000240.1:0-3999 GCA_964485515.1 uncultured Rhabdothermincola sp. | reverse complement strand
CAATTTCGAGAAGTGGTCTGGAGCGTGCGAGCGGTGAGAGCTACTCGGCGGCGTCGGAGAGCGCCTCGGCCAGCGCCGGGTGCACCAGCAGGCTCTCGACGATGTCGTTCACCCGCAGCCCCGCCGTCACGGCCAGGGCGATGACCGAGATGAGCTCGGCGGCATGGCGGCCCACGATCGATCCGCCGAGCACCACGCCGGTGTACGGGTCGGACACGATCTTGACGAAGCCCCGAGGGTCGTTGTCGATGAGCGCCTTGGCATTGGCCGAGAACGGCACCTTGGTCACCCGGATCTTGCGTCCTTCCGCGAAGGCGTCGGCCTCGGCGAGGCCCACATCGGCGATCTCGGGCACCGTGAAGATGGCAGAGGCGGCCTTCTCGTAGTCCAGGTGGCGGTGCGGTCCCACGTGCAGGCCCATGGCGTGCTCGGCGATCTTGCGTCCCTGCATCGACGCCACCGACGACAGCGGGAGCTTGCCCGACAGGTCACCCGCCGCGTAGATGTTCGGCACGGTCGACTGGCAGTTGTGGTCGACCACCACGTAGCCGCCACGATCGGCCTCGACGCCCGCCGTGTCGAGCCCGAGCGACTCGGAGTTGGGGATCGACCCGATGGCGAGCAGGACGTGCGAGCCCTGGGCCATGCGGCCGTCATCACAGCGCACCACGACCGACGAGTCGGACAGATCGATGCCCTGGGCGCGGGCCCCCTTGAAGAGCCGGACACCTCGTTCGAGGAAATCCTCCTCGAGCGCCGCGGCAACTTCAGGGTCTTTCTGCGGCAAGACCTGTTGCCGGCTCACGATGAGCGTCACCTCGCAGCCGAACGAGGAGAACATGTGGACGAACTCCACGCCGGTGACGCCCGAGCCGACCACGATCAGGTGCGTCGGCAGCTCCGGGGGCGGATAGGCGTCGCGTGTCGTCAGCACCCGGGTGCCGTCGACCGGTGCCCAGTCGGGGATGCGGGGGCGGCTGCCCGTGCTCAGCAGGACGACGTCAGCCTCGAGCCTGAGCTCGCCGTCGGCGGTGTCGACGAGGACCTCGTTGGGGCCGGCGAGGCGACCGGTGCCCTCGATCAGTCGGACGCCTTGGCTCTCGAGCTGGCTGCTGACCGAGTTGCGCAGCCGATCCTCGATCGATCCGATGCGGTGGCGCAGCGCCTCGAAGTCGAGCGTCGCCGACACGTCGGACAGGCCCATGCCTCTCGCGTCGTTGATGAGCCGCAGGGCGCCACCCGTGGCGATCATCGCCTTCGAGGGGATGCAGTCCCACAGGTGGGCGGCACCGCCGACGATGTCCTTCTCGATGAGCGTCACCTCGGCCCCGAAGCGAGCGGCGTGAGTGGCCGCCTGGTTGCCGGCAGGGCCACCACCGATGATCACGAAGCGCTTCGCCATAGGGGCCGAGGCTACCCGCCACCTACGACCCCTTCGGTCACGACCCGACCCACGGGCTTCCCACCTGTTCCCTGCCGCGTCAGGCCAAGACCTCCAACCCAGGCGTGAGGCCGCAAGGGACCGACAGACCGAGACCTCCGACCCAGAGGAGAGGCAGGCCCGGTCAGGTGGCGCGGATCAGGCCGCCGGGTCTTCCAGTCGGACCAGACGGTGGTCGTTCGTGAAGAGCCGACGGGTGAGACCGACGCCGATGACCGCCACGCTCGTGGCCACCGACCCGAGGATCAGGTACATGAGCGCAAGCTGCACCATGACGGCATCGCCGGCGTCGACACCGGCGAGGATCAACCCGACCATCGCTCCGGGGAGGAACACGAGACCCACGGCCTTCGTGGACTCGATCTGCGGGATGAGCGCGGTGCGCAGCGCCTCGCGGACGTACGGCTGCGAGGCGTCACGCCACGTGTGCCCCAGTGCAAGCCGAGCTTCGACCTCATCGCGCTTGTCGCGCAGCTCACCGACGACACGTCGCGAGGCGACGACCGTGGCCGTCATGGAGTTGCCGATCATCATCCCGGCGATCGGCACGATGGTGCGGCCGTTCATCGGGAACACATCGAGACCGAAGATGACTCCGAGGCTCACCACGGCGACCGCGGCCATCGAGGCCAGCGCCAGCCAGAACGCAGCCGGGACCTCGGGGGCGCGGCGCCGGACGGTGAACGCGGCGAACACGACCATCAGCGCGACCCAGGCGAACGCGACGACGAGCGGCACGTCCGGATCGAGCACGAGCTTCAGGGCCCAGCCCACGATGAGCAGCTGCACCGCGGCTCGGGCCGACGCCCACAGGATCGTCCCTTCCAGACGCAATCCTTGGGCGAGGGACAGCGCGACGGCGACCGCCACGAGCAGGAGCGACCCCGCGAGGCCGAGCCAGCCGATTCCTGCATCGGTCACCGCAATGGTGACGGAAGACGTCATCGCAGCGATCACCGCGCTCCCTCGCCACCGACCGGTCCGCTCGACTCGTCCACATGACGTGGCTCGTCGCCGCCACCCGACTCGTCGCCGCCCGACTCGTCCACATGACGTGGCTCCTCGCCGCCACCCGGCTCGTCCACATGACCCGACTCGTCCACATGACCCGGCTCGTCCACGTGACCCGACTCGTCCACGTGACGTGGCTCGTCGCCGCCACCCGACTCGTCCACGCCACCCGACTCGTCCACGCCACCCGGCTCGTCCACGCCACCCGACTGGTCGTCGTGACCCGGCTCGGGTGCGGACCCGGCGTAGCCGAGGTCTCCCCGCGTGGCGTCGCGGCGGTCGAGGCGCGTGCGGTCCGCGCCGTCGTGCGTCGCCGTGGCGACGTAGGCCGCCGCCTCGCTGTGCGACGCGATCCGTCCGCCGATGAGCACGCGCTGGCGATCAGCGATCCGGTTGGCCTGATCCATGTCGTGGGTGACCCAGATGACCGCGAGCCCGTCATCGGCCAGGCGACGCACCGCGGCCTCGACGGACCGACGCGAAGCGGCGTCGAGCGACGACGTCGGCTCGTCGGCGAGCAGCACCTCCGGTTCGGTGAGCATGGTCCGGGCCAGGCACACCCGCTGCGCCTCACCTCCCGAGAGGTCGCGCGCCGCGTGGTCGAGCGGGAGGTGGCCGAGGCCGACCTGGTCGAGCACGTCGGCGAACCGGCGATCGTCGCCCCCGGGGAGCGCGACGTCGAAGTTGTCCCGCACCGTGCCGGCGAACACCACGGGACGCTGGAACACCATCCCAACCCGACGGCGCAGCACGACAGGATCGAGGCCGCTGACGTCCTCGCCGTCGAGGAGCACCCGACCGTCGGTGGGCACGTCGAGCCGGTTGCAGAGGCGCAGCAGCGTCGACTTCCCGGCACCTGATGGGCCCACCAACATCGTGATGCCCTCCAGCGGGACGGTCAGGTCGATGCCATCAAGGATCGTCGCGCCGCGATCCCCGTTCACCCGGACGCCGTCGAAGGCCAGCTCACGCCGCACGTCTGCCTCCGGTTCGCGCCGCTCGACGGTCACGGCAGCAGCATGACAGCCCGGTGCAGCAATGCCGGCCATCACGCTCCATTTCTTGTGGTCGGGTCCCGCCCCGTAGCCTGTCGAGCGTGAGCACGACCCCGGAACACGACCTCGATGGATGGACCACGCTGGCAGCCAAGGAGCTGCGCGGCAAGGACATCGAGAGCCTCACCCGCGAGACTCCCGAGGGGATTCCCGTCAAGCCGCTGTACACGGCCGCCGACCTCGAGGGCATCGACCACGTCGACACCCTTCCCGGCTTCGAGCCGTTCGTGCGGGGCGTCCGGGCCACCATGTACTCGAACCGCCCGTGGACCGTGCGCCAGTACGCCGGCTTCTCCACCGCCGAGGAGTCCAACGCCTTCTACCGGCGCAACCTGGCGGCCGGGCAGAAGGGCCTGTCGGTGGCCTTCGACCTCGCCACGCACCGCGGCTACGACTCCGATCACGAGCGCGTCGTCGGCGACGTCGGCAAGGCGGGGGTGGCCATCGACTCGGTCGAGGACATGAAGATCCTCTTCGACGGCATCCCCCTCG
>CAZALT010000239.1:0-4075 GCA_964485515.1 uncultured Rhabdothermincola sp. | reverse complement strand
TGCGGTTCGGTGGGCAGGGCCCACTTCTCGGCGAAGGGCTCGAGATCGGCGAAGGGGGCGGGAAGCATCGCCATCAGCTCTTCACCTCCACGGGGGTGGCTTCGTACTCGTCGATCCACTCCCCCACCTCTTGGTGCAGGTGGCGGCACAGGACCTCCTGGTCGTTGAGGTGGAAGTGGCTGACGTAGCCCGACTCGATGCCCATCTGGGTGGCTTCGAGGGTGTTGGCGTCCTGGAGGGCGAACTCCTTGAAGGTGACCGCGGCCATCTCCTGGGCGATGCGCTCGCGGACGGTGGTGGCCGGCAGGAAGTACACCGAGCCTTCGAACACGTGGGTGTTGTGCGAGGTGGGCCAGTAGTGGTAGGTGAGGTACCAGCCCTGGCTCCAGATGAGGATCACGAAGTTGGGGAACAGCTGGAACGAGTCGAGGCCCCACGGGTCGCACTTCGCCGGGTTCACTCCGGCCGGGAGCTCGCCGAGGTCGACCTTGTCCCACGGCCCGAACAGCCCGCTGCGCGTCAGCGGCTCCATGGGCTTGACCATGTCCGGTCCGAACTCCCAGAACCGCACGCCCGACGTGCTGACCAGTCGATGGGGACCGTCGATCTGGTAGTGCGGAGCCTCGAATCCCGCCTCGCGCGCCGCGTTGGCATAGGCGGTCGGTGACTGCCCGGAGTGCACAATTGGTGCGTGGTAGAACTCCTGGAAGGCGTCCATGAACAGCTTCCAGTTCGCCGCTATGTCGGTGCGGTACCCGAACCGCGACGTCATCTGGTCGAAGGGGTAGCCCTCGAGGTTCGACACCATCGGGCCGAGGAACTCGAGCAGGGACTGCTCCGGCTCGGCGGCCACATTGATGAAGATGAACCCAGCCCACACGTCGCAGTGCACAGGCACGAGCCCGGTCGTCGACTTGTCGAGATCGAAGAACTCGCCCTCTTGCTGCACGAAGTTGAGGTTGCCTTCGAGGTCGTAGCGCCACCCGTGGTACTTGCAGGTGAACTGGCGGCAGAACCCGGACGTCTCCGCACGAGGGTCGTCGTCCCACACCAGCTTGTTGCCCCGGTGACGGCAGATGTTGTGGAAGGCCCGGACCTCGCCGTCGAGGCCCTTGGTCACGATGACCGAGGTGTTCACGACGGCCAATTCCTTGGTGAAGTAGCTGCCTTGGCGCGGGAGCTGCTCGACGCGACCGACGTTGAGCCACGCTCGCTTGAACACGGCGTTGCGCTCGCGTTCGTAGAACTCTGGCGAGACCGAGTCCTCGTACGAGACGGGTTCGGTGCCGAGCTCGGGGTAGTGCTCGGTCCAGCTGCCCTCAGCGGGCTTGGGGAATCGAGGCATCGTGGCGCTCCTGGTGTCGTTCAGGCTCGTGTGGTTCGGGCCGTTGTGTGGCAGGCGATGGTGCGGTCATTGGATGGGCTCGTTGCCGAGCACGGTGGTGCGGTTCATCTCGCGGGGTGATCCGGGGTCGTACGGGATGGCGCGGTGCAGCACGCCGCGGTTGTCCCAGATGACGGTGTCGCCCGGCGACCAGGTGTGGCGGTAGACCCGCTCGGGTCGGGTGGCTCGGGCGAGGAGGTTGTCGAGCAGGTCCCGGCTCTCGGTCGGTTCGAAGCCCACGACGTGATCCGCCGATGCTCCGATGACCAGCGACCGGCGCCCGTCGTGGTGGGTCCAAACGAGGGGGAACTCCGAGGTCTTGCGCCGACGCCACTGCGCCAGCTGCGCGTCGGTCGGGTCGGGATGCACCAGACGTTGGGACGCCTCCAGCGAGTACACGACCCGTAGCGAACGCACGAGCTCCTGCTCGTCAGCGGACAGGTCGTCGTAGGCGGCGTAGGTGCTGGCGAACTCGGTCTCTCCGCCGGTCTCGGAGACGGCGACCGCGGTCAGCAACGTGGCCATCTGCGGGCACTCGTCGCCTTCCGGCGTGCAGCCGTCGATGTGCCAGTGGAAGGTGGCGTGGAGGTACTCGGCCAGCGAGTTCTTCGAGGCGTCGAGCGTGACCCGATAGATGCCGGGAACGGGATGGTGGCTGGCGGTGCCGTCGATGTCGCCGAGGTGCCGGCAGAACGCGACCTGGGACTCGGGGTCGAGATCGAGACCGCGGAACACGAGCACTCCGTGGGTCTCGAGTGCGTCGAGGATGGACGCGGCGAGCGCCCGATCCTCGACCAGATGCTCCGCGGTGACCCCCTGCACCTCGGCGCCGACCGTGTCGGCGAGTCGGGAGATCACCAAGGTGGTCGGACTCACGGCGTCGGCTCCTTGGTGCGATGCAGCACGGCGTCGGCGGCGTCGACCGTCTTGGGCTGGCCGAAGATCTCGACCGCCATGGACACCATGACCAGCGAGTAGACGAGCTGCAGCAGCCGTTCGACGTCGGGGGGCAGGTCGTCGAGCGGGAACCTGTCGCAGTGCTCGATCGCTGCTTCCAACCGCGGGAACGCCGCGGCGTAGAGCTCGGTGAGGTCAGCCATCGAGCTGTTCATGCGTTCGTCCCACCGCTCGGCCTCGGTGGCGAGACACCAGCGGGCGGCGAACGGTTCGAGGTCGGCGAACTCCGGCGGCAGCAGCGCGCTCACGAGACGGGCTCCTTCGCCCGGACGTGCTCGTCGACCCAGTCGCCGACGACCTTGTGGAAGTGACGCACGAGGACCTCCTGGTCGTTGAGGTGGAACTCGTCGAGCACGCCGGTCTCGAGGGCGGCCTGGGTGCCGCCCAACATGCCGGCGTCTTGCAGGGCGAACTCCTTGAACACGACGGCGGCGACCTCGTGCTCGATGCGCTCGCGCACCGTCCGGGCCGGCTGGAACGCCAGCGTTCCCTCGAAGCGGTGACTGCCCGTCGACGTGGGCCAGTAGCGGTACATCAGGTACCAGCCGCTGGAGTAGATGAGCAGCTCGATGTTCGGGAAGATCTGGAAGTTGCTGATCCCCCAGGGCTCGGCCCCTCCGGGGTTCACGCCGGCGGGCACCTCGCCGAGGTCGGGGGCTTCCCATGGACCGACCAGACCGCTCCGTGTCGCGATCTCGATCGGGTACATGTAGCCCGGGTCGAGCGTCCACCGACGGGGCCCAGCCGTGCTGACCATTCGGTGCGGCCCGTCGATCTGGAAGTGGGCACAGGTGAACCCGGTGTCGGGCTTGCGCATGGCGACGGGCACCTGCTGCGGGTGCAGCGCGGGCACGTGGTAGTACTCCTGGAAGGCGTCGGCGAAGAGCTTCCAGTTGCTGTTGTTGTCCCCGACGAAGTCGTAGCGCTCGGTGATCTTGTCGAACGGATAGCCGTCGAGGCCGTTGAGCATCGGACCGAGGAACGTGCGCAGGTCCTGAGCCGGCTCAGGATCGAGGTTGATGAAGATGAACCCGTTCCACACGTCGCAGTGCACCGGCACAAGTCCCGTCGTCGCCTTGTCCAGGTCGAAGAACTCGCCCTCCTGCTGGACGAACGCCAGGTTGCCTTCGAGGTCGTAGCGCCACCCGTGGTACTTGCAGGTGAACTGCCGACAGAACCCCTCGGTCTCATCACGAGGGTCGTCCTCCCACACGAGCTTGTTGCCCCGATGACGACACACGTTGTGGAACGCCCGCACCTCGCCGTCGAGGCCGCGCACGACGATCACCGAGGTACCCGCTATGTGGATCTCCTTGGTGAGGTAGCTGCCCGGCCGCGGGACATCCTCGATGCGACCGACGTTGAGCCACGCCCGCTTGAAGATCGCCTCACGCTCGAGCTCGTAGAACTCTGGCGACACCGAGTCCCGAAACGACACCGGGCCGGTACCCAGGTCGGGATGGTGCTCGGTCCAGGATCCTTCGGGCGGTTTGGGCCAGTCGGGCATGGTCAGTCCTCCAGTCCGGGAACGTCAGGCAGTCCGGGAAGATCAGCTAGTCCGGGAAGATGAATCGGTTCGCCGTGGTCGCCGGGGCGGGCGTCGGGTTGGAGTCCCGTGCTGTTGAGCACGAGGGCGAGGCACAGGTAGCTGCCGACCACGAAGAGCAGCTCGATCAGCTGGCTCTCGTCGAAGTGCTCGGCCAGCCGGGTCCAGGTGCCTTCTCCGACCTGGAA
>CAZALT010000238.1:1503-4103 GCA_964485515.1 uncultured Rhabdothermincola sp. | reverse complement strand
CCGACGAGGTCGAGGATGCGATCGCCGACACACCGATCCAGGACCCCGATGCACCCGCCGAGCATCCGGTTGTCGAGGACGAGGCGGTCGGTGAAGGCCCCGTGGAACCGGTCGAGACCTCGCCCGCACCGGCCCCGACACCCACGAAGCGGATCATCGACTCGCCCGAAGCCGAACCGGTCGACCTCATGGCGACGGCGGGCAGCCCAGTGGTCAAGCGCATCGTGCCCATCGTCGTGGTCGTGGTGGTGGGCTTCTTGGTCGTGCGCTTCGTCAAGCGCCGCCGTTGCAGGGACAGCTGAGCGTTCCCGTCCCAAACACTTGGCCGACTCATCGGATCGCCGCCGATGGGTCGGATCCGTTCACTAGGGTCGCAGCGCAGTGCTGTGGCACGAGCACCCCTTCGGGGGACCGATCGAGGAGTACCCGATGACCGACGTCGCTGCAGGCCGCTACGCAGGCACCCGAGTCCACCGCGTCGAGGATGCCCGTCTCCTCACCGGGGCGGGCACCTACGTGGACGACATCACGCGTCCGGGCATGCTCCACGCCTGCTTCGTTCGTAGCTACCTGGCGCGGGCCCGCATCACGAGCATCGACACGAGCGAGGCGTTGGCCGTGCCGGGGGTGCACGCCGTGTTCACCGCCGATGATCTGCATCCCGATGCGCACAAGGCGTGGTTCACGCTGGGTGGCAGGGACGAGCAGGACGTGCCGCGTCCGCCGCTCGCCGAGGGCGAGGTGCGCTTCGTCGGCGACCCGGTCGCGGTCGTCGTCGCGGAGAGCCGCTACATCGCCGAGGACGCCGCCGAGCTGGTGTTCGTCGACTACGAGCCCCTTCCCGCGGTCGCCGACTACCTCACCGCGGCGGGTTCCGACGAGCTCGTCCACGAAGAGTTCGCCGGCAACGTGTTCGCCGAGGTCAGCATCTTGCCAGAGGAGACGATGCAGGAGATGTACGCCGTCGCGGCGCATGTCGTGACGGAGACCTTCTACCAGCAGTCCTACGCCGCGGTGCCGCTCGAGACCCGGGGCCTGGTGGTGGAGTACTCGGCGCCCACCGAGGAGATGACCATCTGGGCCGCCACCCAGGCGCCCCACGAGGTGCGGGCGGTGGCGTCGCGCCTGCTCGACCTCCCGGAGCAGAAGATCCGGGTGATCATGCGCGACACCGGGGGTGGGTTCGGCCAGAAGGTGATCCCCCAGCGCGAGGACTTCGCCATCATGCTGGCTGCCCGCAAGGTGCCGGCGCCGATCAAGTGGATCGAGGACCGTCGCGAGAACCTCATGTCGGCGGGTCAGGCACGGCACGAGCACGGCACCGCCACGATGGCCTTCGACGAAGAGGGCACCCTGCTCGCCGCCGATCTGAACTTCGCGCAGGACGTCGGCGCGTATCCCACCCCGTCGCCGGGCACGCCGGCCTTCGCGGTCGGCATGTTCTTCCCCGGGCCGTACCGCATCCCGATCGCCAACTTCACGGCCAAGGTGGTGCTGTCGAACACCCCGGGCCGCACCGCCTATCGCGGCCCGTGGCAGTTCGAGTCGGTGGCCCGAGAGATGCTCATGGACTGCGCCGCCCGCCAGATGGGGATGGACCCCATCGAGCTGCGGCGCAAGAACATGATCACGCGCGACGAGCTGCCCACGGCCAACCCCATCGGCATGCCCTACGACGACATCTCGCCGCTGGAGACCCTGAACCAGGCCGTCGACATGCTGGGCTACGACGAGTTCCGGGCGCTGCAGGCCGAAGCGCTTGCCGACGGCCGCCTCCTCGGCGTCGGCACCAGCACCTACGTCGAACCGACCGCGGCCGGCACCGGCTTCTACGGCACCGAGGGCGCCACCATCCGCATCGAGCCGTCGGGCAAGGTCAACGTGTACGTGGCCGGCGGCTCGACGGGCAACAGCCTCGAGACCACGGTGGTGCAGCTCACCGCCGACGCGCTCGGCGTGAACATCGAGGACGTGCAGACCATCCAGGGCGACACCGCCATCACGCCGTTCGGCGCGGGCACCGGCGGCAGCCGCAGCGGCTCCATGCTCGCCGGTGCGGTCGGCCAGACCGCGGCGACGCTGCGCGAGAAGCTCGTGGTCATCGCCGCGCACCACCTCGAGGCGGCCGAAGCCGACATCGAGCTGGTCGGCTCACGGGCGATCGTGCGCGGCACGCCCTCGGTGGGCGTGACCATCGAGGAGCTGGCCAACAAGGCGTACTTCAACCCGGGGGCGCTGCCCGAGGGCATGGAGCCGGGACTCGAGGCCAGCGGCCGCTACAAGTCGCAGTCACCGATCATCCTGGCCAACGCGAGTCACGTGTGCACGGTCGAGGTCGACCCCGTGACCGGGCTGGTCGAGATCCTGCGGTACATCGTCAGCGAGGACTGCGGGAAGATGATCAACCCGAACGTGGTCGAGGGCCAGATCGCCGGCGGCACGGTGCAGGGCATCGGTGGCGCGCTGCTCGAGCAGCTGGACTGGGACGAGGACGGCAACCCGTTGGTCACGACGTTCGTCGACTACCTGTTGCCCACCACCACGGAGATCCCCACGATCGAGTACGGCCACATCGAGACCCCGGCCGCCGGCCCGGGCGG
>CAZALT010000238.1:0-1403 GCA_964485515.1 uncultured Rhabdothermincola sp. | reverse complement strand
TGATCGGGACTCGTGATCGGGACTCGTCCCGCCCAGCGCTCAGTCCGATGGGCGGGCCGCGTCGCGCACGGCGGCGATGATGCCCTGGTAGCCGGTGCACCGGCAGATGTTGCCCGACAGGCCTTCGCGGATCTCCTGATCGGTCGGATCGGGGTTGTCGCGCAGCAGGGCGGTGATGGTCATCACGAAGCCGGGCGTGCAGAACCCGCACTGCAGCCCGTGGTTGGCGCGCAGCGACTCCTGGACGGCCGACAGGGTGCCGTCGGTCTCGGCGATGCCTTCGACCGTGGTGATCTCGCTGTCCTCGGCCTGCACGGCGAACATGAGGCAGGAGCGCACGGCGTCGCCGTCGACGAGGACGGTGCAGGCGCCGCACACGCCGTGCTCGCACCCGAGGTGCGTGCCGGTGAGCTGGCACTGCTCGCGGAGGAAGTCGGCCAGCGTGATGCGGGGCTCGACTCGGCTGCGGTACGACCGTCCGTTGACGGTGACCTCGACGTCGACCTCGCTTCGGCTCGTGGTGTCGCTCATCGACTGCTCGCCTCCGCGATCGCTGCTTGCCAGGCTCGGGCGACCATGGCCGCTCCGACCCGTGTCCGGTAGGCCGCCGACCCGTTGAGGTCGGTGGGGATGTCGTCGAGGCCGGCGACGGCGGTCTGGCCGACCTCGTCGGCTTCGACGTCGGCGATGGTGCGTCCGATGACCGCCTGTTCGGCGGCGGTCGCGCTGCGGGGCGTGGAGCTGAGCCCGAACAGTCCGATGCCGCATCGGGCGACGCGGTCGTCGTGGTCGAGCTCGACGGCGAGCGCCGCGCCGGCGATGGCGAAGTCCCCATGGCGGCGGGCGACCTCGCGCACCGCGAAGCCGGTGCGCCCGGCCCACACCGGAAACCGCACGCCGGTGAGCAGCTCGGCGGGACCCAACGCCGTGGTCCACAGGCCGGTGAAGAACTCTGATGCCGGGATGGTTCGGGTGCCCTCGACCGAGGTGGCCTCGAGCTCGGCGCCGAGGGCGAGGGCCACGGCGGGGTACTCGGCGGCAGGATCGGCGTGGGCGATGGATCCGCCGACGGTGCCTCGGTTGCGGATCTGCATGTGGCCGATGAGGGGCGTGGCTCGGGCCAGCAGCGGGACGTCGGCGGCGACCTGGGCGTCGCGCTCGACGGCGGCTTCGGTGGTGCCTCCCCCGACCCACAGGTGGCCGTTGCGGCGTTCGATGCCCTGCATCTCGCCGAGGCGTCCGATGTCGACCAGGTGCTCGAAGATCGACAGGCGCATGGCGAGCATGGGCACCAGGCTCTGCCCGCCGGCGAGGGCTTTCGCCTCGTCGCCGAGGTCGTTCAGCACGCCGACGGCTTCGCTGAGCGTCTCGGGCCGGTGGTACTCGAAGGCCGCCGGCTTCAT
>CAZALT010000237.1:0-4108 GCA_964485515.1 uncultured Rhabdothermincola sp. | reverse complement strand
GGTGGCCCTGCCCGACCAGCTCTTCTACAACACCGGCATCAGCACCTACTTCTGGGTGGTGACCAACCGAAAGAGCCCCGAGCGCCGGGGCAAGGTCCAACTCGTCGACGCCCGGCAGAGCTTCACCAAGATGCGCAAGAGCCTGGGCGAGAAGCGCAAGGAGATCGGCGACAGCCCGACCAACGACCAGATCGCCGACATCGTGAGGCTGTACGGCGCCTTCGAGGAAGGCGACCGGGTGAAGATCCTCCCCAACGAGGCCTTCGGCTTCTTGAGGGTCACGGTCGAACGCCCGCTGCGGATCGCCTGGGAGGCGACGCCCGAGTCACTGGTCGCCTTCGACGCCAACAAGAAGCTCCAGGCCCTCGACCCCCCGTTGCCGCGGACGTTGCGTGCGACGCTCGAAGGCTGGATCGGCATCGTCGACCGCGGCACGGACGAGGGCTCGATCCGCGACCACATCAACGCGCACATCCCCGACGCGTTCACCCCGGCCAAGCGGAAGTCGGTCACCGACGCGCTGCTCGACTGCATGGTCGTCAAGGTCCCCGACGGCGAACCGATCCGGGACAAGAAGGGCGGCCTCGTCCCCGACCCCGACCTGCGCGACAACGAGAACGTGGCGCTCCCGCTCGACGAGCCGGTCACCTACGAGCACGACGTCACCGGCCGCCTGGCCAGCCCGGCCTACGAGAAGGCGGTGGCCGAGCACCTGGCAACGGAGGTGCACCCCTACGTCCCCGACGCCTGGGTCGACGGGTCGAAGACCAAGGTCGGCTACGAGATCCCGCTAACGAGGCACTTCTACCGCTACGTGCCACCCAGGCCCCTGGAAGAGATAGACGCCGAGATCAAGCAGCTAGAAAGCGAGATCCAGGAGTTGTTGGCCGAGGTGACGGAGTGAGCTCTACGGTCGCGCTCAAATACGTGGCGGACATCAATCGACATGTGATTGATGAGGACACAGATCCGGCGTATCGATTTCGCTACGTGGACATCGGGTCGGTCGGGCGCGGCGACTTGGTTGCCCCACTGCAGGAGATCGCATTTGAGGGAGCCCCTTCGCGTGCAAGGCGGGTAGTTCGCGACGGAGACACACTCATCTCGACTGTCCGGACCTACCTCCGAGCGGTCTGGCACGTCGAACAGGCAGGCCAAGACCTCGTTGCGTCAACCGGATTCGCGGTCGTTTCTCCTCGCGCAGGGACGCAGGCGAGGTTCTTGTCCTGGTGCCTTCAGTCGGATCCGTTCATCGAGGAGGTTGTCGCGCGGTCGACCGGCGTTTCGTATCCGGCGATCAATCCGAACGATCTGGCGGCGATTGAGATATCGCTCCCACCGCTGCCGGAGCAGCGGGCGATCGCCGACTACCTCGATGCCGAGACAGCCCGCATCGACGCCCTGGTAACCAAGAAGCGCCGCCTCATCGAGCTGGCGGAGAGCCGCTTCACCAGATCCTGCGACCAATGGTTCGAGACGGTCCGAGGTACGCAAGGCCTGACGAGTCTCCGCCGCATCGCGACCTGCATCGAGCAAGGTTGGAGTCCTCAATGTGAGGAGGTTGAGGCAGATCCGGCGGAATGGGGTGTGCTCAAGACAAGCGCGGTGTCCACTGGACGATTCGACGCATCTAAGAACAAGCGCTTGCCGCAAGCTGTCGAGGCCGATGTCCGTTGGAAGGTGAGCGACGGCGACCTCCTCGTCACGCGAGGTTCAGGATCCCGCTCGAGCGTCGCGAGGGTTGCCGTCGCGAGGACGGAAGGACGCCTTCTGACGATCTCCGACCTGATCTACCGCGTGAGGACATCCGGGCTCGCTGATCCGATGTACGTCGCTCGTGCCATGTCGTGCAGCCGTAGCCGTGCCGACCTCGAATCCAGCATTCGTACCGACGCTGGGCAGACGCTCAAGGTTCGTGTTGATGATCTCAAGGACCTCCGAATCCCCCTCCCGCCGCTCGACGAGCAGCGCCGCATCGTTGCCGAGCTCGACGCCGCGGCCGCTCGCACCGAGGCGCTCACCTCGAAGCTCGCCCGGCAGATCGACCTGCTCACCGAGCATCGCCAGGCGCTGATCACCGCCGCGGTCACGGGCGAGCTCGAGATCCCGACCGCCGCCTGACCCGGCGACCACCCACAGCCGAACTGGCTGGACACATACGCCGAATAGCCCGGGTCTTCCCAGCCAGTTCGGGCCACGACAACCCAATCCACCGGCGAGCGGCCGGCGAGCGGCCGTCACCGTAGCGTTCTTGAGGGTTTCCGGGGTTTGTCGAGGACTATCAGGTACCCGATAGTTTTACTGTGCCCTTGCAAGCCAGGGTAAGCGAAATCTAGGGTGACCGCGTGCTCAAACTCGATGAGGTTCTCGCAGAGATCGAGTCTGGTGTGCCACCGTCGACGCTCAAGAGCGATGAGCTCGACTTCAAGGCGCCGCGGGACGCGAAGGCCGCCAGCCTCAAGATGCTCGCCGATGCCGCGGTCTGCTTCGCGAATGCCAACGGCGGAACCCTCGTCGTCGGCGTAGACGACCAGCCGAGAGACCCCTCGCCGTTCCTCGGAACAGACATCGACGTCCTCGATCTCCAGCGGTACGTGTACACGAACACAGACCCGCGCCTCACCGTCGACGTCCGCGAGGCCGAACACGGCGGCATCCGGCTGCTCATCATCGACGTTCCTCGCGGGGTCGAGGTGCATGCGACCTCGGGTGGCCGCTATCCATCTCGGATCGGCCGCGCCTGCGTCAGCCTGACGGCCGATCAGATCACGAACCTGGCAGCCGACCGGCGGGGGCTGGACTGGTCGGCGGAGCCGAGTGGCCGGACGGTCGATGACCTCGACCCCCGAGCGGTCAGCACGGCACGCGACTACCTCCGGAGATTGCCGGACGACCGGGCCGATCTCGCGTCACTGACCGATGTCGACCTCTGTCGCGCTCTGGGTGTCTGCGACGCCGAGTCACGTCTGAACAGAGCGGGCGACTTGCTCTTCTGCTCAGAGCAGGCCGAGGTGATCGTCTACCAGTACCGGGCGACCATGGGTGGGGATTCGCTGTCGGTCGAGCGGTTGTCGGGTCCGCTGGTCTCGTCGTTCCATCGGATCACCGAGCTCGTCGCGGCGCGGCGCAACCTGACCCAGCTCAACCTTCCGAACGGGCAACAGATCGATATCGAGGACTTCCCGGAGCGAGCCGTTCGGGAGGCCCTTGCCAATGCGGTCGTCCATCGCCAACTCGGCATTTCTGATCCGGTTGCGGTCGAGCACACGCCTGACGTGCTCATCGTGACCTCGCCTGGACCGTTGGTGAGTGGGGTGACCCTCCGGAACATCCTCACGACACCGTCACGGCCGAGGAATCGAGCCCTCGCCAAGGCGTTCAGAGACATGGGCCTCATCGAGGAGCTGGGCACCGGCGTCACGCGGATGTATCGCGAGATGGTGCGTTCGGGCAAGGAGCCGCCCCGGTTCGAGGCGACACCGGACCGGGTTCGGGTCACGCTTGTGGGTGGCCCGGCGAACCGCAACCTTGCTCGGTTCATCGCAACGTTGCCGCCAGATGAGCGAAACGACACGGATGCGCTGCTCACCTTGCTCTACCTCTGCTCCAATCGAGTCGTGCATGCAACAGACCTGGCGCCGTACCTCCAGCGATCCGTGGACGAGGCGGCGCTGGTCCTCCGGCGTCTGGCCGGACCGCCTGCGAACCTTCTTGAGACCACGAGGGAATCGGCGCGATTCCGCAACCCGAATTTCCGCCTCCGCTCAGCTGTCGTCGAGGCGCTGGGGACCACGATCGTCCACAGGCGTCGGACGGCCGACCACATCGATCGGCGGATCGTTGCGCATGTCACCGAGTACGGCCGGGTCACGAACCAGACTGTTCGGAACATCCTCGAGGTGGGCACACCCCGCGCATCGGCGATCCTTCGCAGCCTTGTCGACAGAGGTGTGCTGATGCGGACCACCGAGGCGACGCGGGGACCAGGCGTGGAGTATGGACCAGGCCCGGAGTTCGTGGTTGATCCGCCACCTTCCTCGGGCGGCTGAGCACCCGTGACCCCGCCCGTCGTGGTGTTCCTCCACGCCCATCCCGATGACGAGGCCAT
>CAZALT010000236.1:0-4194 GCA_964485515.1 uncultured Rhabdothermincola sp. | reverse complement strand
GAGGCGGTCGTCGCCGGCGTCGTAGATGTCGCGGACCTTGCCCGAGTAGATGTGGGGCAGGCCGGGGATGTCGCTGGCGTCGGTCATGGATTCCTCCGTGTTGGTCGGGCGCGGCCAAGGGCACTACCGGGGCACTACCGAAATTGCGTACCTCACCGTCGCTGAACGACGCCCACGTACGCAATTTCGATCGTCAGAGCAGTCGGGTGTCAGAGCATGGACTCGGGCTCGTAGCGAGCCGCTTCGGGATAGCGGGCTGCGATGTCGGCCACCGACGCCACGAACCCGGCGACCTGGGCCGGCGCCGCACCCACGAAGTCGAGCGGTGCGGCGAGCACGGAGTCGAGTGTGGCCGCGTCGAGGCCGAGGCGCTCGTCGGCGCCGAGGCGAGCGACGAGGTCGTTGCGCTCGATGCCGTCCTCGCGCATGGACAAGGCCACCGCGACGGCATGCTCCTTGATCGCCTCGTGGGCCTGCTCCCGACCGACGCCGTTGCGGACCGCGGCCATGAGGACCTTGGTCGTGGCGAGGAATGGGAGGTAGCGGCGCAGCTCGCGATCGATCACCGCGGGGTAGGCCCCGAAGTCGGCCAGGACGTGCAGCGTGGTCTGGAACAGACCGTCGGTGGCGAAGAACGCGTCGGGCAGTGCGACACGCCGGACGACCGAGCAGCTCACGTCGCCCTCGTTCCACTGGTCGCCGGCGAGACCGGCGGTCATGGTGACGTGGCCCCGCAGGATGGTCGCGAACCCGTTGATGCGCTCGCACGAGCGGGTGTTCATCTTGTGCGGCATGGCCGACGACCCGACCTGACCCGCCTTGAACCCCTCGGTCACGAGCTCCTGGCCGGCCATGAGTCGGATCGTCAGCGCGAGGCTCGACGGACCGGCCGCCGCCTGGAGGAGCGCGGACACGACATCGAAGTCGAGCGAGCGGGGATAGACCTGCCCGACGTTGGCGAGCACCTCGCTGAACCCGAGGTGGGCGGCGACCCGGCGTTCGAGGTCGTCGACGAGATCGGACTCGACGAGCAGGTCGAGCTGGTCCTGCTGCGTGCCCACGGGGCCCTTGATGCCGCGCAGCGGGTAGCGGGCGATGAGGTCCTCGACCCGGGCGAGCGCCTGAAGGAGCTCCTCACCCGCGTTGGCGAACCGCTTGCCCAACGTCGTGGCCTGCGCGGGGACGTTGTGGCTGCGGCCGGTGATGACGAGCTCGGCGTACTCGACGGCCCGATCGCCCATGCGCACCAGCGTGGCCACGATCCGGTCGCGGATGATGAGGAGCGAACGTCGGATCTGGAGCTGCTCGACGTTCTCGGTGAGATCCCGCGACGTCATGCCCTTGTGGATGTGCTCGTAGCCCGCCAGCGCGGCGAACTCCTCGATGCGGGCCTTCACGTCGTGGCGGGTGAGACGCTCGCGCTCGTCGATGGACGCGAGGTCGACCTGGTCCAGCACCGACCGGTAGGCATCCAGCGCGTCACCAGGCACGTCGATGCCGAGCTCCTGCTGCGCCTCGAGCACGGCGATCCACAGCTCCCGTTCGAGCACGACCTTGCCCGCCGGCGACCACAGCGACGCCATGTGGCTGCTGGCGTAGCGCGACGCCAGCACGTTGGGGATCGACGGAGCGGGCGACGCAGCCGTGGAGTGGATCGGGGTGTTCATTGCGTCGGTCATCGTCTCGTTCGTCGGCTCGATGTGAAGTGGGTCGGGGATCGTGGGTCGGGGATCGTGGGTCGGGGATCGTGGGTCGGGGATCGTGGGTCGGGCGAGATGACCAGGGTGGAGGTGGCCACTCGTTCGGTGTCCAAGCAACGCGCTGAAAGATGCGGCCGATCCCTTAGTTCGTACGGATCAATTCCCCTGCAATGGACAGCAGAAGGGTAAAGGGCGCTGGACGAACCGTCGAAGCTGGCTTACGAAGGTTCCTGACGACGAGGTTCGGGATCGGGAGGGTGAGCGGAGCGCATGGATGATCGTTGCACATCGCATCAGTTCGAGGCCGCTGAGGACTTCTGCCGAACCTGCGGTGGTGGCTTCTGCAACGAGTGCCTCGTCTACGCCTTCGGTCCGGGGCAACCGCCGTTCTGCCTGAACTGCGCCCTGGCCGCCGCGGGCGTGCGCTCGAACGCGGCGCGGGCCCCGCAGGTCTCCAAGCGTGAGATGCGCGTCCGGGCCAAGGAGCGCCGCCGCAAGGCCAAGGAAGACAAGAAGGCAGCCGCAGCTGCGCCGCAACCCACCATCGAGATCGACTGGTCGGTCCCACCGTCCGACGACAGCGAAGGCGACGGCATGGACTGGATGGAGGAGTTCCTCCCCCAATCCGACGAACGGGTCATGTTCTGACCTGAGCAGCGACGACCCGGCGGTCGACGGTCGACCGACGGGTCAGAGGGCGCCGATCTCGGCTCGGTAGTCGGCCAACTGGTTGGCCAGGTCCTCGTCGGTGATGGACAGCATGTGCACCACGAGCAGACCGGCGTTCTGCGAGCCGTCGATGGCGACCGTGGCCACCGGGATGCCCTTGGGCATCTGGACGGTGGAGTAGAGCGCGTCGACGCCGTTGAGGCCGCCGCCGGACAGCGGCACGCCGATCACGGGAAGCGTGGTGTGCGCGGCGACGACGCCGGCGAGGTGCGCGGCCATGCCCGCGCCGCAGATGAACGCGGTGTAGCCGTTCTCACGCGCCGTCGACACCAGCTCGACGACCGGGCCCGGATTGCGATGCGCCGAGAGCACGCGCACGTCGGTTTCGATGCCGAACCGGTCGAGGATGACCGAGGCGGCCTTCATCTTGTCGGCGTCGTTGGCCGATCCCATGAGGATGCCGACCTTGTAGTTGCCTGCCATGGCGAGGTTCCTTCCGTGCGATTCGAACCGATGGTGTCGTTCTGGCTGGGAAGACCCGGGCTATTCGGCGTATCTGTCCAGCCAGTTCGGCAGCGCTAGGTGGTGAGCGGGGCGATGTCGGTGCGGTGGTACATGCCGCGCCAGGAGATCTTGCTCGCGCCGTCGTAGGCCCGGGCGCGGGCGGTGGCCTGGTCGGGGCCCTGGCCCGTCACGTTCAACACCCGGCCGCCGGCCGTGACGAGCTCGCCGGCGTCGTTGCGCTGCACACCGGCGCCGAACACCGTGACGCCTTCGACCGCCTCGGCATCGTCGATGCCCGAGATGACGTCGCCCGTACGCGGCGACTCGGGGTACCCCTCCGATGCCAGGACGACCGTGACGGCGGCGCCGTCGTCGAAGGTCGGGTCGGCACCCAACGAACCCGCCGCCGCCGCCGCGAGCAGGTCGGTGAGGCTCGACGTGAAGCGGGGCAGCACCACCTGGGTCTCGGGGTCGCCGAAGCGCACGTTGTACTCGAGCATCTTGGGGCCGTCCGGCGTGAACATCAGCCCGGCGTAGAGCACACCCCGGTAGTCGATGCCGTGACCGCGCAAGGTGGCGAGCGTGGGCTCGACGCCCTTCGCCATCACCAGCTCGATGGCGGCAGCGTCGGCAATCGGAACCGGCGAGTAGGCACCCATCCCCCCGGTGTTGGGACCCGTGTCGCCCTCGCCGATGCGCTTGAAGTCCTGGGCCGGCGCGAGCGGGACGGCACGCTGGCCGTCGCACACGGCGAGCACCGACAGCTCCGGACCGGTGAGGCCCTCCTCGATGACCACGGTGGTCCCGGCCGCGCCGAACGCCGCGCCCGAGAGGTACTCGCCCACGGCCTCGCGGGCGTCGGCCAGCGATTCGGTCACCAGCACGCCCTTGCCCGCGGCCAGGCCGTCGGTCTTGACCACGTAGAGGCCGGGCATCGTGTCGAGGAAGGCCAGCGCCGGTTCGAGCTCGGTGAAGGTGCCGTGCTTGGCGGTGGGCACACCGGCCTCGACGAGGATCTCCTTCATCCACGCCTTGGATCCCTCGAGCCGGGCACCGTCGGCGCCAGGACCGAACACGAGCTTGCCGGCGGCGCGCAGTCGATCGGCGAGGCCGTCGACGAGCGGCGCCTCGGGGCCGATGACGTAGAGGTCGGCGTCGAGCTGCTCGGCCGGCGTGTCGACCGAGTTCGCGATGAGCGGGTTGCCTGGTGTGACCACGACCTCGGCGTCACGGCTCAGCACGTGGGCCAGGGCGTGCTCGCGCCCGCCGGATCCGACGACGACGACCCGCGTCACCGCGACACCCCCGCATCGCCCGAGAA
>CAZALT010000235.1:0-4206 GCA_964485515.1 uncultured Rhabdothermincola sp. | reverse complement strand
CCGGGCCAGAGCATCGTGCTCTACGAGGACGACCTCGTCCTCGCCGGCGGCATCGTCAGCTGATCGGGAGGCGACGGCGGTCAGCCTCCTTGAGGAACGCACCGGGGCGGGTCGGTGCGATCAGGACCTTGGAGACCTCCGGCATGGACGGGGGCGTGCGGTCGCGAGGACTGCGCCGCGGGGGGTTGACCACGATGGTGTCGGGCTCGGTCAGCTCGACCTGCACGGCGAGCCCGAGCGCGCCGGACGTCAGGTCGTAGGCGTCGGTGTCGGCCGGGGCCGGGCCGACCGAGGACAGCAGGCGGCGCTGGATGAGGAAGGCGTCGGCAAGCGTCATCCGGTCGCGGACCACGAACCCGTTGGGCACGAACACCACGCAGCGCTCGGCAAGGACGTGCAGCGACCGCGCCGCGACCGCCGCGAGGGGCCAACCGATCACCAGGGCGACGAGGCCGATCACCCACCGTTGGTCGGCGAGCAGGAGCGGGCCGGCGCACGCCCCCGCCACCGCTGCCGCCCAGCCGAGCTCGATCGGACCGAGGAGCAGCACCCCCGGTGGCCGCAGCGCCATGCGCTTCTCCGGACCGTACGACGCCCCGTCGACGAACAGCTCACCGACCTTGGGGGACAGGGCGACGAGCGTGGCGACGATGGCGACGAGCGGGGCCGACAGCGTCCACGTCGGTGCCTCCGATCCGGCGACGATCGCAGCCCAGCCGGTGGCGACGATCGACGACGGTACGACGATCCGGATGGCGGTGAGCGTGACGGGTCGGGGGATGAGCATGGCCCCGAACGTGGCGCCCCAGAGCAGCCAGCAGGCGATCGCCACGGTCAGCTGCATCGAGTCGAGCGACGCTTCGAGGGCCGAACCGATGAGCTCGGTGGCCGGCCACATGAGCGCGAACCACGACAAGATCAGCCACCCCGGCACTCGGGGAGCGCGTGCCGTCGCCGGCGTTGGATCCTCAGTCACGGGTTGAGATTTGCCCAAGGAACGCCGATGTCGCTATTCCGGTGAGGTGCGGGTGGGCCGAACGGCCCCGGGGTGACCCGGCATCCAACCGACAACTGGCCGATATCCGGTCGATATCCGGCGACATCAGATCATCTGGTTCGGCCACCGAGCAGTGGGGAGGGAAGCGAGCATGAGCACCGAGGTCGTGGGCCGGGCGTCGTCGAGCCTCGCCGCGGGTCTGGCCACGGGCATCGGGAGCCTGCCCCACTTCGACCCGTCCGAGGCGGTCGACTTCGTGCTCCGCCACGCGCCGCGCCTGCCCTTCGCTCCGAGCCTGCCGGCGCGATCCAAGCGCGAGGGCATGATCCAGCAGGCGGCCTGGGCGGTGCCGGGCATCGAGGTCGACGAGCTCGGCTCGCTGCGGTTCGACTTCGACGCGCTCGACCCCGAAGCCCCGCTCACGCCCCACCCGTTCACCGGCGACGCCTTCGTGGGGCTCCGGGCGTTCCTCACCACGATCGCCGACCGCACCGGCCCGGTGAAGGTCTCGGTCACCGGCCCGGTCACCTTCGGCGTCGCCCTCGCCGCGGCGGGCATCGATCCGGATCTCGCCTTCCGCATCTCGGGCTCCGTGGTCCGCCAACGCGCCGCCGCCCTGATCGAGCTCGTCCAGCGGCGCGTCCCCCAGGCCGAGATCGTGATGTTCGTCGACGAACCATCGCTGGTGTCGGTGTCGCAGCCGTCGTTCCCCATCGACCGGCTGTGCGCCGTCGACCTCGTGTCGAGCGTGCTGGCCGTCATCGAGCACGACGCCATCAGCGGGCTGCACTGCTGCGGCCCCGCCGACTGGGGTCTGCTCCTGCCGGCGGGCCCCCAGGTCGTATCGCTGCCCACGGGGGCTGGCATCGACCGGGCTCCCGGAGCCGTCACCGACTACCTCGAGCGGGGCGGTTGGCTCGCCTGGGGTGCGGTGCCCACCGATCGCCCGCTGGGGCCCACCCCCGACCGCTACTGGCGCGAGCTCATGTTCGAGTGGGACCTCCTGGTCGCCGCCGACTGCGACCCTGCCCTGCTGCGGGCCCAGTCGATCCTCACGCCGGCGTGTGGGCTCCCGCACCACGGCGTCACCCAGGCCGAGCAGGTCATGGGCTTCGTCGCCGAGCTCGCCGGCCGCCTGCGGGACCGAAGTAAAGAGGTAGACCTGTCAGTCGGTGCCTGAGGTCCATACACAAGGGTCGGGTTCGGGGGCTCGCACGCGCGAGGTGCCTGTCATCACGGTGGGGGGTGAGCTCGACGGGGATCTCACGATGGCGGGATCCACACGTAGAGCAGCAGGCCGGTAGCGACCTGGTTGGCGAAGGTGGCACTCACGCTGAACAGTGCCCGGTCCGCGGTGACCCACCTTGCGTTGAACAGCGCGGATTCTGGTGGTCCACCGGTCGAGATCCAGCGTCCGTCTCGGTACGCAGGGGCGGACCCCTCGAAGCACGGTCCGAAGAGCGCATAGCCGGCCACCGATGCGGCACCCCACGGGCAGCCCTCCGATGAGGTGAGCTCGGGGGTGCGCGGGAGGGAGGTCCACACGCCGGATGCGACGTCGAGCTGCCAGGCGTTGGTCTTGCCTGGCCCGAGGACGTTTCCATCGGTCACTTCGTCGTACTCGGTGTACGTGGTCCAGGCGACGACGGTCCCTGGACTGGGCGACGTCGTCACCGAGTTCATCTGGACGTTGGTCGTGGGCAGGAGCTCGGCCGGGATCCCCGGGATCTCTCGCACGGCCGTCCCCGTTGCGTTCCACGCCAGACCCGGCTGCGGGTAGGTCGGCGCGGCGATGAGCTCGGTGCCGTCCCACGACCGGTTCGCCGCCCGGAGGCCGGGATGGAAGACCGGCGAGGGCAGCGCGAGCGGCGACCACGTCCACGTGGCCGGGTCGAGCACGTTCCAGCTCGCCGGGTCGATCACGCGCTCGCCGGTCCAGACAGGCGACAGCATTCCGGTTGTCATCAGCGCGCCACCTTGCTCGCGTACCGACTCCGGTACGACGGCGCCGTCGATCGCCTCCCAGCCATCGTCCGAAGCCGGGTCGAGGACCGCGGCGTCGTTCGACCCGCTCACGAAAGCCACGAGGTGCGTGCCCGTCCACACCAGGTGTCCCCAGTGGTCGGGCATCTCGAACGGCAGGTCCGGCAGCTCACGCCACGTCTTGGTCTCCGGTGCGTAGGCCAACGTCTCCGAGCCGGCGATGATCACCAGCTCGGCGCCGGCCCACGCCATGGCGCCGGCCGCAGTGACCACGACCGGTCCGGTGTCGATCTCGTGCCAGCCCGGGCCCAGCGCGGCGAGTGCCGCATCGGCCGCGGCGGGCTCGAGCGGCGGAGCCGGCTGACCGGATGTCGTGGTGGTGGTGCTCGGCACCGCTCCGCCCGAACCAGGCACCCAGACCCAGGCGCGTGGGCCGCCGGGCGTGTCGGAGGCCGACCACACCACGAGAGCGTCGGAAGCTGACGTCCAACTCCCGTGGGCGACTTCGACGTCAGGGAGCGCGTCGATCGGCGTCCACTCGTCAGCCAGATGCACGATCCCAGGTTCGAGGCCGCTGTAGCAGACCGGTGCGAGCACCGATCCGCCCACGGTGGCGGCGTTGGGGAAGCAGCTCTGGAGGCTTGGCACGGATGGCAAAGGAGACCAGGCACCCGTTGCCGTGACCAGTCGCCACGCGGGAACTGGCGCCATCAGCGAGCCTTCGCCGAGATAGCCGACGACGACCACCGAACCGTCTTCGTCCGATGTCACCGCCGCCTGGGCCGTGAACCCGCCGAGCTCGGCCGTCTGGTCGAGCGGGATGCCCGAGATCTCCTGCAGGTCGCCGCCGGTGGCGTCCCAGGTGAGGCCGGGACCCGTCGATGCCGCGACGAGCACGACCCGGGTGCCGTCCCAGACGGGAATCGATCCGAGGAGGTGGGTGAAGGACGTCAGCGAGTCGGGCAGGTCGAGGGGCGTCCAGGTCCACCCGCCCGGATCGAGCACGGCGCCGCGCGTGAGGTCGATGACGCGCTCACCTGTCCACACCAAGGCAAGGCCGTGGCGTCCGGCACCGCGTGGCCCGAGCGATCCAGCGGCCACGAGCTGCGTCGTGACGTTCGGACCATCGATCTTGGTCCACGCTGGTGACGAGTCTCCGAGGTCGAGGAAGGCGGCCTCACCCGTGCTGGCCAGGTCGTCGGAGGTGGCATCGGATACGGCGACGA
>CAZALT010000234.1:0-4250 GCA_964485515.1 uncultured Rhabdothermincola sp. | reverse complement strand
CTCGGCGGCATCGCGATCAGTGGGGGGCGTGGTCGGGTCGTGGGAGCCTCGTTCCTGGTCGGCTACGTCGCCTACGGCGTCGTGTTCACCTGGACCTTCGCGACCCACAGCTACTACCACCTGCCTCTGGTCGTCGCCATCGCCATCGGCGTTGCCCTCTTGATCGACCAGGTGGTCGCCGCCATGAAGCGCCGGGGCTATCCACGCCCAGAGCTCCTGGCCGTTGTTGGTTCGACGGTCGTGGCGCTGATCGCGGTCAGCTCAACGCCGTACAGCGTTGTGCCCCGGGCCCCCTCGGCTGAAGGCATCGCTCTGGAGGTCACCGCCCCGGCCGCGATCGGCGAGGCCACCAACCACAGCGACCGGGTGATCTACCTCACCTGGAGCTACGGCCGCGGGCTCGCGTACTACGGCTCGGTGAGCGGAGTCGGCTGGCCACAACCAGCGGACCTCGCCCTCCAGCAGGTCCGGGGCATCGCCCCGATCAGTACCGATGAGCGTCTGGCAGAGATTCGCTCCCGGATCGACGCGGAGTACTTCGCCGTGATCGACCAAGCGCTGCTCGAGGATCAGCCGGACCTCGAGGCCTACCTCCACGAGAATTTCCCCATCCTGAGCCAGGGCGACAACTGGATCGTCTTCGACCTGCGCGAGGGATGACCACGTGACGGTCGAGCGAACGCCTCGGCCGGTGCGAGGTCGGCACCTCGGCGGTGGATCCCATCTGGGACGATCCACGCGATCTCCTGCCCTCCGAGGCGGTTGGCCAGTTCGGCTCAGGACCGCTGAACGTCGCTATTTCGAAGCCAGCTAGGATTCCGGGCCGAATGGGACGCACGGGTGACAAGGGCGCGGCACTCGAGTCGGTCGGACCAGCCCTTGCGATCGCAGCCGTCGCCCTGATCGCGCTGCTCAGCGTCGGACGGGTCACCGCGGTGTTCGGCGACTCCGACGAGGGGATCAACGGCGCGGTGTGGGCGACCGATGCACGTTCGCTGCGTGAGCTCGGGCCGATCGACTCCCGGATGGGTGGCCTGCGCCTCGACGGCACGCTCTATGCCACCCACCCGCCCGCCATCGTCGTCGAGACCGCCCTTGCCGAGACGATCGGCGGCGAGCGCGAATGGGTCTCACGCACCGCGGCCTGGGCCGGCACCATCGTGGCGCTCTTCCTGCTCTACCGCCTGCTCCGAGCGGCGCGTCTCACCCCCCTTGTCGCCGGCGGTGCCACGGCGGCGGCGGCCACCACCGGGATGGTCGCCATCTACGGGTCGATGCTCGACACGCCCGTCACGTCCTTCCCGTTCGGGCTGGCCGTCGTGCTCGTCTGGTATCGGCAGTGGCGGGCAACACCGGGCGAGTTCGCGGTGCACCCGCTGCTCATCGCTGCGGTCGCCGCCATGGCCGCCGCGGCTGGCTGGCAGGCCGTGATGCTCGTGGCGCTGTGCACGGTCGCGACCGGTGCCCGCCGGTTCCGCGATCGGCGCGGCGCGTTGCGCGAGGCGCTGCCGTTCCTCATCGGGGGCGCGGTCGGCCTGGGCCTGTCGCTGGCGTGGATCTGGTGGGTCTACGGCGACTTCTCCGTCCTGGTCGACAAGTACTCGGAGCGGTCCGGGGCGAGCGGTGGATCGGAGAGCGGCATCGTCGACATGGTGCGCTTCCAGATCCCCTGGATCGTCCAGCTGCTGGGGTTGGGGCTCATCGGCCTGGGAGGTTGCGTCGCCGCGCTGCGCGACGCAACGCTCAAGCCCCTCGCCGCCATGAGCCTGGTCATCGTGGTGCTCTACCCCGTCGTGTTCCACCAGGCCGCCGGTGGTCACCAGTTCTGGAACTACTGGCTGATCCTGCCCACCGCGGTCGGGTTCGGGTACATCTTTGGCAAGGTCGCCCGGGACACGGGGGCCAACGCGGGGATCGTCGTCACGGCGCTGTGCGTCGGCATCGCTGTGGTCAACATCGGGTTCCTCCCCCACGATGCGCGGACGCTCATCGACGACGGCCACAAGGTCGTCGAGGAGTTCATCGCGGCCGACTACCCGGCCGGTCAGACCACGGCGTGGTACGTGGGCGAGCCGTTCCGTCCCGAGGCCTGGATCGGCTACTACTCAGGCCTCACCCCCCAGGTCATCGCCTCGCCAGCCGAACTGGCGGCGTTGGCCCGAGATCACCCCGAGGATCTCGTCATCGTGCTGGGCGACTGCGTCGGCGACGAGGCTCAGGAACCGCTCTGCGCGGCGATCGCCCGTTCCGGCCAGGTGCGCCCCGGGCTGACGACCGCCCGCGAGCTCGCCGCTCGTGCGACAGCCTGAGCTCGGGAACCCTCGCCGGGTCGGCTCCCCGGGGCCCTGGTTCATCGCAACGCCATCATCGATCGCGTTCGCCCGATCCCCGGCCGGACGATCTACACTGACCGGACGCCACCCGGGTCTGTGGCGACATATCGAGCTCTGAGACCGACATCCCCGTGGCGCGGCGACCCGGCTGCCCCCACCGGTCACATCGGAGCTCTCTGCCAAGCAAGGGGTCCCACCACAAATGATCCGGCTCCAGACACCCCTCCCCGAGGGGTACACCACGGCAACGCCCGACGACCTCGCCGCTCGCATCGCTGCCGCCAAGGCATCGCTGGGCGATCGTGTCTTCGTCCTCGGCCACCACTACCAGCGCGACGAGGTCATGGCCTGGGCCGACGCCCGGGGCGACTCGTTCCGCCTCTCGGTGCTGGCCAAGGAACGCCACCAGGCCGACTACATCGTGTTCTGCGGCGTGCACTTCATGGCCGAATCGGCCGACATCCTCACCGGCGACCACCAGCAGGTGATCCTCCCCGACCTGAACGCCGGCTGCTCCATGGCCGACATGGCCGACCTCGACGAGGTCGAAGAGGCGTGGGAGGACCTGGCCCGCATCACCGACATCGACCGTGTCGTGCCCATCACCTACATGAACTCGTCGGCGGCGCTGAAGTCGTTCGTGGGTGAGCACGGCGGCGCCGTGTGCACCTCGACCAACGCCCGGGCCGTACTCGAGTGGGCGCTCGACCTCGGCGACCGTGCCGGCAACGGCGCGGGAGGACGACAGGTCCTGTTCTTCCCCGACCAGCACCTGGGGCGCAACACGGGCTACCAGCTTGGCTTCGCCGAACAAGACATGGCTGTGTGGAACCCCCGCAAGGACCAGGGCGGCCTTGACGACGCCACCATCAAGGAGTCGACGTTCCTGCTGTGGCGGGGTCACTGCTCGGTGCACCAGCGGTTCACGCCGAGCCACGTCGAGGCGTTCCGCGCCGAGCACCCCGACGGCATCGTCGTGGTGCACCCCGAGTGCGCCCACGAGACGGTGGCCGTCGCCGACCAGGTCGGCTCGACCGACTTCATCATCAAGGCGATCGAAGCGGCACCGAAGGGCTCGGTCATCGGCGTCGGCACCGAGATCCACCTGGTCAACCGCCTCAACATGGAGACGCTCGACAAGACGGTCCTGTCGCTCGACCCGCTCGTGTGCCCGTGCTCAACGATGTTCCGCATCGACGCGCCGCATCTCGCCTGGGTGCTCGAGAACCTGGTGGACGGCAAGATCGTCAACCAGATCACCGTCGACCCCGACACGACGAAGTGGGCGAAGGTCGCCCTCGACCGCATGCTCAGCATCACCTGAATCGGTCGAGATCGACCCCCTTGGACAAGGAGGGTGTTCGCGTTCGTCCATCGCCGAGCCAGGTCGGCACTAGGTTCGCGCCGTGACGAAACGACTAGTGGTGGTGGGGCAGGGCTACGTGGGACTGCCCCTCTCGGTTCGGGCCGTCGAAGCGGGCTACGACGTGATCGGGTTCGACATCGACACCGACCGGGTCGAGGCGATCAACGCGGGGACCTCACCCGTCGAAGACATCCCCGACACCCGCCTCCAGGCTGCCGTGGCCACGGACCGGTTTCGGGCGACGAGCCATGAGGGTGACCTCGCCGAGTTCGAGATCGCCGTCGTCTCGGTTCCGACGCCGCTCACCGAGGGGAACCCCGATCTCTCCTTCATCGAGTCCGCTGCGCGGGTGATCGGCGGGCACCTCCGAGCCGGTGCCACCGTCATCCTCGAGTCGACCACGTACCCCGGCACGACCCAGGACCTCGTCGCACCCATCCTCGAGGAGCGCTCCGGCCTCACCGTCGGCGCCGACTTCAACCTCGGCTACAGCCCGGAGCGCATCGACCCGGGCAACCCGTCGTGGACGCTCGAGAACACCCCCAAGATCG
>CAZALT010000233.1:1403-4294 GCA_964485515.1 uncultured Rhabdothermincola sp. | reverse complement strand
AGGATGCGGTCGAGGCCTTCGCGCAGCGGTTTGCCCGGCGCGACGGTGCCGAGTGCCGTGATGAGCTCCTTGCTGCGCCTGCGTGCCACGGCGGGAGTGTAGTTGCGCTGCCGCGTTTCGGCGTCGACAACCGTCGACAGGGTGCAGAAGAGTCCGTAGCCAGACGACGACACCGGACTGGCCAGACCGAGCGATCGCTAGTTCATGCGCTCGTCGCCGAGGATCCGTTGGACGGTGATGACCGGGTCCGGGCGGGGCGCCTGGTTGAGGTGCAGCCCGGCGTGGCGCGTGGCATCGGCGACCGTGGCGGCCCGCAGCACCGCCAGGCCGTCGGGCGGATCTGGTGCGTTGAGCGGGACGATGGCACGGCGGAACCCCAACCGCTGGGCCTCGGCAAGTCGACGGTCGATGGACCGCACCTGGCGCAGCTCGCCGGCCAGGCCGACCTCGCCGATGGCCACCAGGTCGCCCGGCAGAGCGATGCCGGTGAGCGACGACAAGACGGCGAGGGTGACCGCCACATCGCTGCCCGTGTCGGCCACCTTCACGCCCCCGACAGCCAGGGCGTACACGTCGGTCTTGGCGCACGACACGACGTTGGTGCTCTCGAGCACGGCGAGCAGCATGCCGAGACGCCCGCTGTCGAGACCCTGAGCCGAACGTCGGGGCGCGGGGATGGCGGAGTCGACCGCCAGGGACTGCACCTCGACCAGCAAGGGCCGGTACCCGTCCATGATGGGCACGACGACCGAACCGGCCACGCCCTCGCGCCGGTCGGACAGGAACAAGCTGCTGGGATCGGCCACCGCGGTGAGCCCCACCTCACCCATCTCGAACACGCCGAGGTGATCGGTGGCGCCGTAGCGGTGCTTGACGGCGCGCACGAGGCGAAGCGAGTGGTGCCGGTCGCCCTCGAAGGCGAGCACGGTGTCGACCATGTGCTCGAGCACCCGGGGCCCGGCCAGCGCGCCCTCCTTGGTGACATGACCGACGAGCACCATGGCGATGTCGCGCTCCTTCGCCTCGCCCACCAGCGCCGCCGCGCAGGCCCGCACCTGGCCGACCGTGCCCGGCGCCGAGGCGAGGTCGGGGTCGTGGACGGTCTGGATGGAGTCGACGACGACGACGTCGGGCTGGATCTGGGTGATGACCGAGCCGATGTCGGCCAGCGACGTGTTGGACGCGAGCCACAGCTCGTCGCTGCTGACGCCGAGGCGATCGGCGCGCAGCCGCACCTGCTGCTTGGACTCCTCGGCGGACAGGTAGAGGACGCGCTGGCCCGCGGCGGCCTGTGCGCCGGCCATCTGGAGCAACAACGTGGACTTGCCCACACCCGGTTCGCCGCCCACCAAGGTGACCGACCCCGGCACGAGCCCACCACCGAGCACCCGGTCGAGCTCGCCGATGCCGGTGGGACGGCAGGCGTGGGCGTCGAGCGTGACCTCGCCGAGCCGCAGCGGCGCGTCGGCGAGCCGCGCCGAGACCTGCACGCCGCGACGAGGGCCCTCGTGCTCCTCGACCAACGTGTTCCACTCGTCGCAGCCCGAACACCGACCGGCCCACTTGGGCGAGGACCCTCCACAGGAGGTGCAACGGAAGACCGATCGCGCTTTCGACATGCACCGCAGGCTAGAGAGCCGGTGTGACACGAATGGGGATGCTCTCGAACAGGTGTACGACGACAGGACGATGCGGACGGCCCAGGTCGGTCAGACGCTCCAGGGTGGTCGCCGCCATCGCCACGGCGTACACCGTGTTCCTGCTCGTCGCCGCGGGACCCAAGTACCTGCTCCTGTCGCTCGTCCTATCGATCTGGCGTCTCGCTCGACGGCGACGACGGCGTCCGGTTCGACGACCCGGCCACGACGCTCATGGCGTGCGAACCCGAGGTCATGGTGGCCGAGGCGACGTACCTCGAGATCCTCACCAAGGTGCGCGCCGCCGATGTCACCGATCGCAAGCGCCTCGTCCTCACCGGTGACGACGGTGCCCGCCTCTCGTTCACGGCGGCGCCGCCGCTCGGGTCCGACCTCTGACCGCGGGCCTCAGCCCCGGAATCGGCGGAACGCGCTGCGCAGCACCACGGCCACCGTGACGAGCACGAGCACGGCGAGGATCCAGAAGGTGAGCGAGGAGAGCGCGCTGCCCTGCTTCGACGACGCGTCGACGACCGTGGGGGCCGGATCGGAGAACTTCGGGCTGTAGGTGATGGCGTCGGCCTTGCCCGGTAGCGAGATCGCCATCGAGATGTCGACCATCTCGGTGGCGGGGACGCCCTCGCGTTGCTCGATCGCCGCGATCTCGCTGCCCACCGGATCGCCTTCGACCGCGTCGAGGTCGGCGTCGCTGAACGACCGCAGGCCCCCCGTGAGGTCGATGGTCCCGGTGACCGCGAAGGTCGTGCCGAACAGGTCGGAGTCCCTGGTGAGCACGAAGTCCCGGAACACGGTGGGGTTGAGCTCGTCCATCACCGCGGTGAACCCCGCGGGATCGGCGAACGGCTTGGAGACGGCGATGGTCGTCGCTCCGTCGGGCCCCGCGCTCGACGGCGTGGTGGTCCACCCCGCGGCGCGGAGGTCGTCGAGCCGCAGCGCCTCGTCGAGGTCCCCGGCCTTGGCCGCCGCGTCGCCGTCGAGCTGGATCGACACGGTGACGACACCGCTGGCGTCGGATCGGACCTCCACGCCCACGACCACCTTCGCCTGGCACCCCGCCAGGGCAAGGGCGGCCACGGCGACGACGAGCGCCGTCCACCGGCGGGTTCGAGTCATGGCGGGCCACGCTACCGCCGAGCCCTCACGACGCCGAACCCGCGCCCCTCGGCCCCAGGGCCGACCCAACCTGGCCCAACCTGGCCCAAATTGCGTCGATCTTCACCGGATTCCGGCAAA
>CAZALT010000233.1:0-1303 GCA_964485515.1 uncultured Rhabdothermincola sp. | reverse complement strand
CAGGTCGCCAACCGCTTCGTGCAGGTCGCACGACGGGGCCGCAACGGCACCCGGGTCGGCCGGCAGCTGATCGAGAAGCGCTACGGCGAGACCGTGCCGACCCATTCCGAGTTCGAACGACGGATGTGCGAGGTCCTCGTGGCCGCCGACATCCCCCGACCCGAGCGCCAGATCGCGGTGCCGCTCGGCACCACCACCGCCTACATCGACCTCGGATGGCGATCGCTGCTGCTCGGCATCGAATGCGACGGCCTCCTCTCCCACGCCGACAACGTGCGCCTCCCCTGGGATGAGCATCGCCAGAACGAGCTCCAACTGCGGGGCTGGCTGATCCTGCGCTTCACGTGGGACCAGCTGGTCAACCGCCGCCGCACGGTGGTGGAGCAGGTGCGCGCGGCGAGAGCCTTGCGCCAGTCGCTCCGACCGACCGCGTGATCGGCCCGCGCCAGAACGCTTCTGGCGTGGATCTTCACCGGAAAGCGCGCAATCCACACGCCAGAAGCGCAGTCGGGACCGCAGTCAGGCGAAAACGACACCACCCCCGTCCCGAGGGACGAGGGTGGTGACGGACAGGATGTGATGAGCGTAGGGATCAACGTGGCCGATGTCACCGGGCCGTTCGGACCAATTCGGTCGGGCTACTCGGTCGGGCCGGCCTCGGCCATCTCGACCGTGGGGGGCTCGAAGCCCTCGACCGCCTTGAAGCTCAACGACTTCTCGCCCGACTCGGGGTCGATCTCGACGTCGACGATGATCGTCTCCCCCGCCCGGAACTCCTTCCACAGGAGCCGTTCGGACATGGGGTCCTCGACCATGCGCTGGATGGCCCGGCGCAGGGGACGAGCACCGAGCTGGGGGTCGTAGCCCTTGTCGGCGAGCTCGATCTTCGCTTCGGTGGTGAGCTCCAGACCGAGACCCTGGGCCTCGAGCTGCTTCTTCACCCGCTTGATCATGAGGTCGACGATGGTGGTGACCTCGGGCTTGGTCAGCTCGTGGAAGACGATGACCTCGTCGATGCGGTTCAGGAACTCCGGCCGGAAGTGGACCTTCAGGGCGTCGTTGACCTTCTCCTTCATCTTCTCGTACGAGACCGCTTCGTCGGCCTTGCCGAAGCCGATGTTGGCCTTGCGCAGGTCCTGCGTGCCGAGGTTGGACGTCATGATGAGCACGGTGTTGCGGAAGTCGACCGACCGACCCTGCGAGTCGGTGAGGCGACCCTCTTCGAGGATCTGCAGCAGCGTGTTGAAGACGTCGGGGTGGGCCTTTTCGATCTCGTCGAACAGCACCACCGAGAACGGCTTGC
>CAZALT010000232.1:2187-4368 GCA_964485515.1 uncultured Rhabdothermincola sp. | reverse complement strand
CGTCGATGTCGAAGGCCTGCCCGGCGATCTCCTGTGCGGCGAGCTTGGCGCGCAGCTCGTCGAGGCGGGCCACGGCATCGTCGCGGCTGAGCCCGTGCGCCGACAGGACAGGAACCCGACCCTCACCGGGCATGAGCGGCGGCCCCGTCGGCGGCACCGGCACGATGACGTCGCCCCCCGGGGCGGGTTCCGGAATCGGGGCCGGGGCGACGCTGACCACGAGGCCGCGCGCCTCTTCGTACAACTGGGCAAGCGCGGGCGACAGCGGGGTGGCGAGTTCCTCCGCGGTGAGGAGATCGGTGAGCTTGGTGCGCAGCGGGGCGCCCTCGGTGCGGGTGAGCGCGGCGGAGATGATCTGGATGTCGACCGCGGCGATGGTCCCGGCCACCGCGCCCGCAGACTTGATCGATGCCCCGACGGCCTGTGGGCTCGGGGACAGGTCGGCGGCGGCGAAGGCCAGCACCCGGTCGAGATCCGATCCGGATCCACCCACGGCGACGAGTAGCGCGTTGGCGGTCTCGGCGGTGGCCACGCGGTTGAATGGCCCGGCGTCGCCGACCACCGCGGCGAGGGAACCCAGCTCGTCGACGAGCTTGGCGGCGTCGGCGCCGTGGGAGGTCGCCGAGCTCGTGAGGGCGTTGGCGAGCCGGCCGAGCCCGACGGCCGACGGCTCGGCGGGGAGCCCCGCCACGCCGAGGACGTGTTCGGCGCGGCGGCAGGCTTCGCTCCAGGTCGAGGGATCGGGCAGGTCCTGGGCCCGAACCTCGAGGTGGCTGCCGAGCGAGTCGAGGCTCACCCGGGCGGGTCCGCCGTGGTCGGTGAAGGTGCGGTCGGTGGCCGCGGCCCACACCAGGATCACCAGGTTCTCCAGCTCGGGGCTGAGCCCCATGGCCTTGGGTTCGTCGATCCAGGCTCGCAGCTCGCCAACTGTCGGGTTGCCGCTGGCGCCGGACTGCTCCCGTTCGGCGAGCTTGCGGGTGAAGTGGGGGTCCCAGCGCGACGAGACGTCGAGCAGGAACGCCTGCTCGGACTGCACGCCCAGCTGGAGCGGGTTGGCGATGCGGGCCATGATCCGCCGATCGGCGCTGGGCACCTGGGGGATGCGCCGGTCGGGCTGCTCGAGTGCCTGCTCGCACACGGTCCACGCGGTGCGCAGGTCGGCGGGACGAACCTCGCCTTCGAGCGCCGGCGCCGCCGGGTAGCAGTGATCGAGGCCCTGGGCGATGACCTCTTCGAACGCCTGGCGCAGGTTCGACGCCACCGGAGGCCGGACGGCGAATCCGGGGAGCAGGCTCGGGAAGTGGTCAGCGAGCCCGTGGCTGGAATCGATGACAGCCGTGTCGACCCGGTCGATCCCGTACGCCTGGCGCAGCGCGTACTGGAGCCGCGAGCGGGCCGCGCGCTTCTGCGCTTCGAGCTGCGGTCGGGCCGATTCGCGGGCTTCGGCACTGAGGTGTCTGGTGGCGTCGCGGAACCGGTCGCTGGTCTGGCCGTCGACGGGGATCAGGTGGTTGAGGCGGACGAGGTCGCCGAGTTGGGATCGGATGTCGGCGGTGAAGAACGCCGGAATCCAGCACACGGTGCGCCAGTCGTGTCGCTCACGCAGCTGCTCGACGCGGGCGAGGTCCTCGAGCGGGCTGTGGCCCTCGTCGTCGAAGGGGAAGTCGATGACGAGCCGCCACGTGGATCCGCTGGGCTCGAACGACGCGTCGGGGAGGTCCTCGGTGTTGCGCACGTTGCCGAACACCACATCGACGGGGCGCTGCACCCCGCGCCACAGCAGGCGCGTGCTCTGCTGGAGCTGGTCGGCCGACAGGTCCAGCTCGTCGGAGAGCAACTCGCGCACGAGGCGCCGGCGGCTGCCGACGTTGTCGATGGCCCCGACGGAGTCGAGGATGGCCCGGGTATCGACGTCGCTGAGCACGAGGTGCACAGTGGGGTTCTGGGCGTCGCCGCCGAGCTGGAGCTCGCCGACGCGGGCCGCCCACGCGTTGAGCTTGTTGATGACCACGGTGGCCTCCATGCCCGGAACGGGGCTGGAGATGAGGCCGTGGTTGAGTGCGACGAGCTTGCGAGCCGTGAGGTTCTGGAACGGCTCCGAGTTAGGCACCAGCGCGGCGAGCAAGAGCGTCTTGACGAGACGGTCGTCGGTGACGAACGCCGGCGTCAGCGGGTCGCTCT
>CAZALT010000232.1:0-2177 GCA_964485515.1 uncultured Rhabdothermincola sp. | reverse complement strand
CGGCGAGGCCGTCGTCGGCGAGCAACATCGGTCGAAGCGACCGGCGGTAGATCCGCCGGGCCGATTCGAACGGCTGCTTCATCGCGTCGGACAGCGGCTCGTCGGTCTCGTCGAGCACGTCGTACAGGTCGCCGACGGGCACCAGCTGTCCCACCTCGAAGGTGTCGCGGTTGCGCACGAGCAGGTCGAGCAGCACGCGCAGACCCGTGCGTGTGCGCTGGAGCGCTCCGGCGACGTCAACCACGATCGTCAGGAAGGCGGGCGAGAACGGGTAGGTGAGGGCGAAGTCGTCGTCGGTGCCGGCCGTGCCCCGCAGCGCGTCGCGCTGGTCGTCGGTGAGGGCGAGCGAGCCGAACGCGTTGCGCAGCTCCGTGGCGCCGGCCTCGTCGGTGGGGCGCAGGAGCCGGTAGTGGGCGACCACGGGAAGGTTCGAGTCGTCGAGCCGGATGTCGGTGAACCGGCCGGCCTGGAAGTTGAGCTGGTCGACGAAGCCGAGCCGCTCGGCACCGGGAACGTCGGAGCCGATGAGATCTCGCAGGTCGCGCTGGCGGGCGATGATGCTGACGATCGGAGCCGGGCGGGCAGCTTCGCTGGCTTCGACCAGCTTGGAGATCTTCGACGCCTCTTCGGCGACGAACGCCGGATCGGCGAGGCGCGACATGAGCCACAGGATGAGCTCGTCGAGGAACAGGATGAGCCCCGTGTAGCCGAGCTCGTGGGCGTGCCGGCTGAGGGCGGCGAGCCCCGAGTCGATGTCCACGTAGCCGTCCTGGTTGGCCCGGGCCCCATCGGCGTACGACGACAGCAGCGTGTCGAGCACGGCCTGCACGAGCAGGCGACGCTCAGGATCGTCACTCGCCTGTTTGCGGGCGGTGTCGTACCGCGCCGCGTCCCAGCCGCTGAGGTCGCCCCAACCGTCGTCGCCGCCGGCGCCGCCGAGCGCGGTGAAGAACGCTTCGTCACCCATGGTTGAGCGGAGCTGATCGGCGTTGTCGAGGATGGGCTCGTCCGCGAACACGTCGGGCAGCGGCGCGTCCGGGAAGGTCCGTCGCGTGTGCGCCACGTAGCCACCGAAGATGGCGCTCTCGAGCGAGTTGGCGCCGATGAGATGGAACGGCACGGTGAGGAAGGTCTTGTCGCCCCGCCATTCGGCCAGCTCGGCCACAACTGGTGCCAGTTGGGGCTTGGCCAACGCCGCCGCGTTGCCATCGAGCAGGAGCTGGAAGACGCCCATGAAGTTCGACTTGCCGGCACCGAAGCTGCCCGACAGGTAGGTGGCCTTCGACTTGTGCTCCTCGACCGCGGCGCGAACGAGCTTGGCTGCCTCGATGAACGACGAGCGGAGCTGGTCGGTGACGACGTACTGGTCGATGGTCGCCGCCGCCTGTTCGGAGGCGTCGGTGAGCTTGAACACCAGGTCGCCCTGGCGCACCGCGGTGGGGATGGAGATGGCTTCGCGCAGCAGCATGGAACGCGTTCTCAGCTCTCGTTCGAGGGATCGGACGGCGACGTGGAGGAGGCCTTGGGCCTGTTGGCGCGACGACCCCGGCTGGGGGCCGCGGGGCGCCACTGGGCCAGCGTGTCACGGGTGGCGTCGAGCGAGGCGAGCACCTGGTCGACCTGACCTCGATAGAAGGTGGCCAGCGACTGACCGAGCCCCGGGGCGGGATCGGGGTGCCACTGCTCGACCCAGGGCAGCACCTCGTCGATGGCGGCGACCAATGGGATGAGACGTTCGTCGTTCCAACCGTCGACGGTCTGACGCTGGTGCAGCAGCGTGGCCAGCGCCTGGGCCAGCTGGGCGTGGTCGAACCCGGCCCAGGCCAGCACCATCGTCGGATCCCCCGACGACGCGTCGCGCTCGGCCCCGGCCACCGACGTGAACCGCTCCTTGGGCACATCGAGCTTGCCCCGCTGCTTCCAGTACGACGGCTTCACGAAGTCGGCCTGGGCGTACTTCGGCGGCACCGCGATGCGGCCGACGTCCTCACCACGGTCCTCGGCCCGTTGAAGGTCCCACGTGCGCTCCCACTCGGCCCGCTTGGCCAGGCCGTTCGCCTTGTAGCGAGCCGCCGCCTGGGCCGGCACGTGCTCGTCGGCCACAAGCTGGGTGACGACCGCGACCGGGTCGATGTCGACCTGCCCCTGCCAGGTGCGGGCCACCTCCATCCAGTCGC
>CAZALT010000231.1:0-4453 GCA_964485515.1 uncultured Rhabdothermincola sp. | reverse complement strand
GCTCAGGCCGGCTCAGGTCCCTGCCCACGGGTTCTCTCCGGCGAGCGCTGGGCCATAGGGTCGAGCCATGACCAACCGTGGAAGGCGAGCGTTGGCGAGCGTCGTTGGTGCGCTGATGGTCACGAGCGGTCTCGCCGCGTGCTCGGGAGGCGACGACGCCGACGCGGTGGGTGCGTCGACCGAGCGCGTCCCCGGCACCACCGACAAGACCGTCGAGCGGGTGGTTGCCTTCGTCCGCCCGGTGGCCGGGGGCGGGGCGATGGTCGAGTACGACGACGGCACCTGGGCGTGCGACACCCGATCGCAGTTCGTCTCGATGGGCGCGACGGGCGGCGGACATGATCGCTCCTGGCCGACGGCTGCGGCGGCGGCGCTGGGCGATCGGGACAGTGCAGCGGTGACCGTCGAGAAGATCGGCGAGCAGCTCGACGCTGACGCGATGGACCCGCACGATGCGCCGGTCGACCTGGCTGCGTTCGCGCTCCGCGAAGGGGGCGAGCTCGTCGCGGTCGCCGTCGTAGAGGACGACGGCGCGGGGTGGCGCAGCAGCAGCACGACGTCGTGCGACTGAGCGGTCGCCACGGGCACGGGACGCTCTCCGATGGGAGCGCCCCGTGCCGTGGTCAAGCGTTCGTGGTCATGTGAACCCGTTCGACTGCAGCCACTCCTTGGCGAGGTCGGCGGCGTCGGCCTTGTCCACGCTGTACTGCTGGTTGAGAGCGGTCAGCTCGTCGGTCGTGAGCTTGGCGCTGATGCTGTTGATCAGGTCCGTGAAGCTGTCGCCGTAGGCGGCCACGACGTCATCGGTGGTGATGGGGACGATGTTGTCGGCGTTGAACAGGCCCTTGTCGTCCTCGAGCAGCACCAGGTTGTCGTCGGCGAGGACGCCATCGGTGGAGAACATGACCGCCACGCCGATCTCGCCGTTCTCGAGGCTGGTGGGGATGACTCCCGTGTCGAGACCGATGAAGTTGTTCGAGAAGTCGGCGCCGTACACGGTCTGGAGGCCGGGGATGCAGGCGTTGTTCGTGGGGCAGTCGGCGGGGCCCCCGAGCTTGAGGGCCGTTCCCTTCTCGGCCAGGTCGCTGATGGTTGTGATGCCCAGCGACTCCGAGGTGTCCTTCGTGATGACGAAGGCGTTGGTGTTGACGCCGGGCGCGGGCTCGAGGGCGACGAGGCCCTTGTCGGCCAGGAGCGGTTCGAGGAGGGCGAGCGTGGCGTCGACGTCGCTGGTTGCTTCGCCGGCGTTGTTGTTCAGGTACTCGAGGGTCGACGCGACGTACTCCGCGGCGAAGTTGATGGCACCGCTCTCGAACGCGCCGAACTCGATGTCGCGGTAGCCGCCCAGGTCCTGGAACTCGACGCCATAGCCGTGGGCGGCGAGCGCCTGGCCGTAGATCTGGGCCAGGATCGCCGACTCACCGAAGTCCTGGGCCCCGACGGTGATCGTCGGTCCGTCGGGCACGGTGGTGCCGCTGGCGCCGCCCGCTCCATCGTCATTGTCGTCTCCGCATCCCGCGGCCATGAGGGCCATTGTCACGAGGAGCGCAAAGACCAACTTCGACGTTCGCTTCATGTGCTGCCTTTCCGAGCGCTCACGCGCTCTGTGCCAAGCCGGAGGCCACGGGTGTGGTTTCCGGTACTGCTGACTCGCGATCCCACAGGTCGCCGACAGCGCTGCCGGGTCCTTCCCCGTGGGAACGAGATGCCCGTGAACCGCGATGGGGTCGCGGCTGCCAGGGTGTGACCTTGCGCACCAGCAGCGCGAAGGACAGTTCGGTGACGATGGTGAGCGCGCCCACCAGGACCGCTCCCGTCAGGATCTTTCCATCGTCTTGCTGGGCGAAGCCCTCGAAGATGAGCGTGCCGAGGCATTGGAAGCCGACCCAGGCGCCGAGGGTGGCAGTGGCCACGATCTGCACGGCGGACACCCGGACTCCGGTGACGATGAGCGGGAGCGCGATGGGTGCCTCCACCCGGAGCACCACCTGGCTGCGACCCAGGCCCATGCCGGTGGCGGCCTCGCGGATGGACGGATCGACCTCGCGCACGCCGGTGTAGGTGTTGGTGAAGATCGGGGGGATCCCGAGCAGCACGAGGGCGACGAACGTGGGCCACATGGTGAGGCCCTTTCCCCAGGTGCTGAAGACCCCGAAGGCGAGGACGAGCACGGCGAACGAGGGCAGCGCCCGACCGATGTTGACCACCGATGCGACCACCGCTCCGCCCCGCTTCCCGTGGCCGATGATCACCCCGACAGGCACGGCGATCGCGGCTGCGGCCAGCGTGGCGATCGTGGACAGCCAGACCTGCGCCCAGGTGAGGGCGAGGAGCCCGTTGCTCCCCGTCCAGTTGCCCGCGGTGGTGACGTAGGTCCAGAAGTCCCCGAGCGCGGTCATGGCCGGGCCTTGTGGTCGCGGGTCCACGGGGTGACGAGCCGTTGGAGGCCGAGCAACCCGACGTCGATGACGACGGCGAGCACGATGGACAGGACGGCTCCGACGACGATCGGGGTCGTGAAGTTCCGGCCGAGCCCCTCGAGGATGAGCGCGCCGAGTCCCCCCGCGCCGATGAGCGCCGTGACGGTGACGAGACCGATCACGGTGACCGACGCGATGCGGATGCCCGCGATGATCGTCGGTGTGGCGAGCCGCAGGTCGATCTCGCGGAATCGTCGCCCGCGCGTGTAGCCCATGGCGTCGGCGGCCTCGGTGACGTGGGCGGGCACGCCGTCGATGCCGGCCACGATGTTGCGGATCAAGATCAGCAGCGTGTAGCTGACGAGCCCGATCTCCGCGGTGGTGAACGTGAGGCCGGTGATGGGCACGAGGAACGCGAACAGCGCGACGCTCGGGATGGCGAACAGCAGGCCCGTCACCCAGGTGATCGGCCCGTACGTGCCACGCCAGCGCAGCGCGATGACCGACAGGACCACGGAGATCGCGAGTCCGATGCCGAGGGCCACAGCGGTGAGCTGGAGGTGCTCGACGGTGCGCTGTCCGATCTCGTCGGTGTGACGGTCTACCCAGTCCCACCACACGAGCGAGTTGGCGTCGTTGCCGGCGAACAGCGCACTGAGCGCGATGGCCGATGTGATCATCGGACGCCCTCTCCGATCTGGTCGATGGTGAGCATGCCGAGGTAGCGGTCGTCCTCGTCGAACACGACGGCGACGCGGGTCTCGGAGGTGATCAGGCGGTCGAGCGCCTCGCGGAGCACGGTGTCGGGGCGCACCGCGGCCCGGAATCGGCGCCGAGGGGCATCGCCCACCGTGCCGGCACCGTCGAGGTCGGCGATCGACACCCACCCCAGCAGGTCGGTTCCGTCGAGAACCCCGACCCAGTCGAAGCCCCACCGGTCCATGACGGCTTTCGCCTCGGCGGGCGTGGCGTCGAGGGCGACCACCGCCCCCTCGGAGAGCTCGACGTCGTCGACGCGCAGCAGCGCCATGCGCTTCAATCCGCGCTCCGCGCCGAGGAACTCCTCGACGAACGCGTTGGCGGGGGATCGCAGCAGCTCCTGGGGAGGGCCGTACTGCTCGAGCACGCCACCGACGTTGAGGAGCGCGATGCGGTCCCCGAGCTTGATGGCTTCGTCGATGTCGTGGGTCACGAGCACGATGGTCTTCTGCAGGCGTGCCTGGAGGGAGAGCAGCTCGTCTTGCAGGCGGGCGCGAACGATGGGGTCGACGGCGCTGTAGGGCTCGTCCATGAGCAAGATGGGCGGATCGGCCGCGAGGGCGCGGGCGACGCCGACACGCTGCTGCTGTCCGCCCGACAGCGCAGCGGGGTAGCGGTCGAGGTGTTCGGGGTCGAGGCCGACGAGCTGGGTGAGCTCGTCGACGCGCTCGGCGATCCGCTTCTTGTCCCAGCCGACCAGGCGGGGAACGGTCTCGATGTTGGCCCGGATGGTGCGGTGGGGGAACAGCCCGGTTTGCTGGATGACGTAGCCGATCCCCCGGCGGAGCTGGTCGACCGGTCGGTCGGCGATGTCGGTGCCGTCGATGAGGATCTGGCCGCTGGTGGGCTCGACGAGTCGGTTGATCATCTTGAGCGTCGTGGTCTTGCCGCAGCCTGAGGGACCGACGAGCACGACGATCGAACCCTGCTCGATGTCGAGGTCGAGGTGGCCGACCGCGGGCGTGCTCGCGCCGGGGAACGTCTTGTGCACTCCCACGAGACGGATCGCCGTCACGGCACTGCCCTCCCGGGTCCTCGCGGAACCCTCGTCTGCTGCGGCGGGCCGTTCGTGGCCGATCGACGCACGTCCTTGGCTACGAAAATTTGCCGGCGTTGGCAAGCATCCTTCCCCTGGGGGCGGAGCTCCAGCCCTCGGAGGTCAGAGCGAGGAATCCGTGCTCGGGAGGAATAAAGTTGACAATGGTGTTGTCAACTTTGTGGCGGGACCGTGGTCCACGGGCCGCCTGCCGCTCGCAACGACCTGCCCCTCGCAA
>CAZALT010000230.1:3115-4473 GCA_964485515.1 uncultured Rhabdothermincola sp. | reverse complement strand
GCTGCTACATCGACGTGCGCGCCATCGGCGTGTTCTGGATGACCGACGACAAGGGGCCCGACGCCAAGCTCATCTGCGTGCCGTTCGACGATCCCCGCTTCGGCCACCTCCGCGACATCGAGGACCTGGACACGTTCACCCGGAGCGAGATCGAGCACTTCTTCGACATCTACAAGCAGCTCGAACCGGGCAAGATGTCCGAGACCCGCGGCTTCTCCGGTCCGGCCGAGGCCTACGCCGAGCTCGAGGCGTCGCGCAAGCGCTACCAGGACCACGTCAACGGCTGACGCGCACCTGGCCCGCACCTTCGGGCCTTCTGGTGCACAGGTAGGCCGAGGAAGCCGGGTCGGTTCCGGCTGGTCCGCGGTTCGCACGGAGTCACGGCGGTGGGCGGCCCTGCGGTGAGCTCAGTCGAGCTCGAACCAGACGGTCTTGCCGTGGCCGCGCCCGTTGGCGGTCGCCCGTTCGATGCCCCAACGCGAGGCGATGGCATCGACGATCAGGATGCCCCGTCCCCGATCGGCCTCCGGGTCGATCGGTCTGAGCACCGGCGTCGCGTCTTCGCAGTCGGTGACGGCGACACGGATGGTGCCGTTGCCGTCCCAGAGCGTCACCTCGAAGCCGTCGTCGGTGTGGTCGACCGCGTTGGCCGCGAGCTCGGAAACGCACATGGCTGCCTCTTCGGCTCGGTGGTCTCCCCCGCTCACCATCAGCTGGTCGACGAGCCAGTGACGGGCGGCGGGCACGGACGCCACCTTCCCGTCGAACCAGTGTCGAACCTGCACAGCGAGGCACCTACCCCAACTTGTGGATCGCTCATCCATCTGGGGGATACCGTCACGAGATCGCAATGTGGACGCGCCGCGGTCCCGGAGCCGATCAGCGGCGAGGCAGAGCCGGGAAGAGCATCTTGGGGCAGGTGTCCATGACGACGTCGAGGCCAGCAGCGGCGGCCCGATCTGCGGCCGATTCGTCGATCACGCCGAGCTGGAGCCACACGGCCCTCGCCCCGACGGCGATGGCCTCGTCGACGACGTCACCCGCGAGCTCGGATCGGCGGAACACATCGACCACGTCGATCGGCTCGTCGATCGTGGTGAGGTCCGGGTGCACGGGCTCGCCCAGGATCTCGCCCGACACCGTCGGGTTCACCGGGATGATCCGGTAGCCCTCGGACTGGAGGTACGCCGCGATGCGGTGGCTCGTGCGCGACGGGTCGGGTGACAGGCCCACGACCGCCCACGTCGCCGAGCCGTGGCGGAGGCGTTCGATGACGGCGGGATCGTTTTCGTGCATGCTCCGTTCTACCGGCCTTCGCCTGAGATCAGATCTCGTTCCTGTCGCGTGTCGCGTGTCGC
>CAZALT010000230.1:0-3015 GCA_964485515.1 uncultured Rhabdothermincola sp. | reverse complement strand
CGGGTCGTCCCTGCTCGCGGGAGGCGTCGGCGATACCGTTCTCGCGGTGAGCCCGGCAAAGGACAACGCGCACGGCGAGCCGCTGGAGCTCGACCTCGACGGCCACGTCGTGTCGGTCACGAGTCCGGACAAGGTCTTCTTCACCCAGCGGGGTGACACGAAGCTCGACCTGGTGAACTACTACCTCGCGGTCGCCGAGCCGATCCTGGCGGCGATGGGCGGGCGTCCGGTCCTGCTCGAGCGGTACCCCAATGGTGCGTCGGGCAAGTCGTTCTTCCAGAAGCGCGTGCCCGACAAGCACCCCGCGTGGTTGGAGACGGCGGTCGTGTCGACGCCCAACGGCACCGAGTCCGATGCCTTGGTGATCGCCGACATCGCGCACGTCGTGTGGGCCGTCAACCTGGGTTGCCTCGGCTTCCACGTGTGGCCGTCGAAGGCCGACGACCTCGACCACGCCGACGAGCTGCGCATCGACCTCGACCCGACCCCGGGCGTCAGCTTCGACATGCTGCGCGCCGCCGCCGTGGAGGTGCGTACCCTCCTCGACGAGCTCGGCATCGAGGCGCACCCGAAGACGAGCGGCAGCAAGGGCATCCACATCTACGTGCGGTTGCAGCCGCGGTGGACGTCGTACGAGGTGCGGGCCGCGGCCGTGGCGTTGGCTCGTGAGCTGGAGCGTCGCCATCCCGACCTCATCACGGCAAGGTGGTGGAAGGAGGAACGCGGTCAGCGGGTGTTCGTCGACTTCAACCAGAACGCACCCCACAAGACGATCTTCGGTGCCTGGTCGGTGCGGCCCCGGGTGGGCGCACAGGTGTCCACCCCGATCACGTGGGACGACATCCCGACCGTGCAACCCGATGAGCTGACGATCGCCACCGTGCCGCACCGCTACTCCGAGCTCGGCGATCCGTGGACCGACATGTCGGCGAACCCGCAGTCGATCGAGGCGCTGCTGGCGTGGTCCGAGCGCGACCTGGCCGACGGCCTGATGGATGCACCGTGGCCACCGGTGTACCCGAAGCAGCCCAACGAACCGCCGCGCGTCGCGCCGAGCCGGGCCAAGAAGCCCGACGAGTGATCAGCGGCGGTAGCGCGTCTGGGGCGACGGCATCTGCGGGCCCGGGTTCCACTTGCCGAGCACCTTGCTGAGCGAGCCCACCGAGCAGATCGTGTCGTCGCCGTCTCGGGTGGTGGGGATGCCGGCGTCGACCACGCACACCACACCCTCCTGGGGGTCGAGCGGCCCGAGCCGCTTGTGGATCATGGCGCCGCGCTGACGCGACTTGCGGACGCTCTTGTCGCTGAGGAGCTTGTCGAGCGTGGTCTTGTTGCCGAGGGTGGCGCCGACGATCACCCGCACCTTGCGATCGGGGGTGATCCACACGGTTTCGCCGAGTCCGGGCGCATCCATGGTCTGGGCGCCCCCGCGACGCAGGTAGGCGATCGCGGTGGCGGGCGGGGACTGGGGTGGCACGGTCTGCTGGTAGGTGACCTCGGCGAACAGCACGCCGACGGCGCAGCCGATAGGGGCGGTCCACCACAGACCATCGAGCACGCCGGTGACCCCCAGGACCGCGGCGATCGCGCCGAGCACCCCGATGCCGATGGCGATGAGCCGTCCTCGCTCCACGACCCATGTCTTGCCCAGTGAGATGGCGACGGCCACGCCCGCGCCGGCCGCGATGCCGATGAGGCCGATCCAGATCCCGCTCGACGGGAGCAGGATCAAGCAGGCGAGGGTCATGAGGCCCCAGACGACGGCGGCCGCGATGAGGATGATGCGGGTGCGCTTCTGGTTGCCGGCCTTGGTCTGAGTGTCCTCGATGCCCGCTCGTCGCATCTGGCGGTTCGGGGTGGGGGGCGCCGCCTCCGCCTGCGGGCGCGGACCCTTGGGCTTCTTCGCCTGGGGTTGGGTTCCCTTGGCGGTCACCCGACTGCCCTGCTTGCGTGCCTTGCCTGCCACCTGGACTCCTGAGATTGCTGGTCGTGGTCGACGGCGCTGGCGAACGATCGCGCAGCCGTCGGTCGGAGGTGCCTGCGCTCGAACGAGCCGCAGACCACCCTGACAGCTTGCAGGATGCGAGACCCGAACGCGGCATCGGGGAGGTGGTTCCCACCTGGCGAGCGCCTCGTGACGCTCGGTCACCCAGGCGGGTCGCCAGCACCCTCGGCCCGGCCTCGCTTCCAGTAGCCACGGATCGTCGCCTTCGACCGGGACATGGCCCGATCCTCGAACGCGAACCGCCGGATCCGCTGGACCGAGGCGGCCTCGCCGGCGACCCAGACGCGGGTGTCGGCGCCGACCCGCTCGGGCGAGAGCCAGGTTGTGACCGCGGCCACGAGCGCGGATCCCGGGTCGTCGCTGCGGTTCACGACCCAGTGGATGGTCGGATCTTCGGCTGATCCCTCCGGGGCGCCGAGGGCCAGCTCGCCGGCCGGGTCGGCGATCTCGACGACGACCGTGATCTCCGCGGTGGCGGGCAGGGCGGGGAGCAGGAGGCTGATCGCGGGCAGTGCCGACTCGTCGCCGGCGAGCAGGTACGCCGACGCCTTCGGGTCGATCGCGTACCCCCGACCCGTTCCGGCGACGGCGACCTCAGCTCCGGGGGTGGCCTGGCCGGCCCAGGTGCTGAGCGGGCCTTCGCCGTGGAGCACGACGTCGACGTCGAGCTCGTTGGTCTCCGGGTCGAAGCGCAGCGGGGTGAGCGTTCTGATCGGAGGACGTGATCGGTCTGCGGCGAGGAACTCGTTGCCGGTCCACGACGGGATCTCGGGCTCGGACCGGCCGGGAAGGGGTGGCAGCAAGCGAAGGCTCGAGCCGGGGAGTCCGATGTCGAAGCCGTCGAGAGCAGGCCCGGTGAGGGTGACACGGCGCAACCGTGGCGTGCGGTCCGCGACGCGGGCGACGACGACCGGGCGAAACGCGGGCGGTTCGCGGCGGATCGGCGCGTCGGTCACCACGGGAGCGTACGGCGAACGCGCTCTTCCGGGTCGCGTGCGTATGTGGTGCTG
>CAZALT010000229.1:0-4489 GCA_964485515.1 uncultured Rhabdothermincola sp. | reverse complement strand
CACTTCTGGCGTGGATCTTGCCCGGTTGGCGGTGGAGATCGACGCAATTTGGGGCCCACGGTTGACAGTTGACAGACCGAGCCCTCAGCGACGTCCATCACCACTCGCAGGGCGGTCGAGCGTTCCGGTCAGCGGCGGTAGGTGGCGGTGAGGGTCGATCGGTTGGTGGCAAGGGATTCGATGGTCGGCACCGCCGAGCCGGCGCTCTCGCCGTCGACCACGCCCGACGGCGACGCGAGCGCGAAGAGGTTGAACTCATAGGTGTGAGTCTCGCCCTCGGGTGGGCACGGCCCGAACCAGCCGACCTGGTCGTCGGCGACCAGCGCCTGGACCGCGCCCGCCGGGACCGACCCTTCGGGGAGGGTCGTGGTATCCGCCGGGATGCCGGCGACCACCCAGTGCACGAGCCCGTCGGCGTCGATGTCGGTGACCACCAGGGCCAGCTCGACGGTTCCGCTGGGCGGCGACGAGATCGACAGCGTCGGTGAGATGTCTTCACCGTCACAGGTGTACATGGTGGGCATCGGCCCGCCGGGGGTCCATTGGTCGGTCGACAGGCCGAAGGTGGGCTGTGTCGTCGGCGTGGAACCGGTGTCGAGCGTTCCTGCCGCTGGTGCGCTGCGCGCCGGTGCGGTCTGGCCCGTGGGGTAGTCGCGCAGGTCGCGCCCGCTCGACCCGCACGCGGACGTCCCGACGAGAGCCAAGGCCGACAGGCCGAACGCGGCGATGCGGATTCTGGAAGACGCCATGGGGACGTCAGGTTAGGCTGACCCGGCCGAGGACCCGCGAACTCATCACGGGGGCTGCGGTGAGCGCTTCGTCCGATCGCCGCGTCGCGATGGTCGGATACGGCACGATCCGACTGGTCGGTGCGCCTGACGGCTCACCTCCTCCTGCACGACACCCATGGACGAGCGACCCCGCAACCTGCGCCACATGCTCTCAGAGGCGAAGGACACCTCTGAGCTGATGCTCGACCTGGCGTATGCCGCGCTGTACTTCGGCGACCAGGACATGGCCGAGGAGGTCATGGACCTCGAGGACGCCATGAGCGGACTCGTGCACGACATGCGCGAGGTCTCCGTGTTGGCGGCCCGCAACCCTCGTGAGGCCGAGGCCATGGCGTCGGTGCTCCAGGTCATCAGCGCCATCGAGCGCATCGCCAACGGCGCGTGTGACATCGCCGGGATCGTCACCCATCGCCTGGGCGTCCCTCGCGAGCTCGTCGCCGACCTGTCGGCCGCCGCCGAGGTCGCCCATCGGGTGCTCGTCCGCGACGGATCCGACCTCGCCCACCGCCCGCTCGCCGACCTCGAGCTGCCCACCGTCACGGGCATGCGGGTCATGGCCATCCGGCGCGATCGCGATTGGATCACCGACGTCGAGGGCGACGAGGTCCTCCGACCCGACGACGTGCTCTTCCTCGAAGGTCCGCCCGCCGGCATCGTGCTGGTGCGCGAGCTCGCCAACGCGCCCATGTGGGAACCACCGGTCCCGCCCGAGGACGGAACCCTCTCCGATCTCGATCGCGCCGTCGACGTCCTCGTCGAGATGAAGAACATCTCCGAGGTTGCGGTCGGTCTCGCCTACTCGGCGCTCGTCTTCCGCGACGCGGGGCTCGCCGCCGAGGTGGGCCACCTCGAAGGCCGGCTCGACGAGATGAAGGACCGCCTCGACCTCTGGGTGCTGCGGGCCGCGGCCGAGACGATCGACCCTTCGTTCCTCCGCGGTCTGCTCCAGTTCGGTTCGACGGCTGAAGACATCGGCGACGCGGCACGGCAGATGGTGTGGCTCATCGACGAGGGTGAAGAGGTGCACCCGGTCATCAACATCGCGCTCGGCGAGGCCGACGAGGTCGTCGTGCGCATGCCCGTCCGTGCCGGCTGCTCAGCCGACGGCGTCACGCTCGGTCGGCTCCAGCTCAACACCGACCCCGGTTTCACCGTCCTCGCCGTGCGCCGTGGCGGTCGGTACATCTACCGGCCCCGCGGCGGCGTGAAGCTCGAGGCCGACGACGAGCTGATCGCCACCGGCCCCGACGAGGGCCAGCCGCTGCTGGCCAACATCTTGGGGTGGCGCTTCGTCGAGGACGAGGAGACCAACGAGTTCGAGCTCGAGCCCTTCGAAGACGAGATCGCGGAAGACGAGATCGCGGCCCGGGCCTGACCGGTCCCGGGATCGATCCGGCGTGGCGGGGCCGCTGGCCGGCGTGGCGGGGCCGCTGGCCGACGTGCGTGGCAGACCCGTGCCTCGGGTGCTGGGTGGCAGCCGGTTGGCGGAGTGCGACCGGAACCCTCGATCATGGGTGCCGTGGCCCCGACGGTGGGGGCAGGCCACGCAAGTTGGTCCGGGACCGATCAGCCCGTCGCCGGTGGCCTCGACTCCCCGGCGCGGAACAGCTCGCCCAGCGCGGCGACCGATCCGGCCATGCCCGACAGCTCGGCGGGGATGATGAGCTTGGTGGCCTGGCCGTCGGCGACCTTCTCGAGCGCTTCGAGGTAGCGGATGGCGATGAGGTCCGGCGTGGGGTTGCCCTCGTGGATGGCCCCGTAGACCGACCGGATGGCGTCGGCCTCACCGGAGGCCACGACCTGCTGGCGGTACTGCTCGGCGTCGGCCACCGCGCGGATGGCCTGGGCCTGGCCTTCGGCCTCGAGGATCTGGCGCTGACGCACGCCCTCAGCCGAGAGGATGGCGGCCTGCTTCTCGCCCTCGGCCCGGGCGATGGCGGCGGACCGGGCGCCGTCGGCCTCGGTGACCACCGCACGCCGGGTCCGCTCGGACTTCATCTGCTCGTGCATGGCGTTCATGACGTCCGGCGGCGGGTCGATGCGCTGGATCTCAACCCGGGCCACCCGCACGCCCCACTTGTCGGTGGCGTCATCGAGGATCTGGCGCAGCTCGGTGTTGATCGTCTCGCGCGAGGTCAGGGCCTGGTCGAGGTCCATGTCACCGACCACGTTGCGCAGGTTGGTCTGAGCCAGCTTGGTGACGGCGAGGAAGAAGTTGGCGATGTTGTAGATCAGCCGCGTCGGGTCGGTGGGCTCGTAGTAGACGACGGCATCGACCGACACGACCACGTTGTCCTTGGTGATGACCTCCTGGGGTGGTACGTCCACCACCTGCTCGCGCATGTCGACCAGGCGGATCTTCTGGAAGAACGGGTAGATGATCCGCAGGCCGGGCTCGACGGTTTCCTTGTACTTGCCGAGCTGCTCGATGATGCCCCGCTGGTAGGGGCGCACGATGCGGACGCCGGCGACGACGTAGATGAAGAAGAAGACCATCAGGATGACGATCGCTCCCGCTGCTGCTGTGGCCATGCTGTGTCTCCTTCGTCAGGGTTCGGTGGTCGGGCCGGGGGAGGACCCTTCGGCGGGTGCGGGCTCGACGAGCGCCCGGGTGCCCTCGATCTTGCGGATGACGACGTTGGAGCCGGCCGTGATGGCCGAGCCGTCGACGCTCTGGGCTCGCCACTCCTCGCCGCCATGCCTGATCATGCCGACCCCGTCGACGGCGATGTCGGCGATGACCGTGGCCGGCTGTCCGACGAGCCGGCGGGCGCCGACGCCGTGGTCGGGCACGGACCGGTCGAGGCGGTGGGCGAGGGGTCTCAGCGCGACGAAGCTCACCACCGAGACCGCGGCGAAGGCCACGAGCTGCCAGACGACCGCGACGCCGGCGAAGGCGAGGATCGCGGCGACGAGCGCGCCGCCGGCGAAGGGCAACAAGAAGAAGCCGGTGGTCGCCATCTCGCCGATGCCGAGGAGCACGGCCGACACGAGCCAGATCCACCGCCACACGTCAGGGTCATCCATGGGTCCCGGATCGTACCGCCCTGCCCGTCCTGAGACGGGTTGATCGTCGAGGCGGAGCACGCCGAGCCCGTGCGGAACCGCGCAGGAAGGCAAGTAGCGTGACCGGACTATGCGCGAGCCCCTGTGTCTGCTTTCGGTGCACGCCCACCCCGACGACGAGGCCTCCAAGGGGGCCAGCACCGTCGCTCGCTACGGGGCCGAGGGCGTCCGATCTGTCCTCGTGACCTGCACGGGCGGCGAGGAGGGCGACATCCTCAACCCGGCGATGGACCGCCCGGAGATCCGTGACCGCCTGCACGAGGTGCGCCTCGAGGAGCTGGCCCAGGCGACGAGCATCATCGGCTACGACGAGGTCGTGCTGTTGCCCTACCGCGACTCCGGCATGCCCGACAGCGAGGCCAACCGCCGTGCGGAGGCGTTCGCCAACGCCGACCTCGACACGGCAGTCGGCCTGCTCGTCGAGATCATCCGCCGGGAACGACCCCAGGTCATCCTCACCTACGGCGACGACCAGGACTTCTACCCGCACCCCGACCACCTCATGGTCCACGACGTCTCCGTGCCGGCGTTCCACCGGGCGGCCGATCCGGCCTGGTATCCCGAGCTGGGTGATCCGTGGGCGCCGTCGAAGCTGTACTACTCGGTGTTCAACATGACCCGGATGATGGCGG
>CAZALT010000228.1:2621-4520 GCA_964485515.1 uncultured Rhabdothermincola sp. | reverse complement strand
GATCTCGCCGTGGCCACGAACTGCGGCCAGATCAAGACCGGCGCCCCGGCGCGCACCGACCGGGTCGCCAAGTACAACCAGCTCCTGCGCATCGAGGCCGACCTCGACGAGTCCGCCGCCTACTGGGGCGCCGCCGCGCTTGCCCGAGGGGCTCGCTGAGCGTGCCGCTCCGCCGCCTGGTCGGGCCGCTCCTGGTGCTCGTGCTGCTGGGGGGCGTCGCGTTCGTCGGCGCCTTCCCCACCCGCACCTACCTGGCGCAGCGTCAGACCCTCGCGGCATCCGACGCTCGGCTCGCCGAGCTCATCGCGTCGAACGAGGCCACCCGAGCCGAGGTCGAGCGCCTCGAGAGCGACGAAGCGGTCGAGCAACTGGCCCGCGAGCAGTACGGGCTGGCCGAACCCGACCAAGAGGTCTACCAAGTGCTCCCCGAGCCGGTCGCTCCCGTCGATGTTCCCGACGTGTGGCCCTTCAACAAGGTGACGCCCCATTCCTAGCGAGTCACGTCCCCTCGATGCCGAGGCGGAGCGCCAGAAGGCGTTGGATGCCCCGCCTCCGAAGCGACAGATGTCGGCCAAGATCGCGTTGGCGAGCTGCGTGGTCGTCGTCGTGGCCGGATGCTTCGGCTTCTGGTGGGTCGTGCTCCGCGACACCGCGCCCCCGCGCGCGCAGGCCCCGGTCGTCGCCGAATCAGATGTTCCGGCCGACGCCGTCGTGCCCGCGACCGCGGACGGAACGTGGGCCGTCCACCAGGGCAAGGGCACCTTCGCGGGCTATCGGATCGAAGAGACGTTCGCGGGTGAGACCTTCACCAAGACCGCGGTCGGACGAACCGAGCTGGTCACCGGATCGGTGGTGGTGGCGGGGAGCGCCATCACCGAGGCTGAGCTGGTCGCCGACCTCACGGGGCTCACGAGCACCTCGTCGACCCGCGATGCCACCCAGCAGGAGTCCGGCCTCGAGATCGCTCGGTTCCCGACCGCGACCTTCCGACTCACCGAACCGATCGCTCTCGGCGGACCGCCGCGGGAGGGCCAGAAGATCACCGCCACCGCAATGGGCGAGCTGACGCTGCACGGCGTGACCCGACCCGCGCAGATCACGTTGACTGGAACCTGGGACGGCGCCACGATCGGCGTGGCCGGCTCCGCACCGATCCTGCTGGCCGACTACGACATCGCACCGCCCAAGGACGCGCTCGTCGGCGTGGAGGACCACGGCGAGTTCGAGGTCTCGCTCGTCCTCCTGTGGCAGGGCGCCGCGGGCAGCCCCGGCAGCCCCGGCAGCCCCGGCACGGCCCTGCCCTGATCGCTCACAGGACCTTCTGGCATCTGGAGCCGAGCGTCCACGCTCGGATCCGCCGACCGTCGATCTCGCCCGAGCTCCGCGGGTCGGTCAGATGCTCTGCACCGGGGCGGGGCGGATGGAGAAGCTGAGCTGCCAGTTCTCCTCGCTGGTGCCGTCGATGGCGAGTCGCCACGTGTACCGGCCGCCGGGCTGGACGGGCAGAGCGGAGAAGTTGATGGCGACCGGGACCAGCAACGGGCTCCCGGCGACGATGCCCTCGGCCCGGTGGGCCTTGAAAGTGCCGGCCACGGTGACCGGCCGATCGTTGTGCAGGACCGGGATGCCGTCCTGATCGAGCAGCTCGAGCATCCAGTCGTGCTGGATGTCGGCACGGTCCCACGGGACGTGGATGATGAGCGCGATCGACACCGGTTGCGGCTGGGGCCCGATGAGCTGCAGGCCACCGCCGAGCACGAACAGCTTGCCGTCGGCGACTTGTGCCGAATCGGCGAGCAGCAGAGTGACATCGGCAAGAGCCTGTTCGCGCACGGTGGACCTCGTTCGGGTGGAGATGGGGCGGTGAGGAGCGCGGGCACGATACCGCAGGAGCCACCA
>CAZALT010000228.1:0-2521 GCA_964485515.1 uncultured Rhabdothermincola sp. | reverse complement strand
CCGGTGGCCTGTCGACCCGGAGTCGCTGGAGGTCTGGTCCTCGGTCGTGCTGGCCGGTCGAGTGCCGTGTGCGGACGCGTCGAGGTCTGCCGGTAGCGTGCGCCGTGCATGGCTGATGGAACCTCCACCGACCGACGTGCGTCGACGTCGGACACCGAGGTCGTCGAGCGGCTGCTCGGGCGGCGTCCCCAAGGGGACTTCGTGGTCGTGGTCCGCTCGGCGCACGGCGATCCGATGGTCATCCGCAACGCTCCGCTGATGGACGACGGTCGCCCCATGCCCACCCGGTACTGGCTGGTCGACGCCGAGCTGCGTCGTGCCATCGGACAGCTCGAGTCGGCGGGCGGTGTCCGGCAGTCCGAGGCCGACATCGATGCCGAGGAGCTGCAGGCAGCCCACGACGCGTACGCCGCCGAGCGCGACGCGGCGCTGCCGGTCGATCACGAGGGGCCACGCCCGTACGGCGGGGTCGGGGGCACCCGTCAGGGGGTGAAGTGCCTGCACACCCACTACGCCTACTTCCTCGCCGGGGGCGACGATCCGGTGGGCCGTTGGGTGCATGCAAGGATCGGTGACGTGCCAAGCGTCCAGTCCACTCCCGGTCCCGCCGATGCGCCCGTAGCGGCGATCGACTGCGGGACGAATTCCGTTCGTCTCCTCGTCCGGGCGCACGACGGCTCGACGCTGGAGCGCCTGATGCGCATCACTCGGCTCGGGCGTGGCGTCGATCGGACCGGGCGTCTCGAGCCGGCCGCGATCGAGGCCACCATCGAGGTCCTGCGCGAGTACCGCGCCGTGATGGATCGTCACGGAGTCGAACGGGTTCGGATCGCCGCCACGTCGGCGTCGCGCGACGCGTCGAACCGCGACGAGTTCTTCGACGCGGCCGAGTCGGTGATCGGTGCTCGACCCGAGTTGCTGTCGGGCGAGGAGGAGGGACGACTCTCGTTCGTCGGTGCCACCGCCGACGTCGACCTGGCGTCGGGTCCGTTCCTCGTCGTCGACATCGGGGGCGGTTCCACGGAGTTCACGTACGGGACCGACCACGCTGAAGCGTCGCTGTCGCTCGACATGGGCTGCGTGCGGCTGTCCGAGCGGTTCATCCTCTCGGATCCGCCCCTGCCCGAGGAGCTGACCCAGGCGCTGTCGGTCGCCGAGCTGTTCCTCGACGACGTGATCCGCGAGATCCCCGCGTCGGTCGAGGCGACGACGTTCCTCGGGCTCGCCGGGACCGTGAGCACGACCGCCGCAGTGGAGATCGGACTCGCCGAGTACGACCGCGACCGGATCCACCACTTCGAGCTCACCCGTGCCGCGGTCGAAGACGTGTTCCGCACGCTCGCCACCGAGACGATCGAGGAGCGCAAGGCGAACCCGGGTCTGGAGGCCCAGCGTGCCGACGTGATCGTCGGAGGGCTCTGCGTCCTCGTGATGATCATGCGCAAGTTCGGGTTCGACCGCTGCCTCGTGTCGGAGTCCGACATCCTCGACGGCTTGGCCATGAGCATCGCCAGGCCCACGGGTTGACCGGACTCAGCGCACGGACCTTTCGTTCCGAGGTGGCGAGGGGCTCCGTGGTGCCGCGGACCGAGACCGTGACCCACGCACGTCGAACGGCGAGCCGCGGTCGGTGTCGGCGCCGACCTGACTCGCTGGTGTCGACGTCTGGCCGGTCTCGACGTCAGGCCGGTCTCGACCCGCAGGACCTCGTGAGTCCAGGTCGCGGGCGAGGAGCAGGCACCGCGTGCTGTCGCACGCGATCGACCCAGCCGGGCAGCCAGGGCCGCTGGGCCTCGGTAGTGTCCGTGGTCGTGACGACGCTCTTCGGCCGACGGGTCCTGCTGCGACCGCTCACCGTGTCCGACTTCGCCGCGTGGCGCGAGGTCCGTCGCCGGAACCACGAGTGGCTCACGAGGTGGGAGCCAGCCCGGATCCCGGGGCAACCCGACGTCGTCGAGGACCGCGACGCGTTCGCGGTGCGGTGCAGCGCACGGCAGCGCGAGCGACAGCTGGGCACGGGCTACGGGTTCGGGGTCTTCGTCGACGGCGACCTCGCCGGCGAGGTCAACCTCTCGTCGGTGCAGCGCGGTCCGTTCCAGAGCGCATACGTGGGGTACTGGATCGACGAGAGGCGGGCCGGCAACGGCTACACGCCCGAGGCGGTGGTCGTGCTGGCCCGCTACGTGTTCGAGGAGCTTCGCCTTCACCGGATGCAGATCTCGATCATCCCCCGCAACGCCGCGAGCCGACGGGTCGTCGACAAGCTCGCCATCCGTGACGAGGGCACGGCGCGTCGCTACCTCGAGATCAACGGCGCCTGGGAGGACCACGTGCGCTACGCCATGACCGCTGAGGACTGGGCCGAGCGCGCTGACGAGCTCATCGACAAGTGGGTCGGCTGACCCGGCCCCCTCACCCAGCACCGAAATTGCGTAGATATCGCGCGGAAACCGCACGAGATCTACGCCAGAACGGTGGTGGAGACGAACCGTGGTGGAGACGAACGGTGGTGGAGACGAAC
>CAZALT010000227.1:2436-4558 GCA_964485515.1 uncultured Rhabdothermincola sp. | reverse complement strand
CGCCCGAGCGGCGGAGAGCGGGAGACCCGCCCGAGCGGCGGAGAGTGGGACAGCAAGGTCCGCTACGAGCTGACCGGCAACGTGCTTGTGCTCACCATGAACCGGCCCGAGGTGGCCAACGCCCAGGACACCGAGCTCATCGATCAGCTCGACGCGGCGTTCGACCGGGCCGACGCCGACGACGACGTCCACGTCGTCGTGCTCACCGGCAGCGGCAAGCACTTCTCGGCTGGTCACGACCTCAAGGCGCTGCTCGCTCCGGAGGCGCCCGACGAGTGGACCGCCATGCGCGACACGCCCGAGGGCAAGTTCCGTCACGAGCAGGTCATGTACTACGACCGCTGCCAGCGGATCTACCACTTCCGCAAACCGACTATCGCCGCGGTGAAGGGTTCGGTCGTCGCTGCGGGCCTGATGCTGGCGTGCAGCTGCGACCTCATCGTCGCCACCGAGTCGTCGACGTTCCAGAACCCGGTGCTGCGCATGACCGGTGCCGGCGTCGAGCTGCTGGTCGAGCCGTGGGAGCTCGGTATCCGCAAGGCCAAGGAGTTCCTCTGGACGGGCGAGAAGCTCGACGCCCAGGAGGCGTGGCGCCTCGGCATGGTCAATCGCGTGGTGCCCGACGACGCGCTGATGGAACGGGTCATGGAGCTGGCCGAGCGCATCGCGCTCGTGCCGCCCACCACTGCCCAAGTCGTGAAGGACTCCATCAACAACACCCAGACCAACATGGGGCGAGAGACCTCGCTCAAGTACCACTTCATGGCGCATCACTGGATGCACAACTCGTCCACCGCGCTGAACGCGCTGCAGGCCCGCCAGCAGAAGAGCTCCATGAAAGAGGTCTTCGCCGAGCACCGCGACGACCCGTCCGCGTCGAGCTGATCGAGCCCCGAGAGATCGAGCCGAAAGACCAGAGGGAGAACACCCGCCGTGGACCTGCGTCCCGACGCCCATGAGACCGCGTTCCGCGAAGAGCTGCGCGGCTGGCTGCACGAGCACCTGCCCTGGGAGTACGGCGTCGGTCTGCCGCCCCGCTACGACGACCTCGCCGACGAGGTGGCCGAGGGCCGCACGTGGCAGGCGAAGCTGGCCGGTGGACGGTGGGTCGGTGTGGCCTGGCCCGAGGAGTACGGCGGTCGCAGTGCTGGTGCGGTCGAGCACTTCATCGTGCAGGAGGAGCTGGCCCGGGCCAGGGCCCCCGAGATGGTGGGGCGCATCGGCATCAACCTCGCCGGGCCCACGCTGCTCGCCCATGGCACGCCCGAGCAGAAGGAGCGGTGGCTGCACCGCATCCTCAACGCGGAAGATCTGTGGTGCCAGCTGTTCAGCGAGCCGGGCGCCGGCAGCGACCTTGCTTCGGTCACCACCAAGGCGACGCGCACCGACGGCGGCTGGCTGCTCAACGGCCAGAAGGTGTGGACGTCCTACGCCCAGTTCACCGACTGGGGCGTGTGCCTCGCCCGCACCGATCCCGAGGCCAAGCCCCAGAAGGGCATCTCCTACCTCGCCGTCGACATGCGCGCTCCTGGTGTGGAGATCCGTCCGCTCAAGCAGCTGACGGGGGAGTCCGAGTTCAACGAGGTCTTCTTCTCCGACGTGTTCATCCCCGACGACCAGCTCATCGGGGCCGAGAACGAAGGCTGGAACGTCGCCAACTCGACGTTGTCGCACGAGCGGGGCACGAACCCCCGCCAGCTCGTGATCCACATCCAGCTCCTCGAGGAGCTCCTGCGCCTCGCGGAGGAGAACGGCACGTTCGACGACGAGCGCATCGCCGCCGAGCTGGCCCAGGCCTACGTCGAGGTGCGGCTGTTCCAGCTGCACAACCTGCGATCGGTGAGCCGGCTGTCGAAGGGAGAGAACCCCGGGCCCGAGGGCAGCCTGCTCAAGCTCTACTGGAGCGAGATGTCCAAGCGCTTCCACCGCCTGGCCGTCGCCGACGTGCTCGGTCCGGCCATGCCGCTGTGGCGCGGCGCCGACGACAACCCGGGCGACGGCACCTGGCAGCGGTCGTGGCTCTACTACCAGGCCGCCTCCATCTGGGCGGGCACCAACGAGATCCAGCGCAACGTCATCGGCGAGCGCGTGCTCGGCCTACCCCGCCCGCCGCGTCGCTGAC
>CAZALT010000227.1:1251-2336 GCA_964485515.1 uncultured Rhabdothermincola sp. | reverse complement strand
ACCGCACGAACCGCAAACCAGGAGTCAGCCATGGAGTTCGACCTCTCCGAAGACCAGCAGGCGCTCGGCGCCGCCGCCCGCGATCTGCTCGACGGCTACGCATCGGCCGAGAAGGTGCGGGCCCACCTCGAGTCCGGCGCGCCCTACGACGAGACGCTGTGGAACGCCATGGTCGAGCAGGGCTGGCTGGCCATCACGCTGTCCGAGGACCTCGGCGGCATCGGCTTCGGCTGGGTCGAAGCCGCCCTGCTGCTCGCCGAAGCGGGTCGTCACGTCGCCCCCGCTCCCTTCGCTCCGACCCTGCTCGCCGTCGCCACCATCGCCGATGGCGACCCGGTCGGGCATCGCTGGCTCGAGCCGCTCACGAGCGGCACCTCGATCGGTGCCGTGGCGTGGAGCACGCGGTCGGATGCCTTCACCGCGGAACCGCCGAGCTCAGGACGGCCTGGTGACGAGTGGCTTCTCTCGGGACGCTCGGATCCGGTCGACGCCGCCAGCCTGGCCGATGTCGCCGTGGTGAGCACCGGCACCGACGTGTTCCTCGTCGACCTCACGGTCTCCGGTCGGCCGGTGGCCCAGCCGGCCATGGACGAGACCCGCCGCCTGTCGTGGCTCGCCCTCGAGCGCACGCCCGCCGTTCGCATCGGTGGGCAGGACCTGGCCCGTTCGCTGCTCGACCGCGGCGCCCTCTCGGCGTCGGCCGAGATGCTCGGCGGCGCCGAGTGGGCCATGGACACCGCGGTGGACTACGCCAAGGAGCGCATCCAGTTCGGCCAGCCCATCGGGAGCTTCCAGGCCGTGAAGCACCGCTGCGCCGACATGCTCGTCGACGTCGAGGGCATGCGGTCGGTGGTCTGGTTCGGCGCGTGGAGCCTGTCGGACGAGTCCGACGACGATGCGTCGACCGGGGCGTCGACGGCCAAGATCTGGTGCAACGACGCATCCGAGCGGGTCATGGGTTCGAGCCTCCAGGTCCACGGCGGCATCGGCTTCACCTGGGAGCACGATCTGCACCGCTATGTGAAGCGAGCCCAGTTCGACCGCCAGTCCTACGGCGACGCCGACTTCCACCGCAGCCGCCTGGC
>CAZALT010000227.1:0-1151 GCA_964485515.1 uncultured Rhabdothermincola sp. | reverse complement strand
AACGCCCGGCCGAGGAAGGAACACATGAGCCAGGAACTGTCCGCAGGAGCCCGCCTGTTCAGCACGGCGTGCACCACCGAGGTCGTCGTCGTGAAGCCCCCGTCGGGCCCGGTCGACCTGCGCATCGGAGGTGCTCCTGTGGCCGACGCCGCGACCGAGGAGAAGGTCGCGCTCGACGCCGATCTCAGCGGCGGCACCCAGATCGGCAAGCGCTACACCGACGAGGAAACGGGCGCCGAGCTCCTCGTGGCCAAGGCCGGCGACGGGTCGATCTCGATCGATGGCCGCGTGCTCGACATCAAGGGTGCCAAGCCCTTGCCGTCGTCGGACTGAGGCGAGCCCCGACATGGCAGACATCGACGGCGTCCTCGCCGCGCTCGAGCTCGACGAGGTCGAGCCCGGTCGGTTCATCGCCCACAACATGGCGTCGCACGGCGCCGTCGTCTACGGCGGCCAGATCCTGGCCCAGACCGTCATCGCCGCCTCGCGTGTCGCCGGTGGCAAGGATGTGCGGTCCCTGCACACCGTTTTCGCCCGGGGCGGCCGGCTCGACACCGATCTCGAGATCGCCGTCGACGTCCTCAACGACGGTCGCGCCGTCGGCAGCTCCACGGTCACCTTCTCGCAGGGCGACCGCATCGTCAGCCGATCGCTCGTGCTCACCAGCGTCGAGGAGCCCGACCTCGTGCGCCACAGCGACGAGATGCCGAAGGTCCCCGGTCCCGACGATTGCCCGGCGGTGGGTCAGCCCGGGTGGTGGGACATCCGCGTCGTCGACGGCGTCGACCTGTCGTCCAAGGACGTCGGGCCGGCACGGCTCGACGTGTGGACCCGCGCCACGGGCGCCCCGTCCGACCCGATCATCGGCCAGGCGCTCCTCGCCTACGCCACCGACGGCTTCCTCATCGGCACCGCCATGCGGCCCCACGCGGAGCTCGGGCAGTCGATGGCTCATCGTGAGGTGTCCACCAGCGTGCTCACCCACACGCTCACGTTCCACGATCCGGTCGATGCCGGCCAGTGGCACCTGCTCGCTCACGAGAGCACGTTCGCCGGCCGGGGCCGGGCCTACGGTCGTGCCGAGGTGTTCACCGAGGGCGGCGACCAGGTGGCCTCCTACGTGCAGGAGAGCCTGCTGCGGGCCAACCCCA
>CAZALT010000226.1:0-4598 GCA_964485515.1 uncultured Rhabdothermincola sp. | reverse complement strand
TCGAGCTCCTTCATGTCGCCACCGCCGGAGCCGAGCCGCACGACGGCCTTCTCCCGGGCGATGACCTCGAAGGTCGGCCCGTCGCCGAACCGGGCCACCACGAGGTGGATGGAGTTCGTGCCGACGTCGATCGCCGCGAGGTTCTGCTCCATGCCACCCGAAGCCTATTGCCTGGCGAAATTGGCGGAGGATCCGGCCTCGGTGGCCGGATCCTCGACCAATTTGGGCACTCGAACCTGGAACGTCCGAGCGCTCGATGCGATCACACGTCGAGCGCGGCCTCGATCGCTCTCGCCGCGTGGACGACGTCGTCCGCGTAGCGGTCGCCGGGGTTGCGCGTGGTGCGCTCGATGGGACCCGACACGGAGACCGCAGCGAGCACTCGCCCGTCGCGGTCGAAGACGGGCGCGCTCACCGAGGCGACGCCGGCCTCGCGCTCGCCGACGCTCTCGGTCCACGCCGGAAGGTCACCAACGCTGGCCGCCGCGTCGACCGAGCGGGGATCGGACTCGTCGTCAGAGCTGGAGCGACCCGAGGCCAAGAGCTTGCCGGCCGAGCCCACGTCGATCGGCAAGCTGGCACCGAGCGGCACGATGGTGCGCAGACCATGCGGTGATTCGAGCGCGGCGACGCACAGCCTCCGATCCCCATCGCGCACGTAGAGCTGCACGCTCTCGCTCGTCTCCTCGCGCAACTTGCGCAGTGCCGGGAGTGCGGCGCGGCTCAGGGGCAGCCCGTCGGCGGCAGCTCGACCGAGGGTCACGAGGTGCATCCCGAGGGTGAACCGGCCTTCCCCGTCGCGACGGACGAGCCCGTGGGCCTCGAGCGCGACGGCGAGGCGGTGCGCGGTGGCACGGGACAGACCCGTGACACCCACGAGCTCTCCGAGGGTGCGCGGTCCGGGTTCGAGCGCGTCGAGGATCGTCGCCGCCTTGTCGAGCACGCCCACGCCGCTTACACTGTGTTTCACAAAGCGAGATATTCATCTCAAATATTGAGATAGTCAAGCCGAGGTTCCGTTCGGCACTCGCCGCCGCCACACCGTCCGGCCCGGGCCACAGCCCACGCCGGACCCACGCGAAGCAGCCAGAGGAGACGACCCATGGCCCCATCAGCCAACGCACCGAGGACACTCAGCGAGAAGATCTGGGACGACCACGTCGTCAGCCACGACGAGGACGGCAGCGACCTCCTCTACATCGATCTCCACCTCATCCACGAGGTCACCTCACCCCAGGCCTTCGACGGGCTGCGCCTGGCCGGTCGCGGCGTGCGTCGCCCCGACCTCACCATCGCCACCGAGGACCACAACGTCCCCACGGCGAACATCGACCAGCCCATCGCCGACCCCATCTCGCGCAAGCAGGTCGAGACCCTCCGGGCCAACTGCAAGGAGTTCGGCATCACCGAGTACCCGATGGGCGACCCCGACCAGGGCATCGTGCACATCATCGGACCGGAGCAGGGCCTCACCCAGCCGGGCATGACCATCGTGTGCGGCGACTCGCACACCTCCACCCACGGCGCGTTCGGCGCCATCGCCTTCGGCATCGGCACCAGCGAGGTCGAGCACGTCCTGGCCACCCAGACCCTCATCCAGTCGCGGCCCGGCACCATGGCCATCAACGTCGAAGGCGACCTGTCGGCCGGCGTCACGGCCAAGGACATCATCCTCGCCATCATCGGCCGCATCGGCACCGGCGGCGGCATCGGCTCGATCATCGAGTACCGGGGCTCCGCCATCCGGGACCTGTCGATGGAAGGCCGCATGACGGTGTGCAACATGTCGATCGAGGCCGGTGCCAAGGCCGGGCTCATCGCTGCCGACCAGACCACGTTCGACTACATCCAGGGCCGCCGGTTCGCGCCCACCGGAGCCGAGTGGGACGAGGCCATCGCCTACTGGAGCACCCTCGCCACCGACGACGGGGCGACCTTCGACAAGTCGGTCGACATCGACGCCACCACGCTCACCCCGTTCGTGTCGTGGGGCACCAACCCCGCCCAGGTCACCGAGCTGGCCAGCAACGTGCCAGATCCCGACTCCTTCGCCGACGCCGGCGAGCGCGACGCCGCGGCCCGGGCCCTCGAGTACATGGGCCTGACGGCCGGCACCCCGATGCGCGAAGTCCCCGTCGACACGGTGTTCATCGGCTCGTGCACCAACGGGCGCATCGAAGACCTGCGAGCGGTCGCCGCCGTGGCCGAAGGCCACAAGGTCAAGGACGGCATGCGGGCCATGGTCGTGCCCGGCTCGTTCGCCGTGAAGAACCAGGCCGAGGCCGAGGGCATCGACCGCATCCTCGTCGAGGCGGGCTTCGACTGGCGCGAGCCGGGCTGCTCGATGTGCCTGGCCATGAACCCCGACAAGCTCAGCGTCGGCGAGCGCAGCGCGTCGACCAGCAACCGCAACTTCGAAGGCCGCCAGGGACGAGGTGGCCGCACCCACCTCGTCTCCCCCGCCGTCGCCGCGGCCACCGCCATCGCCGGCACCTTCGCCTCCCCCGCCGACCTCGCCTGATCCGGCCGAGACTCAGGAAAGAAGCAGAACACCATGGACCCCGTCATCACCGTCACCGGCACCGCCGTCCCGCTCGACCGCTCCGACGTCGACACCGACCAGATCATCCCCAGCGACTGGCTCAAGCGCGTCGAGCGCACCGGCTTCGGCGCCGGCCTCTTCTCGGAGTGGCGCGACGACCGCGACTTCGTGCTCAACCAGGAGCAGTACACCGGCGCGAACATCTTGGTGGCCGGCATCAACTTCGGAACCGGCTCGTCGCGTGAGCACGCCGTGTGGGCGATCATGGACTACGGCTTCCAGGCCGTCGTCGCCCCCCGGTTCGCCGACATCTTCCGCAACAACTGCACGAAGAACGGCCTCGTCCCGGTGGTCGTGTCACCCGAGGTGGGCGAGCAGCTCATGCGAGCCGTCGAAGCCGACCCGACGCTCGAGGTCACCATCGACATCGAGAACCTCGTGCTGGCCGCGCCGGCCATCGGGCTCGAGGTGCCGTTCCCGCTCGACGCCGCCACCCAGGACCGCTTCCTGCGTGGGCTCGACGACATCGGCATCACCATGCAGCACGAGCACGACATCACCACCTACGAGGCCACCCGTCAGGGCTTCAAGCCCAGCACGGCCGCGTAGGACACCCCAGTCGAGCACCCGGAACGACAGGTCCACGATCGCGGTACGGTACGGACGTCCGCCATCCCCCTGCCTCAGGAGCCTTCGATGCGTCGATTCTTCCGCCTCGTGTTCAAGCTCGGTCTTCTCGCCGCCATCGGTGTCGGCGTGGCCCTCGCCGTCAAGAAGCTGACCGCTCCGCCACCGCTGCCCGACGAGCTCGAGCCGTGGCCGCCGATCAACACCGACCCAGCTCCTTCCGAGTCCGTCGACACCGCGATCACCGAGCCCGGCACCGCAGTCGACGACCTCACGCCCGAGAGCGCCAACGGCAGCGCCTCGGACAGCGAAGAGACCCCCGCCTCCAGCAACTGAGCCAACTCAAGCACTCCAGCAACTGAGCTGGCTCAAGTAACTGAGCCGGCTCAACGACTACTCGGCCTGGTTCCTACGCGCCGCGTGGCTTGCCACGTGAGGCCGTGCAACGTGCGCCACGGCGCCGTGCCGATCCCACCCGGGGCAGGATGACCGGCGCGGTCCTACAGGTCGATGGCGGCGACCGACGCAATGCCGTCGGCGGCTTGCAGGCGGGTCACCACGTCAAGGCTGACCGGCTGGTCGACGGCCAGCACCTGCAGAGCTGACGCCCCCTCGGGCGACTGACCCACGTGGATGTTGGCGATGTTGATGCCGGCGTCAGCCATCGCCGCGGCGACCGTCTGGATCATGCCGGGGCGGTCCTCGTTGCGCACCACGAGCATGTGGCTGGCCGGCGGCAGGTCCACGGTGTGGTCGTCGACCATGACGATGCGGGGATCGCCCCGCAGGCCACCGAGGGTGCCGGCCAGCGAGTGGTCGCCGCCCCGCACCGTGATGAGGTTGACGAAGTCGTGCGACGTGGTGGTGGACGACTCGCGGATCTCGATGCCCTGCTCGGCCGCGATCTGCGGCGCGTTGACGTAGGACACCGGCTCGTCGCTGACCCGGCCGAAGATGCCCTTGAGCAGCGACAACGTGAGGATGCGGGTGTCGTAGCCGGCGATCTGACCCTGGTACTCGATCTCGATCGGGTTGGTCGGACCCGACAGCGAACCGAAGATGGCGCCGATGCGCTCGGCCAGGGCGAGGAACGGACGGACCGTCTCCGACGCCTCACCGGCGCTGACGTTCACGGCGAAGGGCACGAAGTCGCCGGCGAGGGCGAGGCCGACCTGCTCGGCGATGGTGTCGCCCGCCTTGTCCTGGGCCTCGTGCGTGCTGGCCCCGAGGTGAGGCGTGACCACCACGCTCGGGATGCCGAAGAGGGGCGAGTCGGTGCACGGCTCGGTGGAGAACACGTCGAGCGCGGCGCCGGCCACGTGACCGGAGTTGATGGCGTCGGCGAGGTCCTGCTCGTTGACGATGCCGCCGCGGGCCACGTTGATGATGCGGATGCCCTTCTTGGCCTTGGCCAGGCTCTCGGCGTCGA
>CAZALT010000225.1:0-4601 GCA_964485515.1 uncultured Rhabdothermincola sp. | reverse complement strand
CCGGGCAAGCGGTCCACCGTGGCGCAGCGCGTGCAGAAGGAGATCTTCAAGAACAACGCCTTCGACCGGCTCCGCGACGAGCTCGGCAAGGACGAGTTCAAGGAGATGACTGACCGGCGCGTCCTGTCCGTCGCCGGCGACGTCACCCGCGACGGCCTCGGCCTCGACCAGGCCGGCCAGGCTGCGCTCGCCGCCTGCGACATCGTCATCCACTCGGCGGCGGCCGTGTCGTTCGACTCCCCGCTCGACAGCGCGGTCGAGATCAACCTCTTGGGCCCGACCCGCATCGCCGAGGAGCTCCAGCGCCTCGACGTCACCCCCCACCTCATCGCCGTGTCCACCTGCTACGTGGCCGGCAGCCGCCGAGGCAAGGCCCCCGAGGAGCTCGTCGACGACAGCCCGTTCTTCGTCGACGTCGACTGGCGCGGCGAGGTCGAGGGCGCCCGGGCCGCTCGTCGCGACGCGCAGGCCCAGAGCCGCACCCCCGAACGACTCGACGAGTTCCGGGCCAAGGCCCACCGTGAGCTCGGCGCCGCCGGGGGGCCCCTGCTCGCCGACAAGACCGAATCGCTCCGCACCCGCTGGGTCGCCGACCGCATGGTCGACGCGGGCCGGGCCCGCGCCGACGCACTCGGGTGGCCCGACGCCTACGCCTACACCAAGGCACTGGGCGAGAAGGCCTTGTGCGAGAACCGAGGCGAGGTCCCGGTCAGCTTCGTGCGGCCCTCCATCATCGAGAGCAGCCTCGCCGAGCCGTACCCGGGCTGGATCCGCGGCTTCCGCATGGCCGAGCCGATCATCATCGCCTACGCCCGCGGCCAGCTCACCCGCTTCCCCGGCTCGCCCGAAGGCATCGTCGACGTCATCCCCGTGGACCTCGTCACCTCGGCCATCATCGCCGTCGCCGCCGAGGGCCCCAAGGACGAGCCGCACGTGGTGCAGGTCGCGTCGGGCTCCCAGAACCCCCTGCACTACCGGCAACTCGTCGAGCTCATCAGCAGCTGGTTCGCCGAACACCCCATCTACGACAGCAAGGGCCAGCCCATCGTCGTGCCCGACTGGTCCTACACCGGCGGCACCGACGTGCGCGGCCAGCTCGAGAAGGCCAAGGTCAACCTGGAGCGCGCCGAGAAGGTGCTCAGCAAACTTCCCCTGCGCGGCAAGCAGGCCCAGCTCAGCGCCTCGATCGAGGAGAAGCGCGAGGAAGCCGAGCGCGCCCTCACCTACGTCGAGCTCTACGGCGCCTACGCCGAATGTGAAGCCGTCTACGGACTCGACCGGCTGCTCGCCATGTGGGACCGCCAGTCCCCCGAGGACCAAGCCGACTTCACGTTCGATCCTCGGGTCATCGACTGGGACCACTACGTGCAGGGCATCCACCTGCCGTCGGTCGTCGACCACGCCCGCGTGCGCATGACCCCGGGCGGTCGCACCGGTCCCAGCCGGCCCACCCGCCTCCGCAAGCAGGTGCTGTCGCCCGACCGCCAGCTCGCCGCGTTCGACCTGGAGAACACGCTCATCGCCTCGAACGTGGTGTCGTCGTACTCCTACCTCGCCACCCGGCGCCTGCCCCGCGACGAGCGCATCCGCTTCATCGCCCAGACGCTGGCCGAGGGCCCGTCGCTGCTCAAGCTCGACCGCAAGGACCGCAGCGACTTCCTCCGGTTCTTCTACCGCCGCTACGAGGACGCCCCCGTCGGCCAGATCGAGGAGGACGCCACCGAGATGTTCTCGGCCCTCATCCTGGCCAAGTCCTACCCGGCCGCCATCCGCCGGGTGCGCGAACACCGGCGCCTCGGTCATCGCACCGTGCTCATCACCGGCGCCCTCGACTTCGTCGTGGCCCCGCTCGAGCCGCTGTTCGACGACATCGTCAGCGCCACGCTCAGCCAAGAAGGCGGCCGCTACACCGGCGAGCTCACCCAGACGCCGCCCACCGGCGAGAGCCGCGCCGAAGCACTGATGGAGTACGCCGAGACCCACGGCCTCGACCTGCGTGAGTCCGTGGCCTACGCGGATTCCACCAGCGACCTGCCCATGCTCGAAGCCGTCGGCTTCCCCGTGGCGGTCAACCCCGAGACGCGTCTCGCCACGCTGGCCCGCAAGCGGGGGTGGCTCGTCGAGAACTTCACCAAGTCGCCCGGTGCCGACAGGGTCTATGTGCCCATCGGCCCGCGACGCACCCGCCATGGTGGACTGGCCAACCCGCTCGTCCCCGGGAGGGTGTCGTGAAGGCGCTGCGCTTCGAACGCAACATCGGTCGCTACGCCGCGGCCACCGCGGCTGGCCGCGTCCGACCCGGCTCCGGAGCGAAGGTCGGTCCGCTCAAGCTGCGCGACCTCGATCCGCCCAAGCTGCCCGGCGACGAGTGGGTGCACATCAAGCCCCGCCTCGCCGGCATCTGCGGCAGCGACCTGTCCACCATCGACGGGCACTCGAGCCGCTACTTCGAGCCCATCGTGTCGTTCCCGTTCGTGCCCGGCCACGAGGTCGTGGCCGACCGCACCGGCAGCGACGGATCCGATCGCGTCGTCGTCGAGCCCGTGCTCGGCTGCGTCACCCGGGGCATCGACCCGACCTGCGACGCGTGCGCCCGGGGCGACCTCGGCAACTGCGAGCGCATCACCTTCGGGGTCATCGAGCCAGGTCTGCAGAGCGGCTTCTGCGCCGACACCGGCGGTGGCTGGTCCACGGTCATGGCGGCGCATCCCAGCCAGCTCCACGCCGTGCCCGCCGGTCTGAGCGACGAGGCCGCAGTCATGGTCGAGCCCACCGCCTGCGCCGTGCACGGTGCGCTCGCGGCGGGCATCGAGGACGGCGACACCGTCGTGGTCCTGGGCGCGGGAACACTTGGCCTGCTCACCCTCGCCGCGGTGCGCCGCTACACCGGCGCCGGCACGGTCGTCGCCGTGGCCAAGCACCCCGACCAGCGCACGCTGGCCACCGCGCTCGGCGCCGACGTCGTCGCCTACCCCGACGAGATCGCCCGCGCGGTGCGCCGTGCCACCGGCACCATGGCCGTGGGCGATGGCGACATCGTCCGGCTCACCGGCGGGGCCGACCACGTCATCGACTGCGTCGGCAACGAAGCCAGCCTGGCCGACGCCCTGGCCGTCGTCCGCCCCCGCGGCCAGGTCACGCTCGTGGGCATGCCGGGCCACGTCCACGTCGACCTCACCGGCCTGTGGCAGCGCGAGATCAAGCTCGCCGGGTCCTACGCCTACGGCACCGAGACCGTGTCGGACGGATCGCAGCGCCGCACCTTCGACCTCGCCTTCGAGCTCGTCGCCCAGCCCCTCATCCCGCTGTCCGCCAGAGCTGGCGCCCCATCAGCGGGCGTCGAGCTCGGCGACCTCGGCCAGCTCGTGTCCGCCACGTACCCCCTCAAGCGATACGACGAGGCCATCGCCCATGCGGCGGCCGCCGGACGCCTCGGCGCCGTCAAGATCGCCTTCGACCTCCGCCCCGAGAAGGAGCGCACCCGTGCCTAGACCTGGATTCGTCCTCGACGTCGACCGGTCCACGCCGCCGATCCTGTTCCACCACGGCGAGGGGTTCCGCCTCGAGAAGCTCCCCGCCGGACGGTCGCGCGTCATCTACCCCGCCGAGCCGCTCCCCGCGCTCGAGCACCCCGACCAGGCCATCCGCGACGCGCTGATCAACCCCATCGGCGACAGCGATCCGCTGCCGGCGCTGCTGCGCCCGGGCATGAAGCTCACCATCGCCTTCGACGACATCTCGCTGCCGCTGCCGCCCATGAAGCGGCCCGACATCCGCCAGCGCATCATCGAAGCGGTGCTCGACATGGCCGCGGCCGCCGGCGTCGACGACGTCGAGCTCATCGCCGCGCTCGCGCTGCACCGGCGCATGACCGAGTCCGAGCTGCGCCACGCGGTGGGCGACCGCGTCTACGACGCGTTCGCACCGCAGGGCCTGCTGTACAACCACGACGCCGAAGACCCCGACAACCTCGCCTTCCTCGGCACCACACCGCACGGCGAAGAGGTCGAGATCAACAAGCGGGCCGCCGAGAGCGACCTGCTCGTGTACGTCAACCTCAACATCGTCTCCATGGACGGCGGCTGGAAGAGCACGGCCACGGGCCTGGCCAGCTACCGCAGCATCAAGCACCACCACAACGTGCACACCATGGAGCACAGCAAGTCGTTCATGGATCGCCACCGCAGCGAGCTGCACTCGGCCAACTGGCGCATGGGCAAGGTCATCCGCGACGCCGGGGTGAAGGTCTTCCAGATCGAGACGACGATCAACAACGACGTCTTCGGCAAGGAAGGTCCCATGAGCGTGCTGCAAAAGCGCGAGTGGGAGTGGAACGCCAAGGACCGCATCACGTTCTCGGGGATGCAGAAGGGCCTCGAGCGCCTTCCCGACCGCACCAAGCGCAAGATCTTCCAGAGCTGGCAGGCGCCGCACGCCCTCACCTCGGTGCAGGCGGGCGAGGTCGAGGCCGTCCACGAGGTCACGCTCCAGAACTGCTTTGCGCAGCACCTGGTGCCGGTCGAGGGCCAGACCGACATCCTCACCATGGGCCTGCCCTACATCTGCCCGTACAACGTGAACTCGATCATGAACCCGATCCT
>CAZALT010000224.1:0-4631 GCA_964485515.1 uncultured Rhabdothermincola sp. | reverse complement strand
CGGCGACCATCTACGCAATTTCGGCGGGGGTTCGTCCCGCGGCGACCTGGAGGAGGCGGGCGGCCTTGAGCTCGGTCTCGGCCCACTCCCCATCGGGTGTCGAATCCCACGTGATGCCGCCGCCCGTGCCGAACCGGAGGTGGCCGTCATCAGCCCAGAAGGTGCGGATCGCCACGTTCAGCTCGCCTTCGCGTCGATCGGCGTCGACCCAGCCGATCGCCCCGCAGTAGAGCCCGCGCCGTGCCGTCTCGAGGCGGTTGATGACCTCCAGCGCCGCCAGCTTGGGGGCGCCGGTCACCGAACCGGGCGGGAAGGTCGCCGCGATCAGCTCCGGCCAGCCCATGGACGGCCGGAGCCGCCCCTCCACCGTGCTGACGAGGTGGACCAGCCCTGGGTGCTCCTCGACGCCGAGGAGCGTCGGAACCGAGACGCTGCCGAACTCGCACACGCGGCTCAGGTCGTTGCGCACCAGGTCGACGATCATCACGTTCTCGGCGCGGTCCTTGGCCAGGAGCTGCTCGGAGGTCGCGGCGGTCCCCTTGATGGGCGATGACCGCACCAGCGAACCCGAACGGGACAAGAACCGCTCCGGAGATGCCGAGGCGACGTCGATCCCGTGGTCGGGGAGGTGCACCACGGCGCTGAACGGAGCGGGGTTGCCCGCGGCCAGCGCGGCGCCGAGCGCCGGGATCTCGGCTCCCGGCGGCAGGGGAGCCGAGAGCAGGCGGGTCAGGTTGACCTGGTAGACCGCGCCTTGCGCGATCGATCCGCGAATCGACCTGACACCGGCCTCGAACGCGGCGCGGTCGAGGCTGGAGGTCCACGATTCGACGGGAACTCCTACCCAGGGTCGTCCGGGCCAGGGTCGGGCCGGACGCACCGTCGCGAACCGGGCGCACACCGGTTCGCCGGCAAAGGGGATGACCACCGCCCAGAAGCCCGATGAGTCGAGGGCGGCGAGGTCCTTCGTGACGTCGGTGACGTCGGTGGCCAGGTGCGCACCGAGCACGGCAAGGGCCACATCGTCTCCCATGGCGGCGAGCGTACGATCGTCACCGCCCATCCATCGAACTTCAGGCCAGCGGCATGACCGCGTCGCGGTCGTGTCGCGGTCACGCCGCATCCCAGAGGACGGGCGAGGGGAGCTCACATGACGGTGTTCGAACTCAGCGACGAGCAGGAGGCGTTGCGTCGTGTCGTGCGGGAATTCGCGGAGGCCGAGATCGTCCCGCACGCCCACGAGTGGGACCGCACCCACACGTTCCCGGTCGACACGGTGCTGGCCATGGGGGATCTGGGGCTGTTCGGGCTTCCGTTCCCCGAGCAGTACGGGGGAGGCGGGGCCGATCTCACGACGCTGTGCGTGGCGATCGAGGAGATCGCCCGCGCAGACCAGTCGTTGGCCATCACGTTGGAGGCAGCGGTCGGACTCGGAGCGGGCCCGATCAACGCCGACGGGACCGAGGAGCAGAAGCAGCGGTGGCTGCCCGACCTCTGCGCCGGTCGGGCGCTGGCGGGCTTCGGGCTGACCGAGCCCGAGGCGGGGAGCGACGCGGGCGGCACCCGCACGCGGGCGGTCCTCGACGAGTCGACCGACGAGTGGGTCATCGACGGCGAGAAGTCGTTCATCACCAACTCCGGCACGTCCATCACCTCGCTGGTCAGCGTCACCGCTCGCACCGGCACGAGCGATGACCCCGGACAGGGCGAGGCTTCACGGCGCGAGATCAGCACGATCGTCGTGCCGAGCGGCACCGCCGGCTTCGAAGTCGGGCCCGCCTATCGGAAGATGGGGTGGCACGCGTCGGACACGCATGGGCTGTCCTTCGCGAGCTGCCGGGTGCCGCAGGACCACCTGCTCGGCGAGCGCGGTCGGGGCCTGGCCAGCTTCCTCGCCGCGCTCGACGACGGCCGCGTCGCCATCGCCGCGCTCGCCCTCGGGGTGATCGAGTCCTGCCTCGCGGCCGCCGCCGACTACGCCAAGCAGCGGGTGGCGTTCGGCCGAGCCATCGGTGCAAACCAGGGCGTGGCCTTCAAGCTCGCCGACCTCGCGGTCGCCGCCGACGCGGCACGGGCGCTCACCTATCAGGCGGCGGCGCGGCGCGACGCGGGCCAGCCGTTCAAGCGGGAGGCAGCCATCGCCAAGCTGTACAGCACCGAGGCGGCGGTGACCGCCACGCGCGAAGCGACCCAGATATTCGGTGGGGCGGGGTTCATGGACGACAACCCCGTCGCCCGCCACTACCGCGACGCGAAGGTGCTCGAGATCGGGGAGGGCACGAGCGAGATCCAGCGGATCGTCATCGCCCGCTCGCTCGGCCTTCCGGTGGCGTAGCACGCGTCGCCGCGTTCCCCCGAAACGCCAACCGTCCCATCACACCATCGATCTGGCGTTCCTCGCCGTTGCTCAGCAACGGCCAGACACGCAATTTCGGGTCGTGGGGGCGGGTAGCCTCTACCGCTTATGGCGCGCCTGCGACGGACCTGGGGACAACGGATCCTCATCGGCTTCAACTGCCTGCTCGTGCTGGCGTGCCTCGCCGCCGCGGCCGGCCTCTACTACGCCGACCGGTCGGTCAGCGAGGTCCCGCGACTCGCCCTCGGCAGTGCCTTGGCCGAGGACAAGCCGGCCTCGGCAGCGCAGAACATCCTGCTCGTCGGGGTGGACGACTCCAGCAACCTCGCCGAGGACGACCCCGTGCTCCGAGGTCGAGGCGGCGAGAAGAACACCGACACCATCATGATCCTGCGGGTCGATCCCGGTTCCGACCAGGCCTACCTGCTCTCGTTGCCCCGCGACCTCTGGGTCGAGATCGCCAACACCGGCAAGAACGACAAGATCAACGCCGCGCAGGCGCTCGGCGGACCCGAGAACCTGATCGCCACCATCAAGAGCAACTTCGGCATCGAGATCGACCACTACGCCCAGGTGAACCTGGCCGGCTTCAAGGACCTCGTCGGCGCCGTCGACGGCGTGCCCCTCTACTTCCCCTGGCCCGCTCGTGACAAGAACTCCGGCCTCGCCATCGAAGAGCCCGGCTGCATCACGCTCGACCCGGACCAGGCCCTCGCCCTCACCCGCTCCCGCTACTTCGAGAAGTTCGAGAACGGCCGGTGGCAGCAGGACCCCATCGCCGACCTCGGACGCATCCAACGCCAGCAGCTCTTCATGCGCGCCGCACTGAAGCGGGCGATCAGCAAGGGCGTCCGCAACCCGTTCACGCTCAACGAGCTGGTGTCGGTCGCCCAGAACAGCGTCCGCCTCGACGACACCTTCACCGGTGGCCAGATCGTCGACCTGGGCATGGAGTTCCGCGACTTCAACCCGGACTCCCTCGTGATGTTCACCGCCCCGGTGGTCAACGCCGGGTTCGCCCGGACCTCCGCGCTGAAGCTCGTCGACGCCGACGCCCAGCCGATCCTCGACATCTTCCGGGGGGCCAGCGTCGAGGGCGACACCAACGCATCGACGGCCGTCGAGATCCGCAACGGCACCGGTGTGGCCGGACAGGGCTCGGCAACGCTCGGCGCCTTCGCCGACCTGGGCTTCTTCGCCGTGCGGTCCATCGACGCGAACAGCTCCGAGGATCCGACCATCACCGTGGTGCGCTTCCAGCCCGGCCAGGAGGCCAAGGCCGTCGAGGTCGCTCGCCACATCGACGGCCCGTTCCGCTTCCAGGAGGACACCGGGCTCATCGACGTGAACGTCGCGGTCGTCACCGGCGACGGCTTCGTCGGCGTGCGGGCCGAGCCGGTCGATGCCGCCGCGGTCGAGGCGAAGCTCCCCACGACCACGACCACGACCGCCCTGCCGGACATGCCCACGGCGGTCGAGTCGACGACGACCACGACCGTCGAGGACAACCCGTTCGTGCCCACCATCCCCGAGGGCGTCTCCTGCGGGTAGGTCCCCTCGAATCCGGCCCGTCGGTTCAGGACAGGTACGCTGGGGCCCTCGTCCACGAGGGTGCGAGGGACAGCGCGGATACCGGAGGAAGTCGGTTGGGCAGCAAGATCGCAGTGATCGGGACGGGCTACGTCGGATTGACGACGGGGGCCTGCTTCGCGCACCTCGGCCACGAGGTGGTCTGCGCCGACATCGACGCTGACAAGGTGGCACGACTCAGCCGGGGTGAGATCCCGATCGTGGAGGCGGGTCTCGAAGAGATCGTCCGGGAGGGCATCAGGTCGGGCCGGCTTCGGTTCGTCCTCGGCGCCACCAACGCCGTCAAGGGCGCAGAGTTCGCCTACCTGTGCGTGCCCACACCCCAGGGCGGGGACGGCTCGGCCGATCTCAGCTACATCGAAGCAGCAGCCTGTGAGATCGCGCCGCACCTGGCGCCGGGCACGGTCGTGGTCAACAAGTCCACGGTCCCCGTCGGGTCGACCCGCTTCGTCGAGCGGGCCCTCGAGCGCTCCGACGTCTACGTCGTGTCCAACCCGGAGTTCCTCCGCGAGGGCTCGGCGGTCAACGACTTCTTCCACCCCGACCGCGTGGTCATCGGCAGCGACGACCAAGGTGCCGCCATCCGGGTTGCGTCGCTCTACATCGGGGTGCCCGCACCGCTGATGGTCACCGACCCCGCCTCGGCCGAGACGATCAAGTACGCCAGCAACGCCTTCCTGGCCAC
>CAZALT010000223.1:2327-4655 GCA_964485515.1 uncultured Rhabdothermincola sp. | reverse complement strand
TCCACCGCGTAGTTGTGGTTCTGGCTGGTGATCTCGACGGCGCCTGTCTCGATGCGCCGCACCGGGTGGTTGCCACCGTGGTGACCGAAGGGGAGCTTGAAGGTGGTGCCCCCCACCGCGGTGCTGAGCAGCTGGTGACCGAGGCAGATGCCGAACACGGGCACGTTGCCGAGCAGCTCGCGGATGGTGTCGGGCATGTAGGAGACCGCGGCCGGATCGCCCGGTCCGTTCGAGAGGAACACGCCGTCGGGGTTGCGGGCGAGCACGTCGGCCGCTGAGGTGGTGGCGGGGACGACCTCGACCGTGGCGATGCCGCTGAGGTGCTGCAGGATCGTGGTCTTGATGCCGAGGTCGTAGGCGACGACCCGCTTGGGGCGACCGGTTCCCGCGCCGGGGGCGAGGCCCACCGTGTACGGCTCGTCACAGGTGACCTGCGAGACGAGATCCTGCCCGTCGGTGCCCGGCTCGTCGACCGCGGCCTGCTTGAGCGTGGCGTGATCCGCCCGGCCGAACGCGGCGGGCATCGAGCCCGCCTCGCGGATGTGGCGGGTGAGCCGCCGGGTGTCGACCCCGGCGATGCCGGGGATGCCCGCCGCCTTCAAGAAGGCATCGAGGTCGCCGTCGCTGCGCCAGCTGCTGCGGCGCCGGGCCATCTCACGGACGATGATGCCCTTGCAGAACGGCTTGCGGGACTCGTCGTCGAGCGGCGTCGTGCCGTAGTTGCCGATGTGGGGGTAGGTGAAGGTGATGATCTGCCCGGCATAGGAGGGGTCGGTGATGACCTCCTGGTAGCCGGTCATGGTGGTGTTGAACACGACCTCACCGGTGGCCACACCCTGTGGGGCCTCGGCCCCGATGGCCTCGCCCTCGAAGGTCGTGCCGTCGGCCAGCACCAGCTGGGCCTCGCGGATCTCGTGCTTGCCCGAACCCATCCCAACTCCAGTCGTCTCGATCCCGGTCACCTCTGCGCCTCCCCGTCGATCACGACCGCCTCACCGTGACACACGGTGTGCCGGGCGCGCCCGGTGAGAGCGCGGCCGGCGTAGGGCGTGTTGCGACTCTTGCTCGACAGCCGGTAGGCGTCGACCACCCACGCGGCCGCAGGGTCGATGACCACGAGGTTGGCGGGCCGGCCTTCCTCGACAGGACCGCCGTGCGTGTCGCGGATGCCGGCGATCGCCGCGGGCTGCCAGCTCATCAGCGCGAGGAGCTCGTCGATGGGGAGCCCGAGCTCGGTGAGCGCCAGGCCCAGCGCCGTCTCCAGTCCGAGCATGCCGCAGGGCGCCTCGTCGAACGGCGCCTCCTTGGTCTCCTGGGTGTGCGGCGCGTGGTCGGTGGCGATGGCGTCGATGGTGCCGTCGGCCAGGCCGGCCTTGAGCGCCGCCACGTCGGCGGCCTCGCGCAACGGCGGGTTGACCTTGAACACCGGGTCGTAGCTGGCCACCTCGGCGGCGGTGAGGGTGAAGTGGTGGGGACAGGCCTCAGCGGTGACGTTGGCGCCGTCGGCCTTGGCCTGGCGCACGAGCGCGACGGACCCGGCCGTCGACAGGTGCTGGAAGTGCACGGGTGCGCCGGTGAGCCGGCTCAGCGCGATGTCGCGCATCACCATGAGCTCCTCGGCCTCGGCCGGTATGCCCGAGATGCCGAGCCGGGACGACCAGGCGCCCTCGTGCATGTGACCGCCCTTGGACAGCGCCTCGACCTCGCAGTGCTGGGCGAGGGTGACACCCAGGCCGCTGGCGTACTCGAGTGCCCGACGCATCAGGCGATCGTCCTGCACACCCGAGCCGTCGTCGGTGAAGATGCGGATGCCGAGGGCGGCGAGCTCGGCCATGGGCGTGAGCTGCTCACCCTTGCGTCCGACCGTGATGGAGCCCGACGAGTAGACGTCGACGATGGCGTCCTTGCCCTTGTCGAGCACCTCGCGGGCGACGGCAACCGAGTCGATGGCGGGCTCGGTGTTGGGCATGGCCAAGATGGCGGTGAACCCGCCGAGCGCGGCGGCGCGAGCGCCGGTCTCGATGGTCTCGGCTTCCTCCCGGCCCGGCTCGCGCAGGTGCACGTGGAGGTCGACGAGTCCCGGGGTGACCAGGCAGTCGCCGGCGTCGAGCACCGTGGCACTGCCCGGGTCGATGGACTCGGCCACCTCGACGATGACGCCGTCGGCGATGGCGACGTCCGCCGTCCGGCGGCCACGCTCGTCGAGGACCACCCCCCCACGGATCACGAGATCGGGCAAGGCGCTCACAGATCAGCTCCGGTTCGTTCAGGACTCGTGCGTTCAGGACTCGTGCGTTCAGGACTCGTGCGTTCAGGACTCGTGCGTTC
>CAZALT010000223.1:0-2227 GCA_964485515.1 uncultured Rhabdothermincola sp. | reverse complement strand
TCGTGCGTTCAGGACTCGTGCGTTCAGGACTCGTGCGTTCAGGACTCGTGCGTTCAGGACTCGTGCGTTCGGGACTGGCCAGGTCGGGCGGGTCGAGCGACTCCCGTTGGGACTGTGCGGCGAGCAGCCGGAAGAGCACGGCCATGCGGACCGCCACCCCGTTTCGCACCTGGTCGATGATCACGGCGTTGGGGAGATCGGCCACCTCCGCCGCGATCTCGACACCCCGGTTCATGGGGCCGGGGTGCATCACGATCGTGTCCGGCCCGAGCCGAGCGGCGCGCGCCGCGGTCAGCCCGTAGGTCGCGGTGTACTCGCGCAGCGACGGCAGCAGCGCTTCGTTCTGGCGCTCCAGCTGCATCCGGAGGAGGTAGACGACGTCGACCTTGCCGATGATCTCGTCGATGTCGGTGCACACCTCGACCGGCCAGCCTTCGAGGCTGGGCGGCAGCAGCGTGGGCGGCGCCACGATGGTGACCTGTGCGCCCAGCTTGGTGAAGGCGAGGATGTCGCTGCGGGCCACCCGACTGTGCTTGATGTCGCCGACGATGGCGATCTTGAGCCCGGAGAGCGAACCGAAGCGCTGGCGGATCGTGTAGCTGTCGAGCAGCGCCTGGGTGGGGTGCTCGTGCCAGCCGTCGCCGCCGTTGATGATGCTCGACGACGACCAGCCAGCGATCTGCCAGGGCACGCCGGCCGAGCGGTGGCGCACGACGATGGCGTCGACGCCCATGGCCTCGATGGTCTGCACGGTGTCGCGCACCGACTCACCCTTCTTGAGCGACGACGATGCCGCGCTGAAGGTCATGGTGTCGGCCGACAACCGCTTGGCCGCCGTCTCGAAGGAGAGGCGGGTGCGGGTGGAGTCCTCGAAGAAGAGCGACACGACGGTCTTGCCTCGCAGCGCCGGCACCTTTGGGATGGATCGACTCGACACCTCGACGAAGCCGTCGGTGAGCTTGAACAACTCCTCGAGGTCGTCGGCGTCGAGGTCGTCGATCGACAGGAGGTGCCTCACTTGTGCATCTCCCCCAGCTCGACGCCTTCGTCGGTGACGTCGACGACCTCGTCGCGCCGGGTGGGCAGGTTCTTGCCCACGTAGTCGGGGCGGATGGGCAGCTCTCGGTGACCCCGGTCGACCATGACGGCGAGCTGCACGGCCCGGGCCCGGCCGTAGTCGGCGAGCGACTCGAGGGCGGCCCGGATGGTGCGGCCGGTGAAGAGCACGTCGTCGACGAGCACCACGGTCTTGCCGGTGAGGTCGAAGGGGATGTCGGTGACGGCTTCGGGAAGGACGGGCCGGATGCCGATGTCGTCGCGGTAGAAGGCGACGTCGACGGTGCCGACGGGGACCTCGGTGCCCTCGATCTGCTCGAGGGCCTCGGCGAGGCGGGCCGACAGCCACACCCCACCGGTCTGGAGGCCGATGAGCACGACGTCGTGCAAGCCCTCGTTGTGCTCGACGATCTCGTGGGACATGCGCCAGACGGCCCGTTGCAGGGCCTCGTGGTCCATGACCAGCTTCCGGGCAACGAAAACGCCCCCGAAAGGGGGCGTCAGGCGTCGTTCACGTTCGGCCACACCGGGCTCCTTCTGTCCGTATGAGCCTCACAGGACTCACTTCACGGTCAGACGTCGACCCTAGCAGCCGCGGCTCGCCCCGCGTTCCCGAACTGGCTGGGAAGATGCGGCCTATTTGGCGTATCTGTCCAGCCAGAACGGCCGGGTGGCAGTTCAGTCGCGGACGTCGGCGGCGACCGCCGAAAGGACGCCGTTGACGAAGCGGCCGGACTCCTCGGTGGAGAAGCGCTTGGCCAGTTCGACCGCCTCGGAGATCACGGCACCGGTCGGCACGTCGGTGCGGTGGACCAGCTCGAAGACCCCGAGACGGAGCAGGGCTCGGTCGAGGGCCGGCATGCGGGCGACGGTCCAGCCTTTGGCGTACGCCGAGATGACACCGTCGATGTCCTCGAGATCGTCGGCCACCCCCAGCACGAGGTCCGCGGTGAACGGATCGGGATCGAGCACGAGCGCGTCGAGGACCTCGGACGGATCCATGTCCTTGGCCTCCGACTCGTAGAGCAGGCCGAGCGCCCGCTCCCGGGCCTCACGGCGGCTGCCGACGCCGCCTACGTAGGGCGGACGCTCGGCCGCCACCTCGACCTCCACGGGCTCGCCATCGGGAACGGCGCCTTCGGGCAACTCGCCGGGCGTGCGCGGGTTCGGC
>CAZALT010000222.1:0-4662 GCA_964485515.1 uncultured Rhabdothermincola sp. | reverse complement strand
GACGTGGCAGTCGTCGGGATCCCCGACACCGAGTGGGGCGAGCGGGTCGTGGCCGTCGCCGTGCTCGAGCCGGGCGTCGAGCTGGACGAGGACGCGGCGCGCGACCACGTGCGGGCCAAGCTCCGGTCGACCAAGACCCCGGAGCGCATCGTCGTCAGCGACGAGCTGCCCTACAACGAGACAGGCAAGCTCCTCCGTCGGGTGCTGCGCGAGGAGCTCGCTGGCGTGATCGGCGACGACACGACCTCGGTCTGACCCTTCGTGCGTGGCGCGGCCCCCGACCTGGGGGCCGGCCGACGCCTGTTCGCCCCGGGAGGGTCGGCACCTCAGGCTCGGGTGAGCTCGACGATCTCGAGGACGTCGTCGAACTTCTTGGCCGCGTCGATGGGCTCACCGCACACCGGCTGGGGGAGTCGGCCCGTGCGCACGACCGTGCCCGACCACGTGGTGGTGCCGTCGGTGACCGACGCGCGCCACCGGTCGTCGCCGTCCGGCCTGACCTGGGCCGACCGGGGCCGGTCGAGCCACGACCAGCCGACGTCGAAGAACGCTTCACCCTCGATGAGCTGCGCCGCAGGGTGGTCGATGCCGGCCGATCCTCGGTAGTGGGCACGGAGCTGCGCGGGATCGACCGTGCGGTCGACGATCGAGGCGAGGAGGTCGTCGTCGAGCCACGCCCACGCGGTTCCCTCGGGCAGGATCGTCGCGGTCGGTGCGAACCGATGCCCACCGAGGTGGCTGGTGCGCAGCGCGGTGATGCCGTTGGCGACCGCGTGGGTGGCTGAGATCGTGCCGAGCGACCCGCAGCAGCGGTCGCGCTTGCCGTGGGCGCAGATCAGGACCTCGGTGCGGTCGGCGGGCGCCACCTTGTCCCATGGTCCGCGTACGGTGGTGGGGAGCTCGTCGACCGCTGCGGTGGCCTCGACGCGCTCGAATCCCGCGAACGTCGAGCCGGAACCGGTTCGACGGTAGAGCACGAGCTTGATCGCGTCGCCGCCGTTCCGGGGCGTCTCGGGGTCGCGAGCGGGAACGATCCCCTGGAGGCGGATGCCCAGCTCCTTCGCGACCGGTATGAGCTCGCCGAGGAGCGGATGGTCCTCGATGCTCTTGGGCCACGGCTGGGGGACCTCGATCAGGAGCGTGGCGCCGAACGCCGCGGCGGTGCCGCCGACAGGCGTGCCCATCGCTCGGGCGACGACCGTGCAGCGCAGGTCTACGGCGACCTCGTGGGCGTCGGTAGCAGTCACGCAGTCCCTCTTCGTCGTTCGTCATCGCACGGCTGGTCGCTCCGGAGGATACGGGTCCCGGCGTCGAGACGCGAACGGTTGGCAGCTGAACCCGTAGCCTGATCGCATGTTGTTCGGACGATCCACCCCCGCCATGGTCACCGCAGATCAGGCGCTTCCCGGTCGGGCCGAGCCCCTGCCGGTCGCATCGGCGCACCACGTCAACGGCAACCCCCTCGTCGGGCCGTTCCCCGAGGGTCTCGAACAGATCGAGCTCGCCATGGGCTGCTTCTGGGGCGCCGAGCGGATCTTCTGGCAGCTGCCGGGGGTCTACACGACCGCCGTGGGCTACGAGGGCGGGTTCACCCCCAACCCGACCTACGAAGAGACGTGTTCGGGGCGCACCGGCCACACCGAGACCGTGCTCGTCGTCTTCGACCCGAAGCAGGTGAGCCTCGACGAGCTGCTCGCCAGGTTCTGGGAGGACCACGATCCCACCCAGATCGACGGTCAAGGCAACGACCACGGCACGCAGTACCGCTCGGTCATCTTCACGCACTCCGTCGAGCAGCAGGCCGTCGCCGAAGCCTCCCGCGACCGCTACCAGGCCCGGCTCACCGAGCAGGGCTTCGGCTCGATCGCCACCGAGATCGTCTCGGCGGGCAGGTTCTTCTACGCCGAGGACCACCACCAGCAGTACCTGGCCAAGAACCCGGGGGGCTACTGCAACCACGGCTTCTGCCAGGTGTCCTACGCCGACACCTGAGGTGATTGCACCTCGAGGCGGGCGGGGTAGCGTGAGCGGCGTTCCGTCCACAATCCACATCTGAGAGAGTGATCGCGCATGGCCATTGAGCTCCCACCCCTGCCCTACGCCCAGGACGCCCTCGCGCCGTACATCAGCGCCGAGACGCTTGAGTACCACTACGGCAAGCACCACCAGGCGTATGTGACCAACCTCAACAAGCTCATCGAGGGCACCGACCTCGAGAACAAGTCGCTCGAAGAGATCATCGTCAACTCCGAGGCCGGCGTGTTCAACAACTCGGCGCAGGTGTGGAACCACACCTTCTACTGGAGCTCGCTGAAGCCGGGCGGCGGCGGCGAGCCCACCGGTGCCGCGGCGGACGCCATCGGCTCGGCCTTCGGCTCCTACGACACGTTCCGGGCGAAGTTCACCGAGGCGGCCACCACGCAGTTCGGCTCGGGTTGGGCCTGGCTGGTCGATGCCGGATCGGGCCTCGAGATCATGAAGACGGCCAACGCCGACCTACCTCTGAAGCACAACGCCAAGGCGATCGTCACCATCGACGTCTGGGAGCACGCCTACTACATCGACTACCGCAACGTGCGCCCGAAGTACATCGAGACCTACCTCGACAGCCTCATCAACTGGGACTTCGTCAACGCCAACCTCGGTTGATCCAGTCGACCTGATGGTCCGTGGGCACCAGGCGTGTCCACCTCTGAACGAACGTGACGAAGGACCTGTTCCCCAGCTGGCCTGGGGGACAGGTCCTTCGTCCTCCACGGGGGATCACGGCCGCTCCCAGGTCGTGGGTCGGCCCGGGTCCCGATAGGTTCTCGCCGATGTTCGCGGGCGCAGACTCCACCGATTCGGTCGACGCTGCCGACGTGGCCGAGTGGTTCGTCAAGCCGCTGTGGATCCTGGCCATCCTCATCGGCGCCTTCCTCCTGACCCGCATCGCCCGCTGGTTCATCAAGCGAGCGATGCGGCGCATGACGAGGCCACCCTCGGAACGTCTGCAGCGGTTGCGCGACAAGACCCCGGACGCGCTGCTGGCCAGCACGCAGTGGAACCTGCGTGCCGAGGCCCGGTCGCAGACGCTCGTGGCTGTGTTCCGCAGCGTGGCGACCATCATCATCTGGTTCATCGCGCTCATCTGGATCATCGACGTCATCGGCATCGAGCTGGGCCCGTTCATCGCCGTGTCGAGCATCCTCGGCGTGGCGCTCGGCTTCGGAGCGCAGAACATCGTGCGCGACGTGTTGTCGGGGTTCTTCGCGGTGATCGAGGACCAGTTCGGGGTGGGCGACACCGTCGACCTGGGCGGTGACGTGAAGGGCACGGTCGAGAAGGTCAACCTGCGATCCACTCGGGTGCGCGACGTCAACGGCACGGTGTGGCACGTGCCGAACGGCCAGATCCTGCGGGTGGGCAACAAGTCGCAGGAGTGGGCGCGGGCCCTGCTCGACATCGAGGTGCCGATCGACACCGACTACGAGGTCGCTCGTCAGATCATCCAGCACGGCGCCGACGTGGTGGCCGACAACCCGGAGTGGTCATCGGAGATCCTCAGCCCGCCGCACGTCTGGGGCATCGAGTCGTTCGCCGACGGCACGTACACGGTGCGACTCGTGGTGAAGACCCGACCCGCGGCGCAGTTCGGCGTGATGCGGGCGTTGCGCATCCGCATCAAGGCCGCCTTCGCCGATGCCGGGGTGAAGCTGCCGGGCGGCGGCCGCTCCGAGTCGTGGGTCCACCTGGAGACGGTGGGTGAGGAACCCCGCGACGAAGCGGCGGGCGACGAGATCCCCGACCGCTGACACCCCCGACCGCTGACACCCCGACCGCTGACACCCCGACCGCTGACACCCCGACCGCTGACACCCCCGATCGGCGAACTGGCTGGGAGCGTTGGTCGTATGCGACGGCTTTGGCCGGCCAGTTCCACGAATGGGGAGGGAGCGGGAGCGGATCCGTCTCAGGTCGTGGGCTGGTCCTCTTCGGGCACGAGGGTGACCTCGATGCTCGGCTCGGCGTCCGTCGCGAGCGCCCGAGTCACGACCTCGCCGGTGACGACACCCGCGTCTCTGACGTCGGCCAACACGCTTTGGAGCGCAGCGAGGCGGGCCGCGGTGTCGGCGATGACGACCTCCGCCACGCCCGCCTTGAGCGTGCGCTTGGCCTCGGTCTTGGCCTTGCGGATCTCGCGCAGCACGTCGGCCGCCACGTCGGCGGCGAGCAGGTCGGTGTCGCCGGCCACCGCTCGGAGCTCGGCGGAGGTGGGCCACGCGGCGCGGTGCACCGACCCCTCCTGCCACCACGACCACACCTCTTCGGTGACGTAGGGCAGGAACGGGGCGAACAGGCGGAGCAGCGTGGACAAGGCGAGCTGCAGCGACGCCTGCGCGGACGCGGCCGCCGCTTCGCCCTGGCCACCGTAGGCGCGGCCCTTGACGAGCTCGACCTGCTGATCGCAGAACCGCCAGAAGAAGGCCTCGGTGCGCTCGAGGGCGCGGGCGTAGTCGTAGCCGTCGAAGGCCCTGGTGGTCTCGTCGACGAGGTCGGCGAGCTGGGCGAGCATCGAGCGGTCGACCGTCTCGGTGATCGCCGACAGGTCGACGGGACCGGCCACCACGCCCTCGGCCGAGATGCCGAGCGTGAAGCGCGACGCGTTGAGGATCTTGATGG
>CAZALT010000221.1:0-4692 GCA_964485515.1 uncultured Rhabdothermincola sp. | reverse complement strand
GTGTAGAAGCCGCCGCCGAGACTGTCAGGCGCACTCGATGATCCTGACAAGTCCGCCTTCCCCCGGGGCGTCAGACGGGCGGGCCGAGCGGGAGGCAGTCAAGCGAGTCGACCAGCTCCACTGTCGACGCCGCGACCAGCCTCCGATTCCTCACAGCGTCGAGGTCAAGGAGCTCATGCCCGGCACGTTCCCGGACTACGGCTCCGCATTCGAGAAGGACCAGCAGGGCACCGGCGTAGTCCCATATCGATTGGGTGTTTCGCACGTCGACGTATCCGTCAACGGTGCCGTCGGCCACCAGGCATAAATCGTGGGCCGACGCTCCCGAGAGCCGCGTCCACGTCTCAGGTTCGAGGGCGTCAACTGGGTCACCGGTTGCCACGACTCGAAGGCAGTCGCGACGGTACGGCAACAGCGGAGCACCGTTTCTGGTGGCGCCGGCGCCGCGCCGCGCCGCATAGTTGGTGGCCGCCGGGATATTCCGCACGACCGCGGCGACGAGCCCATCCGCGTCGACTGCACAGAGGCTCGGACCGTAGGAGGGCAGACCACGAGCGCAGTTTGTGGACCCGTCAATGGGATCCACCACAACACGGATGCTTGCGTTCCAAAGGTGCCGGCCAGACTCCTCCGACAGTACGCCGAGCCCAGCGGCCGTGAGCAGACGGACGGCGAGAGCGTCGGCCGCCAAGTCGATCGAGAATTGGTCGACTCTGTTGTCAATGAGTTGTGCCCGTTCTGGTACCGGTGTGGCTTCGACGAGGCCGCAGACCTCGCCGGCCACTTCCTGGAGAACAGCCAGAACCTCCTCATCAGTCACGGTGGACCTGATTCGATATCCCGCCGAGGTAGTAGCGCACGCTCGGTCTGCCGTTGGTCGAGATCTCGACCCCCGCTCGAACTAAGGCCTCGACCATAAGGTCGTCCGGACAGGTGTTGTCAGCAACGTTCTGGTCAGAGAACTCCTCGGGAATCGGTGTGCGCAGAAGCAGCTCACGACGGATAAGCCACAGGTTCTGGTCCACGAGCATGACCGGATCCGACGCCTGTATCACCGTGCTGTTCCGGTACTCCGTCGCGCCCGCATCGACCCGGTCACGCACCACATGGCTCCCCGGCTCGCACACACCACGGTCGCAGAGGAGTCTGTAGATCCGAGCCTGCTCCGAGTCTGAACCAGGGCCCGGAAAGCGCTGCTCAAGGTAGGGCGACCCGTCGGGCCAGAGCATCTGCCTCGCCGAGTGAACAGCGTCGCAGCCCGTGGTGTCCGCGAACCGCCTGAGCGACGAGAGGTGGTCCGACTCGAACTCGTTGTCGTCGTCGAGGAAGGCGATCCAGGGTGAGGCTGCGCGATGGATACCGACGTTGAGCAGGCGCGCCAGCCGCGGGTACACCGCGCCGACGCCACCGTCTGACGCGGGGCGACGGACGTCGTAGACGGAGTGGGAACGACCGGGCACCGATGAGCGAGGGGTGAGGCCCCTCACAGTCGCCTCGTCGTCGTCCACGATAATTAGGTGCTCAATCTCGCCCCCGTAGTCCTGAGCCTGCACCGACGCCATGGCGCGATGGAGGAGGACGAGGCGGCCGCGAGTGACGGTGATCACGCTGATCGGATCGTTCACTCGGACACGCTCGCCCCATACGACGGCCTCCACCATGCGTCGATGGCCTTCACCCAGGAGAGAATTTCCGCAGCAATGCGGTCGACATCGTCGTCGGAGACGTCGACGGTCAGGGCGGGCAGTGCCGAGGCGGAAACGAGATCGGCCATGACGTCTTGCTCACGAATGAATGGGCGAAGATCGTTGTACCGGTGCCGGTTCTCGGAGTAGGTCAGCCGGTGCTCGCGAGCTCGCTCGAACGTCGCCGGGTCTCGCCTGAGGTGGACGAGGACAAACCCAAGGGCGGCGAGCCGTTGGTCGACCCAGCTCAGGTCGATGTCTCGTCCCGCAAGCCGCTGGTGCGACATCGTCGAGACGTGGAAGCGGTCGAGAACCCAGTAGTAATCGCGCTGGAGCTCGAGGAGCCGAACGTATGCGTCGTAGCACTCGACTACCCATGGCTCATCGCCCGGCAGGTAATCAATCATACTGCGACCGGGCGCTGCCTTCGTCGGCTGCTCGTCCGAGCGGGTCTCCCACTCGGCGGACAGCAGCGGGATGTGCCACCGCCGCCTCCGATGCCCGATGATGTCTACGTGTTCCGCGAGCGCGAATGCCACGTCGGTCTTACGGGTGAGATGCGTGCCTTCGAGGACGATCTTCGGCTGCGGGATCGGGGCGTGCTGCAAACCTTGCTCCTCGGCGAGCTGGGGTGGTGGGTGCCGGATGACGGGCCAACGTAGCCCCGACCGCAGGCGGGACGCGATGGTCCTTGGCTGCGGTCGGAGCGGGACGAGCCTCGTCGCCGGTTTGGTCGCGTCTGCTGGCTACTTCCTCGGCCCCCGGCTGCACCCGCCACGGGAGGCGAACCCGGCCGGTTTCTTCGAGGGCGAGGACGTCAAGGAGATCAACGAGTCGCTCCTCGATCCGCTCGTGCCTCCGGGAGCTGGTCGCACCGAGCGCGGCTCGCGGTGGCTCGAGCCACTGCCCGAGACCGCGTCCGCGGGTCGGCCCTCGCCGGAGGTCGCTGCGTCGATCCGCGCCCTCGTCGCTCAACGGCCGTTCGCGTTCAAGGATCCCCGGTTCTGCTACACGCTTCCAGCCTGGCGTCCATTCCTGCCAGTCGGCACGGCGTTCGTGTGCGTCTTTCGTGAGCCCGGCCGAACGGTCACCAGCATCTTGAAGGAGCGCGATGAGGCGCCATGGCTCCGAAACGTCGCGATGGATGGTGCTAGCGCCGAGGGTCTCTGGGTCGCCATGTACCGCCGGATCCTCGACGACCATCGCCACGACGGTGACTGGATCTTCCTCCACTACGACCAGGTTGTTGGGCGCGACGGCGTCCAGCGACTGGCCGACCACCTCAATGCCAGCCCCGACCCGGCGATCGTGCGACCCGAGCTCAAGCGCGCGGCAGACCGCGAAGTCGGCTACGAAGCGACCGCGGTATACGCCGAGCTGTGCGCGCTGGCGGGTTGGCAAGCATGACTGGAATCGCCTTCTTCGACGAATACCCGGGACCCATCCTCGGTCACCATCCAGATCTAATCGTCGGCCTGGGTCGCGCCGCAGCCGAGATGATGCCCGTACGGCTCTATTGCCCGCTGTATTACCTCTCAGCGACCGACCCGCCGCCGGCGGTAAAGGTCGTTTCAGTCAACGGGTGTCGACTACCCGTCGACGTCGATGTCACACGCGACAACCTCCTCAGTGCGTCTCACGACGCCCGCAACGCCGGGATCACCACGATGGTCAACCTCTTCTTCGACGAGTCACATCCTGGGGTGCCATTGGACGACATCGGCGTCCGCTTCGTACATGTCGTGCACCGACCCGGAGAGCTGCCCCGGGACCGGAGCACGAAGCGTCGGCTGGCGGCTGTAGCGGAGCGGGACGCGTTCGTCGTCCACACCGTCCGCGGGCGAGAGGTGTTGGACGAGGTGGTGCCGGGAGCATCGGTCACCTACGTCCCGTGGCCGGCGGCGACCGCGGCAGCAATCGACTCCCGATTCAACCGCATGCCGGCGGTTGTCGAGCCACGACGAGTCGCCGTCGTCGGCGGCGCACGGCGCGACAAGGGAACGTGGGTTCTCCTCGAGGCGATGGTAGGTGGGCCGCCCGTGCACATCATCGGCGAACTCGCCCCAGAGGACGAGCAGCAAGTGCGGGAGTGGGCGCGGGGATCAGACGTGGTGTGGGCCGACCGATGGGTCGATCCCCACGCCATGGAGGAAGCGATCGCGGCGGCTGCGGTTCTGGTGTTCCCCTACCTGCCAGAGTTCACACGTCACGCAGGAGCCTCGGGTTCGCTCGCCCAGGCGAGGACCTTCGCGAAGCCGATCGTCGTGTCAGATGTCCTAGCGCCGGAGCTCGTGTCCACCGCCGGCTGCCTCAAGGTCCCCGCTGGTGACGTCCACGCCCTTCGCCGGGTCGTGGAGCAGGCGCTCGCTAACGACTTCGAGCTGCACAATGAGGCGCGTTCGGCGCGCGAGGAAGTCCGACGTGCTCACTCCTACGAGTATCATGTCCAGGCCTTGCTGGTCGCGGCCTCATCCTGATGGGCTTTCCTGAGCATTCTCCCATCGGCACTGGAAATGCGCCTTGAGGGCCGCGATCACTTCTCCCCCGCCAGCCGTCTTGGGTGTGATCAGGAGCGAGTGGCCATAATCTACGTTCCCTGGTCCGTACACAGCGTAGAACCCGACCACTGCGCAGTCGTCGCCAGCGATGATGTAGTGGACGTCGGTGGGTGCGGTGCTCAAACGAAGTACGGAGTCGAGGGCCCAACCTCGAGACTTGGGTCGTGACTTCCAGACATCAAGCTCCTCGGCGTCCGTCAGCATCACCTGCAACGTTCCCCACTGTGGATCGATACTCCGGAGGTGGGACAGATAGAGGCCGCCAGTGCGGGCCAGGAGCATCACATCAGACCGGCTTCCCGCCGTGAGGTCTGCGATGGTTCGCATTCCGTCATACAACGAAACTGTTGAGAGGTGCGCGCTTGGCGACTCGTCGATGTGTCGAGCAAGCGCGATGATGGCGCTCAGGTGAATCTCCCCAGAGTTGCTCACTGAAATTCCCCACCCGT
>CAZALT010000220.1:0-4795 GCA_964485515.1 uncultured Rhabdothermincola sp. | reverse complement strand
GGTGGTGTCGGAGGGGGGACTTGAACCCCCACGCCCTTACGGGCACTAGCCCCTCAAGCTAGCGCGTCTGCCAATTCCGCCACTCCGACGTGGCACCGCGAACCGTTGTCTCTCGGCCCGAAGCGAGTCGTCACTGTAGCGCGACCCGCTTCGGGCTCCGAATCCAGATCGGTCAGAGAGACGCCGTATCGGCGGTGACGTCCGGGCAGGCCGTCTGCAGCTCGGACACCAGGGCGTTCCACGCGGTCTCGACCTCGTCGAGCTGCGCGCCGAGCCCCTCGACCACGACGGTTCCCGAGGTCGCTCCCGTCTGGAGGTTCTCCAGCGACGCCTTCAGGTCTCCCACGAGCGGCTTGTACTGCGCGCTCACCGCCGTGTCGAGCTCCTGCACCGCGACCTGGAGGTCGTCCACGTACGTGCGCACCGAGTTGAGACCATCGTTGACGATGTCGATCTGGCCGAGCGAGCCGAACGCCTCGGTCGTGGCCGACCAGGCATCGCAAGTTGCTTCGGCCGGTGTCGTGGTCGTCGACGCGCTGTCCTCGCCGTCGTCGCTCGAGCACGCGGCACCACCGAGAGCAAGCGCACCCACGATCAGAACTGCCGCACCTCGGGCCACTCGCCGTGCTCGCATCGATCCTCCTCCTGTCGTCGCGTCGATCGCGACGGCAACCATGATGCCCGACCGATGCCCGACTGCGCGACTGGACCGGCACCGCGAGCGACAACCCGGTGCGCTCCCGGCGTGCCGGCCTCGTCAGCTCGTGATCGAAAGCTGAGTGAGCACGATCGTGCCGTCGAGGCGTGTCTCGAAGTCGCTCACCCTGGCGCCAACGGCCTGACGCACCTGCAGCTGGTAGAGCGGGATCTGCGCGTACTGGGCGAGCACCTGGGTCTCCACGCTGCGGTACAGGTTCTCCCGTTCGCCCACATCGGTCGCGGCGCGGGCCTCTCGGATCTGGGCATCGAGCGTGTCCGATCGGATGCCGGTGGCGTTGTCCCACGAGTCGGACAGGAACGAGGACCCGACGTACGAGTCCTGCATCGGGACGATACCGACCGTGCCGAGGCTGAACACGCCCTGTTGTCCGCTGACGACGAACGCCTCGTAGCTGTCGGGCGGTTCGAGGCGCTGCTCGACGGGTATGCCCACGGCCTCCAGATCGCCCTCGAGGTGGTCGAGCAGGGCCCGTTGGTCGGGGTCGTCGTAGCCGTTGAGGGTGACGGTCGGGATCGCTCCGTCAGGGAACGCCTCGGCGAGCAGAGCTCTCGCCGCGTCCCCCGACGAGGTGACGTCGCAGACATCGCCACAGGGGTCCGGCACGTGGCCGGGCACGCCGTCGGCCACGATCGCTTCCAACGCCACGCCGTTGGGGACGGTCTCATCGACGATGGCGTCGCGCTGCACCGCCCGGGCGATCGCCTGGCGGAAGCGGGCATCGCCGTAGACAGGATCGGCGGCGTTGATGCCCAACCAGCCGACGACTCCTGCGGGGGCCATCACCAGCGTGCCGACGTCCGATGCCGGGCCTTCGGCATCGTTCGGCACCAGGGACCAGTCGAGCTCACCGGAGCTGAACGCGTCGTAGGACTCCGCGACGCCGTCGAACGGCACGAGCTCGACGACGTCGGGCGAGAGCCACTCCCCTGCCCCGCCTGGGGCCCGGCGAAGGGTCATCGTCGTGACCACCGCGGCGTCATCGCCGCCAACGGTCGTGCCGGACGACGCGGCGTCCATCGACGCGTCGCCTGCCGACGTCGACGCGGGTGTGTAGGGGCCCGATCCCACCGTCGTCGACGGATCAGCGGTGATCGCCGCCTTCGACACGATGCCCAGCAGCGGCGAGGCGAGGAGCTCGGGCAGCTGCACGAACGGCGACGTCATCGTGATCTTCACCGTCGTCGCATCGACTGCTTCGATCGCTTCCACGACGTCGAGTCGTGCTCCCGCCAGGTTCGACGCCCCCGAAGCCTTCACCCGGTCGAGGCTGAACACGACATCGTCGGCCGTGATCGGCGAACCGTCGCTGAACGTGCGGTCCGGGTCGAGCGCCACGGTCCACAGCGTGTTCGCGTCGTCGGGGGTGATCGACTCGGCGATCGCCGGCTGGGCGGGCTCGCTCGAGCCTGCGCCTCCGGGCCACTCGCTGAGCGCATCGGAGACCAGGTCGAGCGCGATCATCGCCGACGGGTTCGTCGCCGCGACCGACAGCGGGTCGAACACCTCGCCGGGACCGACCGCGACCAGCCCGACGCGCAAGGTGACGTCGACATCGACGGGCACCATCGGGTCGGGGGTGCCCTCATCTGAACCCGAGCAACCGGCGACGAGGAGCACCGCTACGCCCAGCACGACGAGGCCACGAGCGATCGGCGTCAGCCGACGAGACGGTCGGGCCACCTCTCCGAGACCACGGCGAAGCCGGGTCACGGCCTCAGGTCGTCGGGTTGAGCAGCAGGGCGAGGCCGATGGTGCAGAACGCGAAGATCAGCGCTGCGACCACCGTGATGCGGTCGAGGTTCTTCTCGACCATCGTCGAGCCGGCCGCCGTCGCGCCCATGCCTCCACCGAACATGTCGGACAGACCGCCACCCTTGCCGCTGTGCAGCAGGACGAGCACGATGAGCGCCACGCAGGTGACGACTTGGATCCCGAGAACGATGGCGGTCAACACGGCCTGTGACCGTAGCAGCGCACCCGCTTCGAGTCAGGCCGAGACGCGAGATTCGTCCTCCTCGGCTACGCCGGCACCCCTACGGCGCCGTCCGGGCACCCCGCGGCGCCGTCCGGCACGGGAGCCCGGGCCGTGACATCAGGCTGAAGGAGCAGCGTGGGGACCCTCGGTGGCCGCGGCGACGACGACCGGATCGACGCACCCCTTGGCGAAGCCGGCGAGACGCCGATCGATGTCGCGACCGAGCATGCGGGTTCCGATTCGATCGCCCACGACCCGCAGCCACGACGGCCGCACCACGAAGTTGTACCGCCAGGTCGCGTCGGTCGTGCCGTCGTTGCAGGCGCTGAAGTTCCATCCGCCCGAGAAGCTCGAGAAGAACCACGGGCCCTTCACCATCTTCATCCCGACGTGGGTCGGTGGCCGGTAGGTGACGTACTGAGACACCATCGTCAGGCCGTGCTTCGACTTCGTGGCCGTCCGCACCCCCTTGCCGGCACCGGTCGCGCCGTCGAGCAGGTGCTGCTCCTTGACGAAGTCGTCCCACCGGTAGCGCGCCTCGCCGTAGGTCTGAGACACGGCGAAGGCCACCTCGACCGGCACGGGCACGTTGATCGTCGACTCGACGCGGGGCACCACCGCATCATGGCCGCGTCGCACGCCGTCCGGCACCCCGTTTCGAACCACCGGCTCTTCGATCCGGTCGTCGAGGACCCGCCACGGCCGGTCGCTGAATCAGTCAGACGATGGGTCAGACCCGCGGTGCGCTGGCCCCACACCACCGTTCTCCCTGTCAGTCGGGGACCGTGATCGTGCCGTCCCCGCCGAGCGCGAACGCGGGGTTGTGGGCGACCTCCCACAGGTGGCCGTCGGGATCGACGAAGTAGCCGGACAGGCCGCCGAACACGGCCATCTCGGCCGGCTTCACCACGATCGCCCCGGCTTTCTGCGCGGAGAGCAACGCCTCGACGACGTCGTGGTCGCTCGCCACGTTGATCGACAGCGAGAACCCGCGGAATCCCGAAGGCGCCGACAGCGGCAGGTGGGCATCGTCGGCCAGGTCGTCGTGGCCGAACAGCCCGACGACCACGCCCCCGGTCTTGTAGAACGCGACGACTCCGTCGACCGACGCCGACGAGCGATGCCACCCGAGCGCGTCGTAGAACGCGATCGAGCGGGCGAGGTCGGTGACGCCCAGTGTCACCAGCGAGACGTATCCGGGAACGGTCATGGCGCCACCCTGCCACGACCCTGCAGTACAACGACAGACGCCGGCCCTGGAGGCCGGCGTCGAGTCGATTTCTCGCATCTGGCGTTGATCTTGTTCGGTTTCCGGACAAGACAAACGCAATTAGCGCAAGGGGTGGAGTGAGTCCGACGTCAGGCGTCGAGGCGGTACTGCACGACCTTGGCGAACTCGTCGGCGTCGAGCGCGGCGCCGCCCACCAGGAGGCCGTCGATGTCGGGCTGGCTCATCAGCTCGGCCGCGTTCGACGCCTTGGCCGAGCCGCCGTACTGGATGCGCACCTTGTTGGCCGCGTCCTTGCCGTGCAGCTCGGCGACCTTCTCGCGGATCTGGCCGCACACGAGCTGAGCGTCCTCGGCTGTGGCCGTCTTGCCCGTGCCAATGGCCCAGATGGGCTCGTAGGCGATGACCATCGAGCCAACCTGCTCGGCGGTCAGCCCAGCGAGACCGGCGTGGATCTGGCCGGTGACCTTGCCGTGGGTGGCGCCACCCTCGCGCTCTTCGAGGGTCTCGCCGCAGCACAGGATGGGGATCATGCCGTGCTTGAACACGGCCTTGACCTTGCGCTCGACCCACACGTCGGTCTCGCCGAAGATCTCGCGGCGCTCGGAGTGGCCCACGATCACATACGCCACGTTGAGCTTGGCCAGGAACGACGGCGACACCTCGCCGGTGAACGCCCCACTGTCCTCGAAGTAGCAGTTCTGCGCGCCGAGGAGGAGCTTGAACTTGTCGGCCTCGATGGTGGTCTGCACCGAACGCAGGTCGGTGAACGGCGGGTGCACCGACACGTCGACCACTTCGAAGTCGTCCTTGGTCAGCCGGTAGCCCAGCTTCTGGATCGTCTGGATCGCCTCGAAGTGGTTGTGGTTCA
>CAZALT010000219.1:0-4836 GCA_964485515.1 uncultured Rhabdothermincola sp. | reverse complement strand
TGATCTCAGCGTGCCCTGACTTCAGCTTGTACCGACCGCGCGCCTGTCTGACCGCTGCGGGTGAACGGTGATCCACCGGCAAGAACAGGTGCTGACGGCGCCCGGGCCGGTCGGTACGGTTGGAATCGGTCCTTCCCCCAACACCGGTGCCCGCGCGCGGGCCGATGTCGGAGGACCGTGTGGAACCTGGCAACCGCGAACGAGGTCCAGGGTCGGCGTCGGAGCAGCTCCCGCCTGCCTCGGACCGATCTGCCCCAGCCCCCGTCGACCGCCTCGCCGCCCATGGGGTCGTCGGCCCGCGTGGTGCGGTGCTCGGCGACGTGGTCGAGCGTTGCCGCGACCTCGTCGACCACCGGGGTCTGCGGATCGGGCTGGCCGTGGTGGCGGTGGTGGTCGTGGGGGGATGGTGGTTCCTCGCCGGTGCCGCTCCCGAGACAGGACCTGGGGCATCGGGGCAGTTCACCGCGGGCGGCACCACCATCCCGTTCGCCACCTCGACCACCGGCGACGGCGCCGCCTCCTCCGCCGGCTCGGATCCGGGCGGCGGAGCGCAACCGGGAGACGACGTCGTCGACGAGCTGCTCGTCCACGCCGCCGGCGCGGTCGTCACCCCGGGCGTGCACCGGCTCCCGCCGGGGGCACGCATCGGAGATCTGGTCGCCGCCGCCGGTGGGCTGGCCGCAGATGCCGACGCCGACCGCCTGAACCTCGCCGAGCCTCTGCGCGACGGCGTGCGGGTCTACGTGCCCCGTCGAGGTGAGACGGAGACCCCGTCGCCGCAGGGCATCGATGGGCCATCCGCGCCGACGCCGTCGGGTGGAGGTGGGCCGGGGTCCCCGCCCGCGGGCAGCCCCGGCAGCCCTGGCAGCTCCGGCGGCTCGGGTCCGCTCGACCTCAACTCGGCCACGCTGGACCAGCTCGTCGAGCTGCCCGGCATCGGCCCCGCAACGGCACAGGCCATCCTGTCGCACCGCGATCAGCACGGTCCGTTCGGCTCGGTGGACGAGCTGCTCGAGGTGCGCGGCATCGGCCCGGCGAAGCTCGAGCAGCTCCGCACGCTCGTGCGGGCATGAACCGCGAAGCCGATGCCGGCTCGTGGCGCGCCGACGTCGCTCCGCTGGTGGTCGCCGCGTCCGCCGCGGCGGGGTGCTGGATCGCCCGTCCCGATGCGGTCGCCGCCGGCGGGGCGGTGGCGGGTCTGCTCGCCGCGCTGGTCGGTGGTCGTCGGCTGCTGCCTTCGGCCCTCGCCGCGGTGCTCGTCGCCGTGCTCGCGTCCGTGGTGTCGGCCCATGCCTGGGCCGGCCTGGAGCCGCCACGGGCGCAGCGCTTCGACGGCGAGGTGACCTTGGTGACCGATCCCGAGGTGGTGCCCGGCGGGCTCCGGATGACCGTGCGCGGGTCCGGTCGGCACAGCATCTTGTCCGTCCCCACCGCGAGCGCGGGTCCGCTGCGCGGCGCCATGGCCGGGGAGCGGGTGCACATCGCCGGCTGGCTGGTGCCCGTCCGGGACGACGCCTGGCTCGCCCGCCGCCACATCGCCACCCGTCTGACGGCCGAGACGGTCGGCACCGTACGTGAGGGGCACCCGGTCACCCGGCTGGCCAACGGAATCCGCCGCGTCGTCGACGATGGGGCCGGCCTGCTCGGCGAGCGTGACCGTTCCCTGTACCTGGGACTCGTGCTCGGCGACGACCGCGACCAGACCAGGGCGACGATCGACGATTTCCGGGCGGCAGGGCTCACCCACCTCCTGGTCGTGTCAGGCCAGAACGTCGCCTTCGTGCTCGCGGTCGCCTCCCCGCTTCTCGATCGGCTCCAGCTCCGGTCCCGCCTCGTCGCCACCCTCGCCGTCGTCGCCTTCTTCGCGCTCGTGACCCGGTTCGAGCCGTCGGTGCTGCGGGCCACGACCATGGTGGGCATCACCGCCTGCACCGTCACGCTCGGCCGGCCGACGTCGCGCCTGCGGGTCCTGGCCTATGCCGCGACGCTTTGCCTGCTCATGGACCCGTTCCTCGTGCAGTCGGTCGGCTTCGGTCTGTCGGTGTCGGCGTGCGTCGGCATCGTGGTGCTGGCTCCGACCCTCTCGGCGCATCTGCGCGGCCCCGGCTTCGTGAGGGAGCCGCTGGCCCTCACGCTGGCCGCGCAGATCGGCGTGGCGCCGCTGCTCATCGGCACCTTCGACGGCGTGCCGGTCGCGTCGATCCCCGCCAACCTCCTGGCCGGGGCCGCATCGGGCTTCGTGATGTGCTGGGGGATGTCGGTGGGTCTCGTCGCCGGCTCGCTCCCCAGCGAGCTGGGCTCGTTGGCGATGGCCCCCGCCGGGGCGGCGGTGGCGTGGATCGCGGCGGTGGCCTCCTGGGCCTCGGGCCTGCCGCTGGGCCACGTCGACGATCGGTCCGGTCTGGCGCTCGCCATCCTCGCGGCGGGGCTCATCGTCGTTCGTCGGCGGAGACGATCGTGGGGCACGCGCCGTGCCTCGCGCCCGGGTGGCGACGACGTGTAGCGTCCGAGCCGTGGACCTCCTGCTCGGCGACCTGCGCTTCGACGTCACTCACCGGGCCGTCGTGATGGGCATCTTGAACCGGACGCCGGACTCGTTCTACGACCAGGGCTCCTACTTCGCCTTCGACGACTTCTTGCGCAAGGCCGAGCAGCTCGTCGTCGACGGTGCCGACTTCCTCGACGTCGGCGGGGTCAAAGCCGGGCCGGGCGACGAGGTCGACGAGGCCGAGGAGCTGGAGCGGGTCGTTCCCGCGGTCGAAGCGCTTCACAGCCGCTTCGACCTCCCGCTGTCGGTCGACACGTGGCGGGCCAGCGTGGCCAGGGCCTGCTTCGAGGCGGGCGCCGTGGTGGGCAACGACATCAGCGGGTTCGCCGATCCGGACTACCTGCCGGTGTGCGCGGCGGCCGGGGCGTCGGTCGTGGCCACCCACATCCGCCTGGCACCCCGCGTCCCCGACCCCGATCCGGTCTACGACGACCTGGTCCCCGACGTCCGCCGGTTCCTCGCCGATCGGGCGGCTTCGGCCGAATCAGCCGGCATCGCGCCGGAGCGCATCATGGTCGACGCCGGCCTCGATCTCGGCAAGACCGAACCCCAGTCGCTCGAGCTGCTGCGCCGCTCGGCCGACCTCGCCGACCTCGGGTACCCGCTGTTCCTGTCGGCGTCGAACAAGCGGTTCATCTGGACGCTCCTCGGCGTCGAGCGGGGCCAGACCCAGATGGGGACCTCCGCCGCGCACGCGCTCGGCATCGAGCTCGGATGCCGGATCCTGCGCGCCCACGACGCACGCGCCGCCCGTCGGGTGGCCGACGTGATGGCCTCGATCCTTCAGGCGGCCTGAGGTGGCAGCCAAGGCCGCGACGGGGTCGACAGGGGGGCTCAAGGCGGTCACACCGACGACGCCGGTCACGATCGTCAAGGGTGGCGACGAGGTGCTCGTCGCCGATGCCCTCCGAGCGGTGGTCGACGCGCTGGTGGCCGGCGGCGATCGCTCGTTGATGGTCGAAGAGGTCGACGGGCCCCGCTACGACACCTCTGACGGCGCCGACCTCTCGGTGGCGGTCGACGCGGCGCAGACCCCGGCGTTTCTCACCGACCGCCGCGTCGTCGTGGCCCGCCACCTCGGCCCCTTCGGCACGAAGGACTCGGTCCAGGTGCTCGTGGACTACTTGGCCAACCCCCTCGAGTCGACCTCGCTCGTGCTCGTGTGGGAGCGCGACCCCCGGCGCGACGGCAAGGTCTCGGCCGTGCCGAAGTCGTTGGTCGCGGCGGTCGGCACCGCCGGAGGTGTCGTCGTCGATGCCGGGGTGGGCCGCACCGCTCGCGATCGCGAGGCATGGGTCGACGAGCACATCGCCGACGCCGGTCTGAAGCTGGCCCGCGACGCCAAGCAGGCCCTCGTCGAGCGACTCGGCGACGACGTCAACCGGCTGGGTGGCATCCTCGAGGCGCTCAAGGGCACGTACGGCACCGACACCACGCTGCACGCGGCCGACGTCGAGCCCTACCTCGGCGACGCGGGCGACATCGCTCCGTGGGACCTCACCGATGCCGTCGACAAGGGCGACGTCCCGCGGGCCATGGAGTGCCTGGGTCGCATGATGGCCGCGGGCGCACGTCATCCGCTCCAGATCATCGCCACGCTCAACACCCACGTCACCCGCATGCTGGCCCTCGACGGAGCGGGGGTGGGCAACGAGGAGCAGGCGGCGGAGCTGCTGGGCATGACGGGGAGCACGTTCCCCGCCAAGAAGGCGCTCGAGCAGTCGCGCCGGCTCGGCTCCGATCGTCTGGCCACGTTCACGACGCTTCTCGCTCAGGCCGATCTCGACCTGCACGGCGCCAAGGCCTGGTCCCCCGAACTGGTCATCGAGGTCCTCGTCGCCCGCCTGGCCAGCCGCTCACGGCGCCGCTGAGGGGCTTCGGATCCGCACACCCGGACTCGCTCGCCCAGGGGCAGGAATCACCCCAAAACGCACGAACTGCGCAGCTCGATCGACGAAACGCCGACCGGGCTACGCAATTCGTCGATCAGGCCGTGGATCAGGCGTTCGCAGCCGTGGTCGCCTTGACCAGGCGGCTCTTGCGGCGGGCGGCCTGGTTCTTGTGGATGACGCCCTTCGATGCAGCCTTGTCGATCGACTTGATGGCCTGCTGGGTGAGCTCGGCGACGTTCTCGGCACCGGCCTCGGCCGCGGTGAGGGCGTGCTTGGTGCGCGTCTTGACCTCGGAACGAACCGCCTTGTTGCGCAGGCGAGCCTTCTCGTTCGTACGGTTTCTCTTGATCGCGCTCTTGATGTTGGCCACGGGTACCTGCAGTGCTCGGGGAATGA
>CAZALT010000218.1:0-4878 GCA_964485515.1 uncultured Rhabdothermincola sp. | reverse complement strand
CGATGGCGATGGCGATGGGTGCCGATCGCTGGTCGCGCTCACGATGCGCCGTTCAGCACGACCGTGCGCACGCCGTCGGCCTTGCGCAACAGGTCGATGCCGTCGTTGATGTCGCCGAGTCCGATGGTGTGCGACACCATCGACCCGAGGTCGAGACGACCCGACTCGACGAGGCGGACGAACCGGGGGAAGTCCCGCAGGATCTGGGCACCGCCGACGACCGAACCCATGATCTGCTTGCCCGAGAACACCGTGGGCACGGCGGGCAGCACGATCTCGGTGTCGCGGGCAGGCATGCCCACGATGACGACCTTGCCGGCCTGCCGGGCGAGGTTGACGGCCTGCACGATGAGGTCGGGATGGCCGACGGCCTCGAAGCTGAAGTCGACCCCGCGCCCGTCGGTGAGCGCCTTGACCTGATCGACCGTCGTTGCCCCGCCTTCCGAAGCGGCACCCGGATCGACGGCGTGCGTCGCACCCGCGGCGAGCGCCGCGTCGCGGCGACCCTGGTCGAGGTCGATGGCGATGATCGTCGCCGCTCCGGCGATGCGGGCGCCCTGGATGATCGACTGGCCGACACCGCCGCAACCGATGACCGAGACAGAGGAGCCGGGCGTGACGGCCGCGGTGTTGAGCGCGGCGCCGACGCCGGTGGTGACCCCGCAACTCAGCAGGGCGAGCTGCTCGTCGGGAAGGTCGGTGTGGACGGCGACGACCGAGGCCTCGTCGACCACCATCTCGTCGGCGAACGTTCCGCAGCCGCACAGCGCGGGGATCGCTTCGCCGTCGCGACCCGTGAACCGCGACTTGCTCGACACCGGGCCCTTCAGCTCGCAGTGGTTCGACAGGCCGTTGAGGCACCACCAGCACCGGTTGCAGGCCGGCGACACCGAGGCGAGCACCCGATCCCCGACCTCGACCCGCTCGACCTTGCTGCCCACCTGCTCGACGATGCCGCACCCTTCGTGACCGATCACCCGGGGCAGCGACAGGGCCGAGAGCCCGTCGATCACGGTGAGGTCGGTGTGGCAGATCCCGCTGGCGGTGAGCCGAACCCGCACATCGCGCTCGCCCACCTCCGGCACCGGCAGATCGTCGAGCACGAGCGGAGCACCCGTCTCGTAGGCGATGGCAACGCGCAAGGTCCCCCCTCGAAGGCAGATCGAGCTCGCCCCGGTCACGGGGCCGAACAGGCGGATGAAACGGTAGCAGGAAGTGAACGCTCGCTCAGCTTCTCCGCTCAAGCGAAGAGGAGGAACCAGACGAGACAAGCGGCAGGAACGACGATCGACATGAAGAAGAGGACGACGAAGAACACGAAGGCAGATCCGCCGACGAGTCCACCAAGTTGTCGACGGGACATCGACACGCGTGGATCTACGTCCGCCATGTGCGCAGGGTAGACGGGCGCTCGCGCGCTGCCCGTTGCCTCTCAGCCGAACTGGACGGCCACGCCCGATTCGAGCAGTTCCTCGATCGCTGCTTCGTCGAGGCCGACCATGGCGAGCACGTCCGTGCTGTGCTCGCCGACGGCGGGGATCTGCAGGGGCGGGCCGGCGTCGGTGCCGGTGCGCAGGAGGGGGCCGATCTGCTCGAAGTCGCCCCAGGCGTCGACGAGGTAGCCGACCGCTCGACCGAGCTTGCGGTTGTCCTCGTCGTCGAGGATGCCGGAACGGAACTCGTCGCGGTTGCGCTCCTCGACGAGCTCGACGAGCACGCCGACGGCCCGCAACGGCTCGACCCAGGAGTCGGCGTCGGCCACGGCGAGCGCGTCGGCAACAGCCGTCTCGATGGCGACGACCTCGCCGTCGTCCGACGACGAGCGGAGTGGCCGGTAGTCGCCGAGGCCGACACCGAGCACGGTACCCAGGCCCATCCACGCCTCGGCATCGGGAACGACCACGGCGAGCCAGCGGTCGTCGGCTGCCCGGTAGATCCGGTAGCCGGGGCCGTAGCCGGTCTGGTCGCCGTCCAGCGACGGCCCACGGACGACCTCATGCCCGTCACCATCGGCGCGCTGGAACACGCCGCTGTGCAGCAGCAGTCCGGCGCCGAGGAGACTCGTGTCGACGACCTGGCCGACGCCGTCGCGGGCCCGCGCGTACAGCCCAGCCAGCAGGCCGAGAGACGCGACCCAACCGCCGGTCATGTCGATGGGGATCCAGGTGCCGGCGATGGGCTCGTTGCCCGCTCCCCCGTTGGCCACCTCGAAGCCGGTGAGCGCCTGCATGAGCGCGTCGTTGGCCGGCGCCTTGGCCCGAGGACCGTCGGGGCCGAAGCCGCTGGCGTGTCCGTACACCCCGTCGGGCCGGAAGCCCGCGGCGTCGGCGGCGCCGATGCCGAGCCGCTCGGCGACGCCCACCCGGAAGTTGTGCAGCACGACGTCAGCCCACTCGAGCAGCCCCTCGACCACCGGCCGCGCCGCGGGCGCGCCAAGATCGAGGGCCAGGCTGCGCTTGCCCCGCTGGCACGCGGCCACGGCATAGGCCGCGGCCCGCATCGCCTCGCCCTTGGGCGGCTCGATCTTCACGACGTCGGCGCCGAGATCGGCGAGGACCTGGGCGGCGAGTGGGCCGGCCACGAAGGCTGAGAAGTCGGCCACCCGCAGGCCCGCAAGCGGCAGCGCGGTGCGCTCCAAGGAGCCGCCATCCACACGAGCGCGCACGGAGATCACCGGTCCGAGCAGCGTGTCGCCGTCGACCTCTTCAGCCAATCCCGTCGCGACGACATGGGGATCGGTCAGGGCATCGCCGGGCCCGTTGACCGGCTCGCATGCGACGCCCTCGGCCCGCAGTGCGTCGATCCACTCGTCGCGGGTCTTCGCCGTGAACAGCTCGACCCAGCGCTTGGCGCGCACTTGGAGCTGCCCGCTCATCTGGTCGGCGTAATAGCCCTGCTCGCTCGGCTCGTCGCCGAGGACGGCGATGAGCTTGTCGTACATCCCTTTGCCGCCGAACCACACCTGGATGAGCTCGCCGTCGGCGCAGTGGTAGAGGAAGTTCGGGAACGTCGAGCCCTCGCGCCAGTAGTACTCGACGTCGTGCGGTGCGGCCTCTGCTCGGCCGATCATGCAACCGAGGGTGGCAAGGAGCCCGTCGTAGAGCGAGGTGTCGGCGAACGAGCCGACACCCGTGACCTCTCGGTGGTGGAGCCCCGCGATCGCCGACGCTGTCGCGAGGAAGGCCGCGCCCGATCCCGAGGCCCGCACGTCGACGAAGATCGGCCCGTCCCGATGACCAGCCAGCTGCGTGCAGAACCCCGACCGGGCCTCGACCAGCAGGCCGTAGTCGTCGACGTCATCGCCCTCGACCCGACTCGGGTGGATGCGGACGTAGACGAGGCGGGCGTTGGTCTCCTGCACGTCAGCCCAGCCGAGCCCTCGCGCCTCGACGAGGTCCTCGTGCCCGTAGACGAGCGCCACGTCGGCATCGGACAGCAGCCCGGCGACCACCGTCGGATCATCGGTCCGGACGACCGACTTCTGCCGATGCCACACACGACCCCATTCGAGGTGGTCGTCGATGCCGACGGCTTCGGTGCCGACGACACGGGTGACGTCGGCGCCCAGCTCGGCGAGCAGCATGCCCGGCACTCCGCCGGCGAGCCCCAGACCGAGATCGCTCACACCGACCGCGACCTCGACGACGCTGATCCCCTCCAAGGGCGCGCTCACGATCCGGCCTCGCCAGGAGATCCGGTGGGGATCTTCAGCTGCGGGAGGACCTCGGTGGCTGCGAGCTGCACGACCTCGAGCGAGTCCTCGGGCGTCGCCGGCGAGATGATGATGTTGCGGGCTCCCGCGTCGACGTACGCCTGGATGTAGGCCGCAACCTCGTCGGGCGTCCCCGAGGGGGCGATGCGGTCGAGCATCTCCTGCGGCTTGCCGCCGTAGGCCTTGCCGAGGAACGTCGACACGTCGCTCCGGGCCCGGTCGCCGTCGGCCCGCACCGAGCAGTAGAGGAACAGCGACCACTCGAATCCGTCGAGCGAGCGACCGGCAGCGTCGGCTTCGGCGTGCACCGTCTCGACCGACCGGCCGTACGCGTCTGCGGAAACCAGGTACGGCATCCAGCCGTCGCCGAGCCGAGCAGCACGGCGCATCGCCGCTTCCTTCCGGCCGGAGATGACGATCGGCGGCCCGCCGGCCCGCATGCGGGAGGCACCGGCGATGTCGACCGGGTGCAGCGTGATGTCGTCGAGGTCGAAGAACCGACCGTGGTGCGTGACGGGCTCGCCGGACCAGAGCGAGCGAAGGAGCGGGATCGACTCGTCGGTGCGGGCTCCCCGCTCCGTCGTCTTCACGCCGAGCGCCTCGAACTCGAACGGGAACTCGCCTCCCACGCCGACGCCGACGGTGAGCCGGCCACCCGAGTGGCTGTCGAGGTCGGCCAACTGCTTGGCGAGCATCACCGGGTGGTACAGCGGCAGCACGACGACGGCGCTGCCGACCCGGACCCGTTCGGTCCACGCCGTGAGCAGCGACAACCGGGTGATGACCTCGCCGGTGCCCGTGCGGGGCAACACGTGCCCGCCGTGCCACACCGACGAGATGGGCAGTTCCTCGGCAGCGGCGAGCCAGTCCCGATCGGGCTCCGGAAGCGCCGCAGCGCCCATGGTGATCTCTCCGAGCGACATGGTAAGTGAGCGTACACTCCCAAACTCGACTGGATCCTCGTCACCCCTTGACCCTTCTGGCGTCGATCTTCACCGGGATGCGACGCACTGACACGCCAGAAGCAGGGGTCAGATGATCGCTCCGCTCGCCTTGAGCGCGGCGATCTCGTCCCAGCTCAGGCCGAGCCGGACGAGCGCGAGCTCCGTGTGCTCGCCGACCTCGGGTGCCCGGCGGGGCTCCGACGATGCTCGGTCGAACTGCAC
>CAZALT010000217.1:0-4967 GCA_964485515.1 uncultured Rhabdothermincola sp. | reverse complement strand
TCACCCTACGACGCAATCTCTGATTGCGAAATATCTTTGCGAATGTTCTTGACATCCCCTCTCCACTTTGCGACTCTCACTTGCAACTACTACTCGCATTCGACGGGCCACAAACAGTGAGGGAGAGCGGGAAATGAAGAAGAACAGCACCGGGACCAACGCAGCAGGCACACCCAAGCGGGGAGACAGCGCTTTCGTCCGACGAGGCTTCCGTTCCAAGCGGACCGTGGCCGACGCGGTCGTTGGCGCCGAGGTCTTGAACGCGGTGGAGGGCGGCGTCGGCATCCGCCAGGCCGCACAGGCGCACAGCCGAATGCCCAACGCGAAGGCTGCCTACCTCGAAACGCCGCAGTTCCAAGGACACACCTTCGAGCAGCAGGCCGTGGACGCGCAGAACGTGCGCCATCCGCTGGACCGCTGGAAGCTCAACGGCACGGCCAACGAAGCCGCCACGGACGCAACCGCCGCTGACGGCACCAAGCTGCAGATGAAGAAGGGGTACGGGCAGAGCGACGGCCCGAACACCGAGGCGCACCAACAGGGCCGGCGCAACGTCAACCGGCAGGTCCAGAAGAGCGCGCGACGCAAGCTCGACGAGCACGGTCACGAGAGCGGCAAGGTCGTCACCACAAAGGGCGACAGGGTCGACGCTGACCCCCGGGTGGTAGAGAGCCCGGTAGGTCGCGAGCGTGTCGAGCAGGCGACCGAGCGGTACGCCCAGGCACTCAAAGGACTGTCTCGCCGCGATCTCAGGAAGCTCGCGGGGCAGGGTGCCAAGAAGGGGGCGATGGTGGGTGCCGGTATCAGCTCGGCGTTCGCCCTGTACGGCCTGCTGACCGGCGAGCTGGAGTGGGACGAAGCGGCCGAGCAGATCGTGGTGGGCACGGCAACAGGGGCCCTCGGGGGTTCCGTGGGCAGCGTCCTGACAGGAATGCTCGAGGCGGCGGCGGCAAACGCAGGCGACGGCGCCGCGGTGGTCGCGCCGAAGCTGGGCCGAGTTCTCGGGCGCGCCGGCATCGTCGGGGTAGCTGTAAGCGGAGTCACCAACGTGGTGATCAACGGGTACGCCGTTGCCAAGGGCGACAAGGAGGTCGCCGACGCCGCGTGGGACACCGCCAAGGGGACCGCCTTCGGCGCCGCCGGCGTCGTCGCCGCCGCTGGCGTGGCGACCATTGGCACCGTGGCGGCGGCACCAGCCGTCGTGACGTTCCTGGTTGTCAGTGGCGCGGCCATGGGTACGAGCATCGCTGCCGAGCAGGGCTACAAGTACGCCCGCAACTCGTGGTTCGGCGACCCAGCGGATGAGCTCCGCCTGGCCGTCGTCGCCGCCGAGGCCGACCTCATCCAGGCCGTCGCCGACTACGAGCAGGTCACGGTGCACGAGCTCCTCGGCCGTCTCGGAAGCGACTCCGCCTCTGACGGTCCGGACGAGCGGGCAGCTTGATCATCGACAACGTCGCTCGGGGCACCGAGCTGATCTCGAGCCGGATCCCGATGGGCCCATCGAGATGGTGGGTTTAGGCTCCGCCGAGAAGCGTTGGTTGAGCCATCGAGACTCCGCGCTCTCGGTGGCTCGTGTTGCGTTGGTCGGTACTCAGAGATCGCTGGTCTTCACGGCGGTCTCGAGCTTCTCGACGCTCGTGTAGCGCTGGCCGAGGGTCCATGCCCACGGTCGTCCGGAAGTGGCGGTGACGTCGTTGACGATCGGTGCGGGGAGCTGGCGCGTGCGCTGATCGGTGGGGCTCGACAGCAGGAAGACCCCGAAGGCGTCCCCCTCCGTGTACCCGGCGCTTGGATCGGCGAGGCATCCCTCGATCAGATCGGCCAGATCGTTCTCGCTCTTCGCCCGCCGTTGCTCGACCTCGGCGGGCGTGAACAAGACGGAGGAATGCCGTTTGAGGATGCACGGTACGACGGGCTTGATCTCGCCGTCGGCGTAGAACCCGAGGTAGGTGAGTCCGCCCTTGAACGACCGGTCGGGTTGGCAGATATAGGCGTTGAGTTCCTGGTACTTCGGCCATGCGACTCTCGCCGCGACGATCACCGTGTCATCGTTCGCGAGTAGGCCGTCGGACTCGAACAGTGCCACGAGCTCGGTGAGAAGGAACTTCGTCTGCTCCGACACCAGTCGGGCCGGGTCGGTGATGACACGGTCGATCGCGTCCGCTACGCCCCGGAAGCTCAACCACAGCACCCGGTCATGCGAGGTCTGGTCGATACCGTCAAGCTGAGAGAACCACGCTGGCCTTACGGCATCGGGTGTCAGCACGAAGAGGTACGCGTCGAGATCGGTCTCGAGCTGCTTTGCATGACTACGGAGCTGGTCGCGGTCGTGGCCTTCGGATGCGTAGCCGTTGCGTGCTGTCTTGGTTTCGAACCACCACGTGAACCGCGCCGAGATCCGGGCATCGGGAACAGACGTCTCCTCGACGACCTGGTTTTCGAAGGTCACCGTGGTTAGCTCGCCGCCGGCCTCGGTCGCTGCTTCGAGGATCTCCTGTACGAGCGCAAGGTCGATTCGTTCGAACACCGCCACGGTCGAGGACGTGACCCGGTTCTCGCCCGAGCGATAGGTCGACAGCAGTGGGTTCGCCATCAGCAGACGATAGGTCGGACCGCCGATTCCGGTTGACCTCAGGCGGTTCTCGTCACAGCTCGGCGGTACAACGAGACAGTGGATTGGCGATTGGCGGGTGGAACTCACAGAGGCAGGGGCCTGTCGTGCCGCTGACCGCGCGGCATGGCGATGCCGTTGTCGACGCGACGGCGGTCGATGACGATGGGTGGGCCGCCGTCCATCGTGTTCGTCCACGGGCGGAACTGTGGTGCGTGGGCTGCGGCACGCGGCTCCAGGCGAAGGTGTCCAAGCGTCAGACGCGGTTCTTCGCTCACGACCGCTTGTCGCCAGGGTGTCCATCAGCGGGGGAGACGCCCGAGCATCTCCGCCTGAAGACCGGGATCATTCGGATCCTCCGCGAACTCGGATGGAACGCATCTCCCGAAGTCGTGGGCAACGGCTGGCGAGCCGATGTGCTCGGGACGTCGCCGAGCGGGAGGCGAGTGGCGTTCGAGGTACAGCTCGCGTCGATGACGGTCGAGGAAGGCATAGAACGAACCGAGCGCTACGACCGTGACGACGTTGCCTCCGTCTGGGTGACAAGTCGGGATGCCCACTGGGTACACGCGCTCCCGAGCGCGAAGGTCGTGGAGGTCGACGATCAGCTCCTCGTGAATCGAGGATGTGCGAAATGGGCAGGGACAGGCTGGACCCAGGCCCGTGACATCGCTTTCGACACCTTCGCAGCGGCAGTGGGTAACGAGACACTCACCCTGGAGGTGATCCACGGCTTCACTGAACACCTCGCCCGTGGGGAGACCCACCGCTACCTCCGTCACGAGGCCGCGCTCGCGTGGGTAGAGCGCACGGACCTGGACCGTCGCCAGCGAGATCTCGATCGAGCGAGACGCGCCGAAGAGGCGGAACGTGAGCGACGCCGCCGACACGCCGCGCGTATCGAAGCCCTTCTTGAACGTCAGCGGCGAGCGGTACCAGTCGTCGCGGAGCTTGCCCGTCGGGAATCAGGCCTGACCGTCTGGGTCGGGTTTCCGCAGCGGACGAATTTGTCGTCGGCCGCGCCCGTTCGACGCTTCGCTATGGGAGTTCCCGTCTGGGTCGGCGCAAGTCGACCCAAGACGCTCTGGGCCGTTGTCTGTCCCGTGGCGAGTCGTATCGGCTCAGCGGTTCGCGGCTACATCGGAGATGCCCGCGTGTTCACCGCGGACGAGCGCGAGCGCCGCCGTGTCAGTGATGCGATCCGGCGCTCGGCCGAGATCGTGCCCTCCATGGACACGGTCCTCGAATCACCCAGGCAGGTACGTGAGAACGATCAGGTTGCTCCCTCGCACCGACGCTCGACGAGGGATAGCGACACGGCCCGCCCTGCGTCCGGGAAGACCCCGTTCTCACAGCGTCTCGCTCGAGTCCGGCGAATGAGTGACCAGGCGGAGCTCAAGCCTTTCTCAAGCGCCGAAGCGGAGTCGAACTACGCAGATTGGTCGGCGCGGCTCGAGTCGCGACACCAAGATCCGAACGTCGTGGCTCTCATCGCTGAGTTCAACAACCGGTCGGTTCGATCTGATCAGCAGTCGATCCTTGATCGTGCCTTCACACGGTCGGACCTGGACGTACACCCGGGGTTTCTCAAGGCAAGGGAGGCCGGAGCTGACATTGCGTCGAGTGGCCTGGTCGATGCCGAGCTGGCAGAGCCTGGTCGCCGGCTCGGGGCGCTCGGATACCGGCTCGCTCACACGGTCTTCTACGGCGCCGATTCGGCGCCCATTCTCCCTGACGAGGGAATCGTTCGGGTCGGTGAACTTGTGGCAGAACTCGATTGGTCCGCTCTGCTACCTCAGCTCCTTGTGGCGATCAGCGACGACCTGATCGATGCGGAGTTGGTTCGCATGGGAGAGGGAGCGAATGGCGAGGCGGCCGACGGGATCGCCATGGCGTTTGACCAAGGTGCTGCCTTCGTCTTCGCCGAGGTACTTCTCAGCTCTGGCTCATGGCCGAAGGCGTGACCCGGGTTTCGACCGCTCGATAGGCCGACAGCACGGCTCGTCATCGCGCGGTGGGCCTCCCAACGGCGGGCCCGGCGAAGGCCCCCAGATGTCAGGCCGGCCCGGGTGGTCGACGCTGGCGACCGAAGGCATGGTGGTCGCTGCGTCTTGCAGCCGAAGAGCACAGCCTTCTGACCGGAATCAGAAGGTCGGCCTACAGGCTCGGGGTTGGCGAACAGCGGGGTCCGCTTCCGGGAGGCGATCGCTGGCGGCTGTAGCGGCCTCATGCAGCGGGAGGGCGCTGGTGGTCGCCCGATCGGGTGCAATTCCGGTGCAAGATGAGGCGGTGGTCGAGAGCAGGAGAACGTCCCCCGAGCCAGCGCTTGCTCGGTTTGGCGAGGAGCTCCGAC
>CAZALT010000216.1:0-5019 GCA_964485515.1 uncultured Rhabdothermincola sp. | reverse complement strand
ACGGTACTACCGCCCGGCTCCGCTGCTCATGGGTAACCCGGCTCTATCGGCGTCGCAACTGGTGCCCCGACGATCCCTGCTGACGACCCTATGCGTCAGTGGGGACGAGTTGTCTGCGTGGAGGCGCGGGGCCGACACAGTGTCATTTCTGACATGTTGGCGCCTCCTGGCGGTCATAGTGCGTCATATCTGGTACGCTACCGTCAGCGGCAAGGGAGGCCGGGATGCACATGGGGCTGCTGAGTCCAGAGGAGCTGGCAGTCGAGCTCGGCAGGCGCATTCGTTCCGAACGCCTCCGACGCGGCTGGGCGCACCAGACGCTGGTGGACCGGTCGGGAGTGTCGCGCTCCACCGTGGTCCGCATGGAGCGAGGCGAATCGGTGGCCTTGAGCAACTTCCTTGCCGTCCTCGTCGCACTCGGTCGCAGCAACGATCTCGCCCAGGTGCTGCACCCGCCGGAGGCGCAGACGATCGACGACTTCGTGGGGGCTACGGAGCCGTTGCGGCAACGGGGTCGGCGATGAGCATCGTGGACGTCGCCTACGAGGGGGTCGACGGGACGTGGAACGTCGCTCGGGCTGCACAGCAGGGCACCGAGACTTTCGTGGAGTACACCACCGAACACCAGTCCCGAGGCATCGAACTGGCGCCGCTGAGCCACCCCAACGCCGACCGGGCGCGCCGGTTCGTCGGCCGCGACGCCGCGCATCTGCCCGGCCTGCTCGCTGACGCCCTTCCCGACTCGTGGGGGCAGCTGCTCCTGCGACGCGACATGGGCCGCCACGGCATCGAGAACCCAGGACCGCTGCAGATGCTGACCTGGTTGGGGCGGCGCACCATGGGAGCGCTCGTCTTCCATCCAGTCGAGGGTCCCGTCGTCAGCGACGCCAGGCTGGTCGACCTCGACCGGCTTCAGGACGACATGCTGCGACACCTCGCAGGCGAAGCCACCGTCGACCAGGCTGCGAACGCGGTCACGGTCGCAGCCGGGTCCGGTGCCGGCGGTGCTCGACCCAAGATCGTCGCCGCGTACACGCCCGCCGGTGACCTCATCGCCGACAGCGGCGGCGAGCTGCCTCCCGGGTCGGCACCGTGGCTGGTGAAGTTCCACGGACGCGACGACAGCGTGCACCTCTCGTCGATCGAAGCGACCTACCTGGAGATGGCGTCGGCAACAGGGATCACCGTCTGCGACCACCATCTGCTCACCGCAGCGTCTGGGACCCGCTACCTCGCCGTCCGCCGGTTCGATCGCGTCGCGATGCCCGGCCGCCAACCGAACCGAGTTCACATGGCCTCGGCGGCGGGCCTGCTTGAGCAGTACCCCGAGTACAACCAGCATCCCAGCTACGCCGACGTCCTCCGGCTGACCCGGGTCGTGACTGGCGACATCCGGGACGTGACCGAGATGCTCCGGCGAGCTGTGTTCAACGTGGTCGCCCACAACCGAGACGACCACGCCCGTAACACCGCTTACCTGTGGGCACCATCGACCGGCTGGCGGCTGGCACCTGCCTTCGACCTGACCCACTCGCTGGGGCCCCGCCCGGCCTACCTCGCCGATGCGCCAGGTGAGCACTACCTCGACGTCGCCGGAAAGGGCAAGGACATCACCAGAGACGATCTCCGTAGCCTCAGCACCGCGGCGGGGGTGAAGCCGGCCGCCATCGACCAGATGATCGACGCTGCACTTGCAGCGGTCGCGCAGTGGCCGGCGCTGGCCGCCGCGAACGGAGTTCCCAGCGGGACCGTCGACGCGGTCGCCGCCCGGCTGCCGGGCCTCCACGAGTAGCCCAGGCTCGTCGTTCCGTCGTTGTACCCGTCCACCTCACCAAGCTGTCGAACCGGGGCGGAGATGAGCCGATGCGGGTCTGGGGCGGAGCGGCCGGGCGAGGAGGCGGAACGACCGTGGTCGCAGGTCGCTCCGGATCAGACGAGGCGACCGGCGCTGGCGTGCCCTGCACGCAGCCGAGGCAGGGCCCCGACCAGTGCCGTGGAGTCCCATTGCGCGCGCGTCCCCGCCGGGAGGGCGACCGTGCACTCGAGCACGTGTCCTCCCGTCGGAGGCTCATCACCTTCACTGCCACGAGGTCTCGGCGATCACGTCCGTCCTCACGTCATGGTCCTCAGCAGACGCTGGTCTCGCCCTCTTTGAGCACGAACAGCTCGGCTTCGCCCTCGCCGATGTTCGCCCCGGGAGCGGGGGACTGGTCGACGACCACCCAGTTCGAGTCGATGACCTGGCGGCGGCCCTCGCCGCTGGCGTCGGTCGACCTCGAGAAGTACACGCCGTGGTCCTGGATCTCGTTCTGCGCCTCTTGGAGGTTCATGCAGATGACGTCGGGCATGAGCCCATCCTCGGCGTCGTTTCCGCCGAACGGATTCGCCCCGTTGTCCGGTACGGCATCGTCGAGCGGTTCCGACACCGGTGTGGCCGTGGTGCTCGTGGAGGGAGCCAAAATCGTGCTCGTTGTCGACGTCACCGTGGTCGACGCCGTTGAGGTGTCCGTCGTCGTCCCGCACGCGACGGCGCTGATCGCGATCGCGCAGAGTGCGACATAGGCCTTGGTCTTCATGTGGTCCTCCGCCGATGGACCATCTGGTCCGCTGTGCGGAACGTAGCTGAAGCGTCCGTACTTGTCGCTGGGCCGATCGGACCTTCGAGGCTCGTCGTTCCTGCGCGCCGACGAGGCCAGTCGACCCGGTCCCCCAGCTCGCTCGATGCGCGGATCGTCCGCCGGCCACCGTTGCCGGGGAGTCGTGCCATGTGCTTCGATGTAGCACATGGCCGAAGTCGGCATCCGAGCCCTCAAGCAGAACGCGTCGGCGGTGGTCGCGCAGGCGGCCGCGGGCGAGATCATCACCATCACCGACCGGGGGCGACCGGTGGCCCAGCTCACGCCGCTGCCGCCTTCGAAGCTCGCTGCGCTCGTCGACGCCGGGCGCGCCCGCACGCCGACGCGGACCCTTGACGAGCTCGGCCGGCCCGAGCCCGGCCCCGACCTCTCCGAGGCGCTGGCCGAGCTGCGCGGCGACGAACGGTACTGAGCGCACGCCGTTGCACTACCTCGACACCTCCGCGCTCGTGAAGCTCGTCGTCGCCGAACCGGAGTCGGCGGCGATGTGGGAGTGGATGCACGCGCCGGCCCGCGTGGCGGTCACCAGCGACCTCGCCCGCACCGAGTTGCTGCGCGCCACCCGGCGGGTCGACGGCGACCTGGTCGTGCGGGCGCGACTCGTGCTCGACGTCGTGACGATGGTGCAGATCCCCACCTCGGTCTTCCACGCCGCCGGTCGGCTCGATCCCGTGCCGCTGCGATCGCTCGATGCCCTCCACATAGCCACAGCACTCGAACTGGGTGACGGCCTCGTCGGCCTCGTGACCTACGACGATCGACTGGCCGCCGCGGCACGGGCCAACGGCATCCCGGTCGACGCGCCGACCTGATCCCGGTATCGCCTGTCTCACGAGGTCACTCCACGCAGCGTGGCAGGGCGCGTCGTTCCGTGGTGGCGGAAGCGGATCGGTACCGACGAGGTCCCCACCGCCGACTGATGGGCCCTCCGGTTCCTGTCGGACCGCGTCGCTACCGTCGCTTCTCCCTTGGGTCCCGCGGGCGGGAGGATGCGACCGTGTTCGTCGCCACCCCAGCGCCTCGGCTCCAAGCAGCCCTCGCCGTGGAAGGTATCGACGTCCGCGTCGTCGATACAGCGGGTCGGGCGGTCCTGGCGTCAGCTCGTCGCCGGGGGAGTCCCAGCAGTCGGTGGAGGCGGGTCGATCCGGTCGGCTGCCGCGGTCAGGGCGGTGGCGTCGGCGGCGAGCGCTGATGTCGACCGGCGCACGGTCTCGGCCGCGAACGTGAGCTGCTGCTCGGTCGGTCCGACGAGCTCGAAGCGGGTGCGCTCGGCGTCGGCCACGGCGGTGCGGCCCGTGGCCGCATCCGACCGGACCTTGTCCAGCGCGGCGATGCCGCTGTTGGTGCCCGCCGGGTCGCCCGGCACGGCAGGTGCGTCAGCGACCAGCGCGGCGGCCGACGATTCGATGGCGGCGAGCTGCTGCGCGCTCGTGAGCCACACCTGGCGGTCGCCCGCCGTCGGCCCGGCGAGCGTGGCCGCGGCCCGGTCGAGGGTGGCGGCGACGGCCCCGGTCTGACGAGCGAGGTCCCGGGTGCTGGCCGCCCACCGCTGTGCCGCGGCCTTCTTCCGGGAGCGCATGAGCAAGAGGACCACGCCGACGATGGCGGCGAGCGACGCGAGCAGGGCGGCCCAGATCCACGGTGGGAGTCCGTCGTCGTCCGACGTGTCGCCCGTCGGGCTGCCAGCCGTGGTCGTGGTGGTCGCCCCGGCCACCTCGTCGCCGTCATCGCTGGCGGTGGTCGTCGTCGCCTCGGCGGTGGTCGTGGTGGTGGCTTCAGTCGTCGTCGTGGTCGGCTCGGTGGTGGTGGTGGTCGTGGTCGGCGCCGACGTCGTGGTGGTGGTGGGCTCGGCGGTGGTGGTCGGCGAGTCGCCCGAGGTGGTCGTCGTGGGGTCGCCGGTCGTCGTGGTGCTGGGTCCGATGTCGGGAACGGAGATGTCGGGCACCGACACGTCGGGAACGGAGATGTCGGGCACCGACACCGGGGGGATGGTGACGGCCGGACCGTCGTCGTCATCGGTGCCGCACGCAACCGCCACCAAGAGCAGCGCGGTGACGCCGAGCAGCGCGGCGCAGGTCCTGCGCCTCATCGGGGTCATCGTCGGGCGTTCTCGTCGCGGTGCATCCACCCGAGCACCTTCGCACAGCGAGGACGAACACGTCGGACGATCCTCGCTTTCGAGGCGAGATCCACGGCGGCGACAACCAGCGACGTTCTGTGGTGAGAGGCCCGCATGTGGGATCGACCCGAGGTCGTGGCTCACGGTGGAAGGCAGCACACGATCGGAGCTCACACCCGACCTGACCCGCTCGTCGCCGCTGCCCCCGAGCGCATCCCCGTTCCTGTCACAGGGCGTTCGTAGTCTCGCTCGCATGCGGTTCCT
>CAZALT010000215.1:1264-5158 GCA_964485515.1 uncultured Rhabdothermincola sp. | reverse complement strand
GGGTCGCTGACCGGCTCGGGGCCACGAGCGGCCGCGTCATCGGCCGTCGTCGTCGGGAGCTCGGTCACAGGATCGGTCACAGGGCCAGCCCGCCTTCGGTCGCGTTCACCGGCCACTGCGGACGGTGGTAGCCGTCGAAGCGCAGCTCGCCGCCGCGCAGGTCGCGGATCGTGAGGAAGTCCCCTTTGTAGCCCTTGCGGTCCCACGGACCGAACTGGATGTAGGTGCCGGGGCCACCGTTGGTGCACGGCATCCACCGGATGCGCTCGAGTCCCTCCTTCACGAACTTCGGCGCCGCCACGGGTGCGTTGGCGATGCCGTGGATGGCGGCGCGAGCCGTGTCGTAGGCGAGTGCCACCACGACGTTGCCCGTTCGCCGGCCGAAGCGCTTGTCGAAGCGGTCGATCATGGTGTTGTAGTTGGGGTTGGCCCCGTCCTCACCGAGCTGATCGACGCCGTGCCAGCCTTCGAGCCCTTCAGCCCAGGCGTTCGAGTTCGAATAGAACATGAACGCCGTGCCCATGACGCGGGGCGGATCCCAGTCCAGTGCCTTGAACGCCGACGCGAAGTGGAAGGTCGCGTAGCCGTAGCCGCCGTAGTAGATGCCTTGGGTGCCGAGGTCGCGCATGGTGGCGAGGTCCTTCTCGAGGCCGACCGGGTTGGCTTCGAGACGCACCTCCTTGGTGATCTCCATGCCGAGCTGCAACGCGGTCTCGCGGAAGTAGTCGGCGTAGTCACGACCTGCTGAGCCGGCTTCCCAGAACAGCCCGACGCGCTCGTGGCCCTGCTGCTTGAGCCACTGGGCGCACATGACGCCCTCGGTGGGGATGTCGCCGTTGGCGACGGTGAAGCAGTACTCCGAGGCGAACTTGTGGCTGCCGGTCCAACCGATGCAGGCGACACCAAGCTCGTTGGCGGTGTCCTGGAGGACCACGCTGTTGTCGGAGATCATCGGGCCGAGGACCACCACGCATCCTTGGTCGACCAACCACGTGTAGCCGTCGATGACCTTCTTGTAGTTCTCGCGGGGCAGGCCGCGGGCGTCGGCGATGACGAGCTCGATGGGGTTGCGGCTCCAGATGCCTTCGTTCATGGCGTCCTCGATGGCGAGGATCGTGGGATCGAGCCAGTCGGCGAGGAGTTGGTTGAGGTCCATGTCGATGAGGATCCCGATCTTCACGGGCTCGAACGGATCACCCTGGGTCTGCCTGCCCCGCGTCGGCGGGTAGATGGTGATGCCCTTGGCCGGCCGGTCGTGCATCGACCCGCCACCCTCGTACCAGCTCTTGCCCTCGCCGCCCGGGCCGGCGAGGTACGACTCGGTGCCGGCCGCATGGGTGGACACCGCCCGATCCTCCTCGGCGATGCCGTGGTCGATCGGCGCCGGGAACATCCGGTCCAGGAACTCGTACTCGTCAGCCATGGCGTCTTCCCCTGTGTCCCCGAGGGCGCCGCATCGCAATCGAGCGACACCCTCCACGTTTCGAACCACCGTATCCCAAAACTGAACCGCCGTTCAGAGCCGCTTGACCTCTGTTCTGGCGTACCTCGCCGTCGTTCAGCGACAGCGAGGTACGCAATTTCGACCGGGGGTCAGGCGAGCCAGTCGGCGAGGTCGGCATCTTCCCAGTCGTCGGGGCCGTACACGGTGCGCGGGAGCGGGGTCATGAGGTGGCGGTCTCCCCCGGTGACCCATTCCAGCGACCGACGATCCCACGCCGGCAGGCGATCGTCGGGATCGCCCTCGTCGCACAGCCTGCGAGCAGCATCGCGGGACTGGCGCAGGCGCACCTCGGCCTCGACCGACGTCGCCCACACCACGACCACCTCGTGCTGGTTCGAGGTCACCTCGTAGGCGCCGGTGAGTTGGTGGCCGTGCTCGGCGAGCACGGGAGCTCGCTCGCGCACGACCGCGTCGAGGAAGTCGAGCTGCATGCCCGGCTTCACCGTCAGCAACTCCTGGACGAAGAGGGAGCCCTTGATGCCCCGCTCGGCGATCTCGTCGGTGGACGGCGAACCGGGCACGCCAGCGCACAGCCGGTCGTACCCGCCGGTGCGCCACTGCGCCGCCTTGTCCCACCACTCGCCGTAGAACGCCTTGCGCCGCTTGAGGTTCATGCGGTCGACGTTGGACGCCCAGCCCTCCCAGCCCTTCGTGCCGACATCCCAGATGTTGACGACCTGCGGCCACCGGCCACCGCCCGCGGCGCACACGTAGAACGAGCCCTGGAGCGAGAACATCTCGGGCATCCGCAGCACCGGGTCCTGCCACAGGTGCTCCATGTACTCGTACTGACCCTGGCCGACGACGTCGACGACCTCGTGGAGGTACAGGTTCCGGTTGGCCATCGTGATTCCCCCGCGGTGCGACCGCTGATGCTGATGCTGATGCTGGCACAGTCCGGGAGCACGCCGGACGCGAACTCTGTATCCTTGTTCGAAGTGTTGAACTGTGATTCAACACGCGGCGCGATCCGACAGCCCGTCGCCACACCACACGCCACAGGGGGCACGCCATGCAGGCAAACGACATGATCCTCGTCAGCGTCGACGACCACCTCGTCGAGCCGCCGACGCTGTTCGACAACCACATTCCCGACAAGTGGCGCGATCGCGCTCCGCGCATCGAACGCCAGGACGACGGCGCCGACGTGTGGGTGTTCGAGGGCGCCAAGATCCCCAACATCGGGCTCAACGCGGTGGCCGGTCGCCCCAAGGAGGAGTACGGCATCGAGCCGACCGCCTACGACGAGATGCGCCCCGGATGCTGGGACATCGACGAGCGGGTCAAGGACATGAACGCCGGCGGGGTGCTCGGCTCCATGTGCTTCCCGTCGTTCCCGGGCTTCAGCGCACGCCTGTTCGCGGTGTGCGACGACAAGGAGCTCGCCCACGACGTGGTGCGCGCCTACAACGACTGGCACGTCGACGAGTGGTGCGGTTCGGCCCCCGGCCGTTTCATCCCCATGAGCATCCCGGTGCTGTGGGATCCCCAGCTCGCGGCCGACGAGGTGCGACGCCTCGCCGAGAAGGGCGTGCACTCCATCACCTTCACCGAGAACCCGGCCACGCTCGGCTACCCCAGCTTCCACTCCGACCACTGGGATCCGCTGTGGCAGGCGCTCGTCGACACCGACACGGTGCTGTCGATCCACCTCGGCTCGTCCGGCAAGCTCGTCGTGACCGCGCCGGATGCCCCGATGGACGTGATGATCACGCTCCAGCCCATGAACATCTGCCAGGCGGCGTCCGACCTCCTGTGGTCTCGGATCCCCAAGCAGTACCCGGACATCAAGATCGCCCTGTCCGAGGGCGGCACCGGCTGGATCCCGTACTTCCTCGACCGCGTCGACCGCACCTACGACATGCACCACCTGTGGACCGGTCAGGACTTCGGCGACCAGATGCCATCCGACGTCTTCCGCAAGCACTTCCTCACGTGCTTCATCTCCGACCCGGTCGGCATCAAACTCCGCCACGACATCGGCATCGACAACATCAGCTGGGAGTGCGACTACCCGCACTCCGACTCGTCGTGGCCTTTCGCCGCCGAGGAGCTCGAGGGCGTCACCGAGGGCGTGTCCGACGAGGACATGAACAAGATGACGTACGAGAACGCCATGCGTTGGTACAGCTACGACCCCTTCGCCCACCGGGCCAAGCAGGACTGCACCGTCGGTGCGCTGCGCGCCGAGGCTCAGGGCCACGACGTCGCCATCCGCTCTTTCGACCAGGGCCGCTTCGAGATCACCCACAACGGTGCCGACCTCGGCGCGCTGGCCAAGAAGGCCACGGCCTGATCCGATTCCCGCAACGACGGCGGAGGCCGGGCTCGTGCCCGCCTCCGTCACGCGCCTGCCGCTCCTGCTTGCCCTCCGCTGTTCGGCACCGACA
>CAZALT010000215.1:0-1164 GCA_964485515.1 uncultured Rhabdothermincola sp. | reverse complement strand
GCTCGGCACCGACAAGGATGAACGGCATGACTGAAGACCTCGTCACCACCTCGATCGACGACCACGGCGTCGCCGTCGTCACCCTGGCCGACCCGGCCAACCGCAACGCGCTGCGTCTCGAACTCGTGCGAGCGCTGGCCGTCGCGGTCACCGACGTCGCCGCCCAGGACATCGGCGCGCTGATCGTCACCGCCCAGCCGCCGACGTTCTGCGCCGGTGGCTCGCTCGACGACCTGCTCAACCCGCGCGCTCCCCTGGCCGAGATGTACGCCGGCTTCGAGGCGCTCGACGCCGTGACCGTCCCGACGATCGCCGCGGTGAACGGCGCCGCCATCGGCGCCGGCGCCAACGTGGCGTTGGCGTGCGACGTCATCCTCATCGCCGACTCCGCCACCATCGATCCGCGCTTCCTCGACATCGGCATCCACCCTGGGGGAGGACACCTTCGCCGGCTATCGGATCGGGTGGGTCGCCAAGGTGCCGCCGCGCTGTCGCTGTGCGGCGACTCGCTCACCGGCCCGGAAGCTGCGGCAGCCGGCTTGGCGTGGCGTTCACTCCCTGACGACGAGCTGCTGCCGTTCGCCCACAAGCTCGCCAAGCGAGCCGCAGGCCGGCCCCGTGAGCTCATGCGCCGGGCCAAGGCCACGCTCGACGCCAGCATCGCCGCGGAGTCCCACGCCGAGGCAGCAGCGATCGAGCTCGAGGTCCAGCAGTGGTCGATGGAACAACCCGAGTTCCACGACCGCGTGACGGCGATGCAGGAGAAGCTGACCAGGAAGGGCTAGGTCGATCTCAGGGAGATTCCGGTCAACTCACGTCGAACCGCGCACAACCCCGTTCCGAGCCCGAGCGATCATGTCAGCGACCTGAGATCACCTACCAGTCACTCGGCCCCACAACGATCGCGGCGAACGCACTGCCAGGACTGACCGAGCGATCTGGCCTATGACCGCCCAGCCTCGTCGCCCTACTTCTTCTCGTAGGTGATGCCCGACTTCTCGACGTCCCAGGTGCTGAGCGTGGCGCCCTCGTCACGCAGCTCGCGCTTGAGCACTCGGCCCACCGGGCTGCGGGGCAGCTCATCGCGGAACTCGATGTAACGCGGGAGGGCGAAGTACGGGAGCTGGTCGATGCACCAGCGGAACAGCTCCTCCTCGGTGATCG
>CAZALT010000214.1:0-5179 GCA_964485515.1 uncultured Rhabdothermincola sp. | reverse complement strand
CGACCTCGAAGCTGCCGCCGAAGCCGAACTGCACGTCGGACCAGGCGATGCCGGCATCGGCCAGCGCGGCGCGTGCCGCGTCGGCCCCCATGTCGATGGCGGACTTGGCGCCGAAGCGCCCGAACGGGTGAAGGCCCGCCCCGATGATGGCGACGTCTTCCATATCAGGCTCCTGCTTCGTTCGATGCGGTGACCGGTGCGAACGCGAACGTCATGACGGTGGTGCCGTCCTCGTCGGTGCGGAAGGGCACGATGACGAGCTCCATCTCCATGCCGATGCGCAGCACGTCGATGTCCGCGGTGGTGAGCCGGGATTCGACGCGCACCTCGTCGCCGAGCTGGACCATGCCCATGCCGTAGGGCACGAAGGTCTCGTCGGTCTCACCGCTGGCGTAGGGCTCCTTGGGAAGGAACTCCTGGGTGGTGAAGGTCCACAGCGTGCCCCGGCGACCGAGCGGGTGCACCTCGACCTCGACCGACCCGCATCGGGCGCACGAGGCGGGGTTGGGGAAGGTGACCGACCCGCAGCCGGTGCAACGGCCACCGATCAGCTGGGGGTCGTCGGACGGCCAGGTGAAGACGTCCGGGGCGAAGGCGACTTGGGACACGGTCACTCCAGTGATCGGATGGGTTCGGGGTGAGGCAACGGTGGGTCCGGCTCAGACGCCCGCGGTCAGGTCGGCTGGGATGTTCATGAGGCGAGCGAGGTTGCCGCCCATGATCTTGCGCAGGCGGTCGTCGGACATGCCCTTCGCCGTCAGCTCGTCGATGTAGCTGCGGGGGCTCTCGAGGCCCTCGGGATGCGGGAAGTCGGAGCCGAAGAGCACGCGGTCCTCGCCGAGGAGGTCGGCCATCTCGTCGAGGTCCTCCTCCCAGAACGGGCTGACGTGGACGTTGCGCTTGACGACGTCGACCGGGTTCTCGGCGAAGTCCTGGGGCTGCTTCTTCCACAGCTCGGCCATCTTGGTGAGCAGGGGGCCGACCCACGAGGCGCCGTTCTCGATGACGGCGATCTTCAGCTCCGGGAAGCGCGACAGCGCACCGTGGCAGACGAGCGACGCGATCGTGTCCTCGATGGGGCGCCACAGGGCGAAGTTGCGGAAGGGGTTGGGCTGGAAGGGCAGGTACTCGTTGCCGTCACCGGTCCACTCGTTGGTGTAGCGGTCGTAGCCGCTGTCCGACGAGTGCAGCCCGACGAGGATGTCGTGCTTGACGACCGTCTCCCAGAAGGGGTCGAACTCGGGCAGCGCCATCGAGCGCGAGCCGCCGAGGCCGGGTACCGGTGCGGGGCGGATGAGCACGACCTTGGCGCCGCGTTCGACGACCCACTCGAGCTCCTCGATGGCCCGCTCGACGACGGGAAGGGTGATGACCGGCGTGGAGAAGATGCGGTCCTCGTAGTTGAAGGTCCACGTCTCGTGCATCCACTGGTTGAGGGCGTGGATGACGGTGTGGGTGATCTCGGGGGAGCCCTTCATGCGCTCCTCGAGGAGGCTGGCGAGCGTCGGGAACATGAGCGAGCGCTCGATGCCCTGCTCGTCCATGAGCTCGAGCCGCTCCTGCGGGGCACGGAAGGCTTCGGGGGCCTTGATCGGCTTGCCGAAGATCTCGCGCATGGTCTTCCCCTCGGGGTTGCCCTTGCGGTAGAAGTCCTCCTGCGCACCCGGTCGGGCCACGACGTTGAACGTCGGGTTGGGGATGTACTCGCTGATCTGGCCGTTGACGGCGATCTTGGTGCGACCGTCGACCTCGACGTAGCGGACGACGTTCTTGTACTCCTCGGGGAGGTACTTGGTGAACGCGTCGCGCGTCTCGTACATGTGGTTGTCGGCGTCGAAGATCGGTACGTGCATGGCGAGCCCCTTTTGCTCTGTCCCCTGCTCGGGCCTGTCCTGGTTGGCTGGTCCCGGGCGCTGATGGGATGATAACCGGATTCTCAGTGGACGGAAACAGGTGTTCCGTCCACGGTATTTGAATACTGACGTCAGAATCAAAATCTAAGGCCGGGATGGGCTTCGAGCCAGGGCCGAAGGTCCCGTCGTGGCCGGGGTCAGCGGCCTTCGAAGTTCGGCGTGCGGCGTTCGCGGAAGGCGAACAGCGCCTCCTTGGTGTCGTGCGTCTTGAGGTTGAGGCTCTGGGCCATGGCCTCGCGCTCGAGTGCCTGGGCGAGCGATCCCGTGGCCGCGTCGTCGAGCATCTTCTTGCTGAGCGACAGGGCGATCGGGGGCCCCGCCGCGATGCGGGCCGCGATCTCGTCGACGGCGGCGTCGAGGTCGTCGGCGGGGTGCACGGCGTTGGCCAGCCCCTTGTCCACGGCGTCGGGGCCCTTGACCATGTCGGTGGTGAACACCATCTCCTTGGCCTGGATGAGGCCGACCCGACGCTGGAGAAGCCACGACGAGCCGAAGTCGAGGCTCATGCCCACCTTGGCGAAGATGGCGCCGAAACGGGCGCGGTCGGAGCAGTAGAGGAGATCGCCGGCGAGCGCTAGGCCGAGCCCGGCACCGACCGCGACCCCGTCGACCTTGGCGATCACCGGGATGGGGCAGCTGTTGACGGCCAACACCGACTGCGAGACGAGTCGCATGGCGGTGATGTCGGGCCCTTGGAAGAGCTCGGCGTTCTTGGGCCCGGACACGTCGGCACCCGAGCAGAAGTCGCCGTTCGCGCCGGTGAGGACGATGACCCGAGCGTCCGATGCGGTCAGCTCCTGGAACACGTCGCGGATCTGGAGCCACATCGGAAACGTGCACGCGTTGCGGGTGCCGGGACGGTCGATGGTGACGGTCGCGACGTAGCCATCGCGCTCGACTCTGACGTTCTCACTGCTCACGATGGCTCATTTCCTCATCAGGCCGGCCGTTCTGGCTGGACACATACGCCGAATAGCCCGGGTCTTCCCAGCCAGTTCGGCAGTCGTTCGCGGTCGGCGGCGCGGTCAGCAGTCGCACACGATGCCCGCCGCGTTCTGGGTCACGACCGCGACGGTGGGGATGTCGGCCGTCATCTGGACCCGGTCGGGGTAGAAGCTCAGCATCCCGGCGATGGGCAGGCTCTCGGGGAGCGGGTCCTCGTAGCTCCACGCGACGTCCTCGAACACCTCGCCGTCGAGGAACGCGGACCAGTAGGTGGCATAGCCCTTGTAGTTGCAGTAGCTCGACGTCTCGGTCTGGCGGAGCAGGTCCATGCGGACGTGGTCCTTGCTGACATAGAGCTTCGTGTCGACCGCGGTCTCGAAGACGATGGTCGTGTCGGTCGTGTCGACGAGGACCGTCGAACCACCGGGGCCGCCGGGGCCGCCGGGGCCGCCGACCTCGACCAGGAGGCGGCGCGCCGTCGGTCGGCAGTCGACGCGGTGGTACGGGTTCGGCGGGTAGTGGACGAGTCGGCGTCCCTCCTCGTACCAGGCGTCGACCGCGTCCCAGGCAACGGTCACGTAGCCCGGAGCCTCGACGACGGGCTTGGTGGCCTCGGCCAACGCCGGGGCAAGCCCCACGACGTCGTCGACGAGGAACGCGTAGCTGAGCGCGTGGCCCGCCCGGTGCACCATGAGCGCCAGCTCGGTGTCGATCACCACGTCGTCGCCGACGAGCGCCTGGACCCGGCGGGGATGCGGCTCGATGAACACGCTGTCGGGAGCGATCGGGGGCACGAAGCGACCGAGCGGATCGTTGCTGAGCGGCCCGCGGCCGGCGCTGAGCGTCACAACGTGGTCCGCTCGTCGACGACCTGATCGGGGTTGGCGAAGGCCCGGACCATGCAGTCGGTCGTGAACGACGCGAGCGGTGCACCGGCCTCGGTGAGCACCCGACAGCTCGAGTGCGTCATGCCGTCGCCCGCGAACGTGGAGCGGTGGTGGTAGTGCATCCACCGGTCGGCGCGGATGTCGGCGTGGATCGACATCGAGATGGCGTTGACCGCGGTCGACAGCGTGCGGTGGGCCTGCCACTGGCCGATGCCGGCATGCGGGCGCATCGCCGCGGCGATCGACATGTGGCCCATGAACTGCGTGAGCAGCGCGGCGTGGAGGGCCTGGTCTTCGGGGACCTCGCGGAAGCGGACCCACGCCGAGAGCTCGGGTGGACCGACGGGGGCGTCGGGATCGCCCGTGTAGGCGTCGTCGACCATGCGCAGGTCGCGGCCCGTGACCGACATGTCGTAGGGGACGGCGCCGTACGGCCCGACGACGTCGGGCGGGGGGTCGGCGTGCTCGATCACGGCGGCAGCCATGACGTCGAGCTGCACGGTGCCGGCCGCGCAGATGCGTCCGTCCTGCACGGCGCGCGCTCCGAACGACGAGAAGGTGCGACCCGCGGCGATCTCGTCGAGCTCGATCGACAACGGCCGGCGCGGATCGGCGGCTCGGGGGAAGACCATCGACGCGGAGACGACCCTGCGGTCTGGTGCTTGTCGGGTCGCGGCGACCAGGGCCTGGGCCAGCATCTGGCTGCCCTCGACCACGGGTCGCTTCCAGTCGTCTCGCGCTGCGCTCGTGTAGCGGATCACGCCATGGTCGTCGCGCACCTCGGGTTGGACGTCGAGCACCTCGATGAGGTCGCGGGCGTCGCCCCAGACCGGGAAGGCCTTGACGGTGGTGTCGCGGTCGTCGTCGGCCGCGCCGGGGCGGGCGTCGATCAGCGTGAGCTCGATCTGATCGCTGTCGAACGCGATGTGGTCGGCCAGGTCGTCGTCCTGGCCAGCGCGCCAGGCGCTCGTGTCCAGCGTGGCGAGGGCGTCGGCATCGACACCGGCCAGGGGGAACCACAAGACCGGTTCCTCGCCGGAGCGGTCCTCGCGGATCGCGGACGTGGACCGTGCGACCCGCCGGTCGCCCACGCTCGCCTGCGCGGGGTAGTCGACGGGTTCGCGTCGGTGGGTCGCCATCGCGGTCACCGTACCGCGGGTCCCGACGACGATTCGACGCCGACGACCCGACACGGGACGCGGTTCCTCGTGGCGTGGCTGCAGCCAGGTTTCGGACGGACCTCGACGCGTGGGTCGACAGGGCGCCGCTCGGTAGTTCTAATGTTGACGTCGATATCGGAAACTGGTCGGTGCGGTGCCGACCCATCGGCGAACAGCGAGAGGTAGCCCCATGGAGCTCGGATTCAGCACGATCGGCTTCGGGGTCGACCCCGACGACCTCAAAGCGCTGGGCCGGCGCCTCGAAGCATCGGGC
>CAZALT010000213.1:0-5204 GCA_964485515.1 uncultured Rhabdothermincola sp. | reverse complement strand
GCGCTCGCCGACCTCGGCCACCACGTCGAGGTCCTCGGCGGGCAGCCGTACCCGATCCTCGACGACCGCATCCCCCTCGTCGAGCTCCCCAGCCTCGACATCTACAACGAGTACTTCCCGATGCGCATGCCCGGCATCTGGGAGCTCAAGACGCTCGGCGACTTCGCCGAGGTCACCTCGTTCTCGCTCGGCACGTTCCCGGAGCCGTTCGCGTTCTCGATCCGCGCCCTCCAGCACCTGCGCCCGCGCATCAACGAGTTCGACCTCGTCCAGGACAACCAGTGCCTCGGCTACGGGCTGCTCGGCATGGAGCGCCTCGGCCTCCCGGTGCTCGCCACCATCCACCACCCCATCACCGTCGACCGGCGACTCGAGATGGAGCACGCCGAGACGCCGTGGAAGCGGTACTCCAAGGGGCGTTGGTACGCGTTCACCAAGATGCAGACCCGCGTCGCGTCGCGCATGACCCGCGTCGTCACCGTGTCGCAGAACTCGAACGACGACATCCACACCGGCCACAAGGTGCCGCTCGAGCGCATGCACGTCGTGCCGGTCGGCGTCGACCAGGAGATCTTCAAGCCGCAGCCGCAGGTGAAGCGGGTGCCCGGACGGCTGATCACCACCGCCAGCGCGGACGTCACCATGAAGGGGCTCCGCTACCTGCTCGAAGCACTCGCCAAGCTGCGCACCGAACGGCCCGTCGAACTGGTCGTCATCGGCCGCCTCAAAGAGGACGGCCCGTCGGCTCGCATCATCGACGAGCTCGGCCTGCGCGACGCCGTCACGTTCATCACGGGCGTGCCCGAGGAGCGCATCGTCGAGCTCTACGCCGAGTCCGAGCTCGCCGTCGTGCCCTCGCTCTACGAGGGGTTCTCGCTGCCGGCCATCGAGGCCATGGCCTGCGGTGTCCCCCTCGTGGCCACCACCGGCGGGGCGCTCCCCGAAGTGGTCGGCCCCGACGGCGAGACCGCGTTCGTGGTGCCCCCCGGCGACTCCGAGGCCCTCGCCACCAAGATCGCCTTCGCCCTCGACGAACCCGAGCTGCGCGCCAAGGTCGGCGAGGCCGGTCGCCAGCGCGTCATCGAACGGTGGACGTGGCGCCACACGGCGGTCGGCACCGTCGAGCAGTACCGGGCCCTCCTCGCCGAGACGGCCCACATCCAGATGCGGCGCCCGGGCGGCGCAGGCGCGGCGCCCCGATTCGCACGAGCCACCACTCAGGCCCCGGCTCAAGCCACCGGCTTGCGCAACCAGGCCTGAAGGCCGAGAGGACCACACCCATGCTCACCGTCGACTACGACAAGCTCGGGCTCCGACCCGGCGAACTGCTCCTCGACCTCGGCTGCGGCTTCGGTCGCCACGCCTTCGAGGCGTTCCGCCGCGGGGCCCGCGTCGTGGCCTGCGACATGGCCGTGCCCGAACTGATCGAGGTGCGCAACCTCTTCGAGGCCATGGTGCTCGCCGGCGAAGCATCGCCCGATGGCATGGGCGTCGCCTCCAGCGGCGACGCCACCCGCCTCCCGTTCCCCGACAACACCTTCGACCGCATCATCGCCTCGGAGGTCATGGAGCACATCCCCGACGACGTGGGAGCCATCACCGAGCTCACCCGGGTGCTCAAGCCGGGCGGCGTCATCGCGGTCACCATCCCCGCCGAGCTACCCGAGCGCATCTGCTGGTTCCTGTCGAGCGACTACCACGCACCGGCAGCCAAGGGCGGCCACGTCCGCATCTACAACGAGGCCGAGCTGCGCATCAAGATGAGCGGCGCCGGCCTCGAGCCGGGCGACTCGCACCGGGCCCACGCCCTGCACTCGGCCTACTGGTGGCTCAAGTGCGCGGTCGGCACCGAGAACAACGACTTCCCCGCGGTCAAGGCGTACAACAAGCTCCTGGTGTGGGACATCGAGAAGCAGCCGCCGGTCACCCGCATCACCGAACGGGTGCTCAACCCGGTGCTGGGCAAGAGCCTCGTGGTCTACGCCACCAAGCCCATCGAGACCACCGTCGAACCGGAGCTGGAGGTGCTCGGTGCCACTGCCTGACCTCACGGGGATCCTCACCGGACAGCAGATCCAGCAGACCGTCGACGCCATCGCCGACTGGCAGCTGCCCAACGGCATGATCCCGTGGTTCCCCGGCGGCCACGCCGACCCGTGGAACCACATCGAAGCCGCCATGGCCCTCACCGTCGGGGGCCGACGCAACGAGGCCGAGCGGGCCTACGACTGGCTGGCCCGCATCCAGCGCTCCGACGGCTCGTGGTACCAGTACTACCTGGCCGACGGCATCGAACAGGACAAGCTCGACGCCAACGTCATCAGCTACATCGCGGCGGGCATCTGGCACCACTGGCTGAGCTACGGCGACCGGTCCTACGTCGAGATGATGTGGCCCACGGTCGAGAAGGCCATCGACTTCGTGCTCGAGCTCCAGACGCCGCGTGGCGAGATCATCTGGGCCCGCCACGCGGATGGCACCCCGTGGTCGTTCGCCCTGCTCACCGGTTCGTCGAGCATGTGCCACAGCCTGCGGTGCGCCATCGCCATCGCCCAACTGCTCGGCCACGAACGCCCCGACTGGGAGCTCTCCGCCGCCCGGCTGTCCCACGTGGTGCGGGCCCACTGCGCCGGCGAGCTGCCCGACGCCTTCGCCCCCAAGCACCGCTGGGCCATGGACTGGTACTACCCGGTGCTGGCCGGCGTGCTGCCCCACGACGAGGCGCTGGCTCGGCTCGAGGGCCGCGCCGACACGTTCATCGTCGAGGACCTCGGCGTGCGCTGCGTGAGCGACCGTCCGTGGATCACCGCGGCCGAGACGTGCGAGTGCCTCATGGCCTACCTGTCGCTCGGCGAGCGCGACCGAGCCCTCGAGCTGTTCAGCTGGGCGCAGCAGCTGCGCCACGACGACGGCCACTACTGGACCGGCATCGTGTTCCCCGAGATGGTGCACTTCCCCGCCGAGGAGCGCTCCACCTACACCGACGCGTCGATCGTGCTGGCCGCGGATGCCCTGGCCAACGCCACGCCGGCGGCCCAGCTGTTCGCCGACCACAGCCAGCTCCCGGCGCTGATCGGCACCGAGGCCGACGAAGCCTTCGACACCACCGACTGACCGGACCTCAGACGGGCCACCCCTGCCGTAGGACCGGTTCTGGCTGGGAAGACCCGGGCTATTCGGCGTACCTGTCCAGCCAGTTCGCCGTAGGACCGGTTCTGGCTGGGAAGACCCGGGCTATTCGGCGTACCTGTCCAGCCAGTTCGTTCGGCGCCGGGGTCCGCGCACCTCGCGGAGACGCCGAACCAGCTCAGCGGGTCGGTGCCACACCTCGAACTCGGTGATCCGCACGACTCGCCATCCTTCTGCCTCCAGGCGGAGCTGCCGTGCCGCGTCTCGCTCGCGGTCGCTGATGCTCGTGTGATGGAGGTCGCTGTCGATCTCGAACACGATCTTGCGACGGTCGTCGTAGAAGTCGACACGGCCGATGAGCCCGACGTCGTCACCCAGCCAGACCTGCCGACGAAGGTCACGCAGTCCTGCTTCGATGGCGAGCTCGCCGAACCGAGCCTCCAGGTTGCTCTCCGGAGGGATGTAGTCCGGACCGCGGACGGCAAGCAGCTCGCGCATGAGGGTGATGCCGGTCTGGCCGCGGCCCGAGAGCTCGCGGAGCGTGCGGTGCAGGAGCGGGCCCGAGGTCTGATATCGCGCCCAAGCCCGGTCGATGAGCTTCGCCGTCCGGTCGGCGTAGAGACGAGGTGCGAGGTCGAACAGGGTCCGCGTCGGGGTCGTGATCAACATGCCGTCGACCTCAGCGACGTGGGTGTCGGGTAGGCGTCGAGTCGTGTGCACGGTGCCGAGCGAGCCCTGTTCGAACGTGCCGTCTCGCAGTCGAACCAGCTCGAAGGGCCGGAGGGTGAAGCCAGGAAATCCCCACCAGGCTGCCGCGCTGCTGTGCGAGACCGCCGAGCGCCCTCCGGCCTCGAGGAGCGCGGCGTGCAGCATGAGGTCGTCGCTCAACGGAACTCCGCCCACGCACAACACCTCACCGGCAAGACGGCGGACTCGACCCGACTCGACGCGGTGGCGAAGCTGGTCGTGGGTCACCCCGCAGGCGAGGGCCTGCCTCGTCGTGAAGGCGCCATGCTGCAGCGCCGTGATCGCACGGAGTCGGCCATCCGCGTCACTCGGCGGGAGAGGGTGGTGATGTGGGACCGCTTGCTCGGACACGGAAATCCCCTGGGGCTCGCCGCGCACCGCGAGGTCGCTCGAACTGGCTGGGAAGACACGGGCTATTCGGCGTGTCTGTCCAGCCAGAACGGCAGTGGTTCGGGTGCGTCGGCCGTTTTGACCTAGGGGAAGGTGCGACGCACGGTAACTGCCGCCTTCACGACGGACAAGGGGCGCGCCCCTGATCCGCCGAACTGGCTGGGGAGACACGGGCTATTCGGCGTATGTGTCCAGCCAGTTCGGTTGTGGTTGTGGTTTGTGGTTGTGGCCGTGGGTCAGATGCCGGGGGCTACTCGGCGGAGGACCCGCAGCGAGCCGACCGCTCGGACGTCTTCGAAGGCGCCCGACTCGATCGCCCGGGTGTAGATCTCGAACGGCGGGCGTCCGCCGTCCTCGGGGTTCGGGAACACGTCGTGGATCAGCAGCAGCCCCCCCACTCGATCTCCCGTCGGCGTCTCCACGTGGGGCACCCAGGTCTCGTAGTCGCGGTGCGCGGGCTCGGAGCCGTGACCCCCGTCGATGAACAGCAACGACAGCGGCGTCGTCCAGTGCCGACCGACCGTCGGAGAGTCGCCGACCACGGCGACCACGGAGCGCTCGACGCCGGCGTCGTGGACCGTGCGGCGGAACCGGGGCAGCGTGTCCATCTTGCCGACCTCGGGGTCGACCAGATCGGGCTCGTGCCACTCCCACCCGGCCTGGTTCTCCTCGGAGCCACGATGGTGGTCGAGGGCGAAGAGCACGGTGTCTCGCCGAGACGCGGCCAGACCCAGGTACACCGACGACTTGCCGCAGTAGCTGCCGATCTCCAGCATCGGCGACCCGCCTTCGGGAACCGTCGATGCGGCCTCGTACAGGGCGCGACCCTCGTCGGCGGGCATGAACCCCCGAGCCTGCTCCGCGGCAGCGAGCACCACCTCGACGTCGAGGTTCGAGCTGGTCACTCGGCCGGGGAGGTCGTGTCGGTGACGCCGGGC
>CAZALT010000212.1:0-5241 GCA_964485515.1 uncultured Rhabdothermincola sp. | reverse complement strand
CGGCGAATCCCGACGCCAGAAGCGGGAGTGGGTCAGGCGGCGGTGGGTACTGGTAGGTCCAGCAGCTCGTACATGTTCGTCGACATGATGCGGTCGACGTCGGGCTGAGGGAGGTCGACGACCTCTTCGAGCCACGAGAGCGGGTCAGCCAGGCCTTCGGGGTGCGGGTAGTCGGAGCCGAAGCAGATGCGATCGGCGCCGACGAGGTCGATCAGCCCCTTGAGCGACTCCTCCCAGAACGGGTTGACCCACACGTTGCGACGGAACACCTCGACGGGGTGCTCCGGGAACTGGTTGGGCATCTTCTTGTAGGCCAGCTCGAGGTTGCGCAGCAGGATGTCGACCCAGTTGCCGCCGTTCTCGACGCTGATGAGCTTCACGTTCGGGAACCGGGTGAGCATGCCGTGGCAGATGGCCGAGGCGAGCGCGTCCATGATCGACCGCCCGTTGTCGACCACGGCGGGGAAGGTGCTGTGCTGGAAGGCGACCATCTCGCCGGAGCGGCCCTGCCAGGTGTTGAGGTAGTCCTGGAACCCGCTGTCGGACGCGTGCAGCGCGACCACGATGCCGGACTCCTCGACGCGCTTCCAGAACGGGTCGAACTCGGGGAGGAACGGCGAGCGGGTGCCACGCAGGCCCGACACGGGAGCGGGCCGCATGAGCACGACCTTGGCCCCGCGGTCGATGAGCAGGTCGAGCTCGTCGATCGCCGGGCCGAGCACGCACGGGTTGACCACGGGCGTGGCGAAGATGCGGCCCTCGTAGTCGTAGGTCCAGTCGTCGTGGAGCCACTGGTTGAAGGCATGGATGGCGATCTGGGTGAGGTCGGGGTCGTCGATGAGGCGCTCTTCGATGAGGCTCACCAGCGTCGGGAACATGAGGGTGCTCTGCACGCCCTGCTCCTCGAGCAGCTCGAGTCGGGCGCTCGGCTCGCGGAACGCCGGGATGATCTTCATCGGCTTGCCCGTCATCTCGCGCAGCGTCTTGCCCTCGGGGTTGTTGCCGGCGAAGAAGTCCATGTGGGCGCCGGGCGCGGCGATGACCTCGAAGGTGGGGTTCGGGATGAACTCGGTGAGCCGGTCGCGCACGATCAGCTTCTTGCGGCCGTTGATCTCGACGTACCGGAAGAGGTTCTTGTGGCTCTCGGGCAGGTGGCGGGTGAGCGCGTCTTCCGCCTCGTAGAGGTGGTTGTCGGCATCGAAGATCGGGACGGAACCGTTCATGGCGGTGACTGTACCCAGATGGGCCAAGCGATGGAAAGTCCCGATCTCCATTTTTGGAAAGTCTCACTTCCGCCGGCGGGTGCCCGATGGCGGAGAGCCCTGAATCATCTAGACTTTTTCCGAAGCCATGTCGGTCAGGGGAGCCGGCAGGTGCCGTACGAGAGGGGAAGGCCCGATGGGTCAGCAATCGACGTCGATCGACTGGACGCTGCCAGCGATCGCCGATGTGGTCGCGGAGGCCGTGCCCGACCGGGAGATGATCGTGTGCGGCGACACCCGCCGCACCTTCGCCGAGGTGGCCGAGCGGTCGCGCGGCCTGGCCGGCTACCTCGTCCAGCAGGGCATCGGCACCCACACCGAGCGTGACGAGCTCGAGCGTTGGGAGGTCGGCCAGGATGCCGTGGCCATGGTGCTGCACAACTGCGCCGAGTACCTCGAGGCCCAGCTCGGCTGCTTCCGGGCCCGGGCTGTTCCCTTCAACGTCAACCACCACTACCGCGCCACCGAGGTCCGGGGGCTGTTCGAGGTCGTCCGGCCCCGGGCGATCCTGCTGCACCGGTCCTACGCTCCCCTGATCGACGAGGCGCTGGCCGGGCTGCCCTTCGACCCTTCTTCCACGGGCGAAGGCGTGCAGATCATCGTCGTCGAGGACGGCTCCGACGTCCCGCACCCCGTCGACAGCATCCCGTACGAACAAGCCGTCGCGGCGGGCGCCGGCATCGAGCTGCCCGAGCCGTCGCCCGACGACCTCTACATGGTGTGCACCGGCGGAACGACGGGCCCGCCCAAGGCGGTGCTGTGGCGCCAGGCCGACATCTACCTCGCGGCGATGGGTCGCGCCGAGCTGATCACCGCCGACGACATCGCCCAGGCGGCGGTCGACGGGGGAGGGTCGTGGTTCCCCACGGCGCCGCTCATGCACGCCGCCGCCCAGTGGACCGCCTACTCCGCGTTCCACGTGGGATCCACCGTCGTGCTGCTCGACGGATCCGAGCCGTTCTCCGCGCAGCGCCTGCTCGAGGTGGCCGAGAGCGAGCAGGTCGTCATGGTGTCGATCGTCGGCGACGCCTTCGCCCGCCCGCTGGTCGAGGAGCTCGACCGCAAGTCCTACGACCTGTCGAACCTGTTCATCTTCGGCACCGGCGGCGCCGCGACGAGCGAGCACCTCAAGGACGCCCTGCTCGAGCACGTCCCGAACATGATGATCATCGACGGCTACGGGGCATCCGAGACCGGTGGCATGGCGTTCGTGGCCAAGACCAAGGGTGAGCCGACACCCGGCTTCACGCCGTCGGGCGGGGCCATCGTCATCTCGGCCGACCGCACGACGCACCTCGAGCCGGGCAGCGACGAGATCGGCTGGACCGCCCGCGTGGGCCGGGTGCCGCTCGGCTACCTCGGCGATCAGACCAAGACCGAGGAGACCTTCCCCGTCGTCGACGGTGAGCGCCTCAGCGTGCCGGGGGACCGGGCCAAGCTGGCCGATGACGGCAGCATCGTCATGCTCGGCCGGGACTCGATGGTCGTGAACACCGGTGGCGAGAAGGTGTTCGTCGAGGAGGTCGAGGAGGTCCTGCGCGCCGACGACCGCATCGCCGACGCGCTGGTGGTCGGCCGTCCGTCCGATCGCTTCGGCCAGGAGGTCGTGGCCATCGTCGAGCTGGCGCCCACACCAGCGGGTGGGTCGGCGCTCAGCGCCGCCGACATCCGCGAGATCGTCGCCTCGACGCTCGCCCGGTTCAAGGCGCCGCGCGCCGTGCTCGTCGTCGATCGCGTCGAGCGCTACGCCAACGGCAAGGCCAACTACACGTGGGCCAAAGAGGTGGCGGCCGACGCCGTGGACGCCGGCTGACCCAGCGATCGACGCCGTACGTGTGCGGCGCACGACGGAAAGCGGTACATTCCCATTTCGGAAAGTCTCACTTTCAGCCACACCTGAGGAGCGCCGCGAGATGGACGAGCACGTGGAACAGCGAGCCGAGGACCGACCGACCGACTACCGGCCGATCGACATGGACAACCACTACTACGAGCCGATCGACGCCTTCACCCGGCACCTCGACCCGGCGTTCGCCCACCGAGGTGTGCGTCCCATCAAGGACGGCAAGCGCACCCAGATCCTCGTCGGCGGCAAGATCAGCCGGTTCATCCCGAACCCCACGTTCGATCCGATCATCGTGCCGGGCTGCATCGACCCGATCTTCCGCGGCGAGGTGCCCGAGGGTGTCGACCCCCGCACCCTGTTCCAGGTCGAGCCGCTGCGTCCCGAGTACCAGGACCGCGACATCCGAGCCAAGCTCCTCGAAGCCCAGGAGCTCGAGTCCGTCGTGATGTTCCCCACGCTGGCCTGCGGCGTCGAGGAGCAACTGCGTCACGACATCCCGGCGACCATGGCGAGCATCACGGCGTTCAACAAGTGGCTCCACGACGACTGGGGCTACGACTACAAGGGCATCGTCAGCGCCCCGATCCTGGCGCTGGCCGATCCGGAGCTGGCCGCCGAGGAGCTCGACCGCGTCCTCGGCCTCGGTGCCCGCCTCGTGTGCGTGCGCCCGGCCCCGGTGCCCGCCCCCAACGGCACGTCGCGCTCGCTCGGCGATCCGCTCTTCGATCCGATCTGGGCCCGCCTGGCCGAGGCGGGTGTCCCGGTGGCGTTCCACCTCAGCGACAGCGGTTACGAGAACCGCTTCTCCACCGCGTGGGGTGGCGGTGGCGACTTCGGCTTCGGGGTCAGCGATCCGCTCTCCCGCGTCATCGTGGCCGACCGAGCCATCCACGACTCGATCGCCTCGCTCGTGGTGCACGGGGTGTTCACCCGCCATCCCACGCTGCGCGTGGCGAGCATCGAGAACGGCTCCGACTGGATGCACACCCTCGCCAAGCGCCTCAAGAAGGCCCGCAACCAGGCGCCGTACAGCTTCGCCGAGGACCCGGTCCAGCAGCTGCTCGAGCACGTGTGGGTGGCGCCGTACGCCGAGGAGGACTTCCACCGGCTGGCCGACCTCGTGGGCACCGAGCGCATCCTCTTCGGCTCCGACTGGCCTCACGGCGAGGGTCTCACTGAGCCGACCAACTTCTTCGACGAGCTCGACGGGTTCGACGAGGCCGCGGTGCGCCGCATCATGCACGACAACGCCGTCGAGCTCCTCGGCGCCTAGATTCGGTCGATCGCCTGACCGCACCTCTTCCCCTTCTCACGGAGCACGCACCTCATGCAGATCGACTACACCGGCAAGCGCGTCGTCCTCACCGGCGGCTTCAGCGGCGTGGGTGCCGCCCTCCTCGACCAGCTCGCCGAGCTGGGTGCCCCCGAGGTGACCGTGCTCGACCTCAAGGCGCCGAGCGGTCCGCACGCCACGTTCATCCAGACCGACCTGTCGAGCCGTGACGCGGTCGAGGCCGCCATCGGCCAGATCGTCGACTCCGGACCGATCGACGTGCTGTTCAACAACGCCGGGGTGGCCGACACGCTTCCGAAGGAGACGGTCTACGCCGTCAACGTGCTGGCCATGCGCCGGCTCGCCACGGGCCTGCTGCCGCACATCAACCCCGGCGGGGCCATCGTGCTCACCGATTCCATCGCCGGTCTCGGCTGGCCCGAGCGCCTCGCCACCGTGCAGGACCTCCTCGCCATCGATGACTGGGACGCGCTCGCCAAGGAGCTCGCCGAGATCGAGGTGGCGACCGAGCCGTACATGTTCTCCAAGGAGATCGGCCAGGTCTTCACCATGCAGCTGGCGCCGATCGCCACCAAGCAGGGAGTACGGGTCAACGCCGTGTGCCCGGCCCCCATCGACACGCCGCTGCTCGACGACTTCCGCAAGACGATGACTGATGCCGTCATCGACTGGATGCTGAGCAACGGCCAGGGCCGCCCGGTGACCGCGGACGAGGTGGCGTCGACCCTGGCGTGGATCGGCAGCCCGGCTGCCGAGTACGTCAACGGCATCAACCTCACCATCGACGGCGGCTTCCAGGCCGCCATGACCACCGGTCAGGTCGACTTCTCGACGCTCGG
>CAZALT010000211.1:0-5298 GCA_964485515.1 uncultured Rhabdothermincola sp. | reverse complement strand
TTAAGCTCGCCGGGCTCGCGCTCACGCCGTTCGGGAAGACGATCGTGAAGTCGAGCACGGCACGCTGATCTGACGGCTGCCTGGTTCGCGTCGGGTACCGTCGATCCATGGCGGAGTTCGATGCGAGCGAATCGGTGCCGGTACGACGCGTCTCGGAGAGCGACATCGTCCCGCTCGCCTTCTCCCTTTGCCGGGCGCTTCACGACAATCCCAGCTATCGCTACGTGTTCAACGACCCCGACGCTTTCGAGCAGGACGTCGTCGCCGTCCTGGCGGCTCAGATGTCAGCAGCGCGGAGGTCGGCTCCAGCTTCGGCAGCCTTCTGCGGAGGGGATACGGCGGGTGCCGCTTTCTGGTACCGAGCCCCAGGACCGATCGCGATGGACCCAGTAGGTCTGCGCACGGCAGGCGTCTACGAGCGCTCGCGAGAACTCAGCGATGCGTACCGCTGGATGATCCCAACCGACGCCCACATCCTCCTCGCCCTGGTCGGGGTGGACCCAAGCAATCAGCGCGCAGGTATCGGGTCGGCCCTCCTCGATGTCGCGTTCAGTCACGCCGACCAGCACGGCGTGCCGGTGCTGACCGTAACGTCCGATTCCGAGGCCGCATCGTGGCTGGTGCTCCAGGGGTTCGACCCTGTTGGCGTGACGGTTTCCGAGCCGGATGGCATCCCGGAGCAGACCGTCCTGCGACGCAATCCCCTGGCCTCCTGACTCGCCGGAGTGCTCCAGTTACGGTTACTCGGATGTCGGGTCGGCGTGGGAAGGAGCAAAGGGACGGTCCGCTTCAAGGCCACTTCAAGGAGGGCCGTGTGTACCGTCCGCCACTTCCCGCGTACGAGAACACGCACCCGAACGACTGGGTGAAGGAGGACCTGCCGGACCTGCTTTGGGTGGTACTGCTGGTGGCCCACGACGGTGCGGACGGGCTGATCCGCTTCCGTACCTTGCAGGAAGCGATCATCGCCCGGATTGGCCCGGAGCGGGTAGCGGAGCTGGGTGCGCCCTTCGACGGAAGGCTGACCTCATTCGATCGAATCGCAGAGGATCTCCGTCCAGTCGTGCTCGACGTGCTCGCTTCCCGTCGTGATGTGGTGCCAGATGAGCTGATCAGGTTGCTGCGGCTCTACCCGGGCGCGCCGGCACGTTGGCTGCTTGTGGAGCCGTATCTCGGCGAGCACCTGGAGATCGAAGCGGACGATGCCTTGAATGATCTTGCGCAGTCGATCGCCGCCGTTGCCGGTGATGGACATCGGAACGCGCTCGTGAAGTGTGCGCCCATCGGCTGGCGGGTGCTCGCTGGGAAGATGACGATCTCTGACTTCGAACTCGAACTGCTGAGGAACTATCCGTCTGACGAGGCGACACGCTCCCAAGCGGATGCTGTTCTCAGGTCGGAACACGCTTCCGGTGATGAAGACGATTGCCGCCTTCGCCAACAGCGAGGGTGGAACCCTTCTCATCGGGGTAACCGACAAGAATGGTCCTTGCGGGATTGCGGATGAGCTTCGAGCCATGAGCAAAGATGAGGACGGCTACGAGCGGTTCATTCGGGACAAGATGGATGCGTACTTGTCAGGCACCCACGGCGACGATGGCATCAAGATCTCCTTCGTCGACATCGACGACCACATCGTGTGCGTTGTTGATGTCGATCCGTCGCCGATGCCCGTTTACTTCGTCAAGTCGGACGTGGATCAGACCTTCTATGTCCGGCGCGGCGGCAGCACCAAGCCACGTGCTGGAATAGACGCCCTGCAGTACATCCGGCGCAGATTCCCGCTCGCCATCGCGAACGAGGAGTAGCCAGCCGGGGGAGGAGTCAGCCTCGGCGCCGACGGGCCGGAGGATCCTCGCCATCCGTCGGATCGCTGACGCGGAAGATCCGTGCCGCCACCTTGTCGGCGGCGTCGGACTGCATGGGCCTGGTGACGTGGGTGTAGATCTCCCTCGTGATGTGGGTGCTGCTGTGGTCGAGGCGGTCGCTGACGATGTGGATGTCGATGCCTTCCTGGAGGGCAAGGGTGGCCCAGGTGTGGCGGAGGCCGTGAAGCTTGAGGCCGGGGAGCGGCTCGCCCCGATCTCGGCTGAGCACAGCTCCGAACACTTCCGCCAGAAGGACGGAGTCAGCTCGACCCTCACCGAGCCTGCGCCATCGAGATCGAGAACGACATCGGACCAATACTGATCGAAGGCTCGATCGCGGTCTGCCGGCGTGAACTTGATCCCGTAACCGCCAGCTGTGTCGGCCGGCCCACCGTTGTGCCATGCGGTTGCTCGCATCCGGCGATGGTACCGATCGACTGGTCCCGGGGGTCTGCTGCGGCTTCGTCCCCGTCGGAGCGACGGTGAGTAGGAGGCCGGAGCTACTCGAGCAGACCGTGTTCCGACGCGAGACGACCTCCACGAGCTGACTCTGAGCGAGCTGGTTGCCTGGCGGCCTTGCTCCTCGAGACACTGGCGATGTGATCGCTCAGCCCGAAGAGCCAACGTTGACCACGGCCGAGATCGGGGTTGTCCTCGACGCGCTCGACGCTCATGAGTACTGGCAAATCGGAATCGATCTCCCACGGCACGACGGCCTGGTGTGGCTGCCCGGTGACTCGGTCGACGAGGTGGACCGATTCTGGGGTAGCCGAGTTCCCACGCCCGAGGAGCAAGCGGCGATTGACGAGGTGCGTGAGGTTCGTCGGCTGGCAGATCGCCTGCGCTCACAGCTTGGTGTGCGCTGACTACGCGACTAAGCGACTGCGGCGGCGAAGGCTGCGTAGAGGTCGCCCGGGAGGGGTACGTCGAGTTCCCAGGTGATGGCCATGGGCTTCTCGCCGGTGTGGTTGACGTAGCGGGCGGGGCCGAGGAACCAGAAGGCCCGATCGTCCACACGTTCGCGGGTGAACAGCAGGATCGTGCGCCCGTCGCGCTCGTGATTCCGGTACCGCAGGCCGGTGGCGCTGTCGGCTCGGGTGATCGACTGACTCTCCCAGTGGATGAGCGAGCGACTGATGGCGTAGTCCCGGTAGCGGGTTGTGGGGGAGAAGGCGCCGCGGGTCTTGTCGAGAGTGAAGGCGAACAGCTCGGCGTTTGCCGGCTTCGCTTCGTAGACGCCGCTCTGCCACGAGGCGATCTTGGCCTGGTCTCCGCCGAGGCCCATGGCGGCGAGGATCTCGATGCGGCTGTAGCGGGCGTGGATCTGCAACGGTGCGTCGGGGTGGGTCGTGAGCGGCTGGTGCAGGTGGTCGATGCGGCTGTCGAGGACGCCGAACAGCTCAGCCAACTCGGCAATGACCTGAGGGTGCGCCCACAGAAGGTCGACCGCATCCTGAACCGAGTAGTCCTTGGTGATCGCTTGGTCGGTCATCGATGCGACGAGCATGTGGAGCAGTCGTCGGGTCCGCTCGGGTAACTGGTTCACCTGCGGGGTGGCGCCGGAGGTAAGGAATTCGCGGTAGGCGGCGATGCGTTCGGCGTCGTCGATGTGAAGCTGACGGCCGACGGCGCGCCGCAGCGGGGTCTCGCTGGCCCCGGCGGCGACGGTCGAGGCGTCGGCGGCGTCGAGGAGGTCGGACCAGCTTCGGTTGTTGGCGTAGAGGTCGTCGAGGTCGAGGCCAGACTCGTCGATGAAGCCGGCGAGGTCGATGTCGGGGCGAACGTGTCGGAGTGAACGGAGTTCGGCGACTCTCGCTTTCCATTGCGACGGGATGGCTTCTCGCAAGCTGCGGAGGACGACCTCGGCGGACTTCTCGTCGAGCTGCATGTTGCAGCCGGCCGGCAGGAACGGGAACTGCATCTGTACGGCGCGCTCGACATTGCGCCGGGTGCCGCCGAGCAGGGCTCGGTAGCGGCGATCGAAGCGAAACTCCTTGCGGTGCATGCCGACGAAGTCGAGGACGGTGCAGTACGGCTTGTCCTTCGCCTTGCGTAGGCCTCGGCCGAGTTGCTGGAGGAACAGCACCGGGCTCTCGGTCGGCCGCAGCATGAGCACGGTGTCGACGTTGGGCACGTCGACACCCTCGTTGAACAGGTCCACGGAGAACACGGCCTTCACGTCACCCTTGGCGAGCTCGCGCAGAGCGGCTTCCCTGTCGGCTCGGGGGCTGTCGCCCCATACCGCGACCGATGGGATGCCGGCGTCGTTGAAATGACGGGCCATGAACCGGGCGTGGTCGACGCTCACACAGAACCCGAGGCAACGCATCGATGCGGCGTCGGTGTGCCCATCGAGCTGCTTGATGACGAGACGGGCCCAGGCATCGGAGCTGGTGTACCGATTCGAGAGCGCCTCGATGTCGTAGCCGCGCCCCCGCTTCCAGGGGACGTCTCTCAGGTCGAGGCCGTCGTGGATGCCGTAGTAGAGGAACGGGGCGAGGTGCTGTTGATCGATGGCGTCCCACAAGCGCAGCTCGGCGGCGATGCGATCGTCGAACCAGTGGAGGATCGACAGACCATCGCTGCGCTCGGGCGTGGCGGTCAGCCCGACCAGGTCGGCCGGCTCGAGATGGCCGAGCACCTTCTCGTACGACGCTGCGGCGGCGTGGTGGAACTCGTCGACGATCACCACGTCGAAGTGATCAGCCGGGAGCGCGTCGAGGTCGGCCGCGTTGAGGCTCTGGATCGAGGCGAAGACGTGCTCGAAGCGCGTCGGCCGGGCACCGCCGACCCACTTCTCGCCGAACGACGGGTCCCGCAGCGCGTAGCAGAACGTGGCGAGCGACTGGTCGAGTATCTCCTCGCGGTGCGCGACGAACAACAGGCGGGAGCGATCGAGACGCTCCGCGAGGCCGCCGTAGTCCAGGGCTGCCATCACCGTCTTGCCCGTGCCGGTGGCCGAGACGAGCAGGTTCCGGCGGTAGCCCTGCTGCCGGGACACCTCGAGCAGTTCGAGGAGCCTCTCCTGGAAGGGGAGCGGGCGCAGCTCGATCGGGCTCAGGATCACCTTGGGCCCCGAGTCCGTTCGCCCGGCTCGCTCCTGCTCCTCGACGAACTGAGCGGCGTCGTACGGTCGGTAGTCGCCGCCCGCCCAGTAGCTGTCGAACACCGCGCCAAACTTGGCGATCACATCCGGGTTGCGAGCCGCGGAGGCCCGCACGTTCCACTCGATGCCCGTGACCTGCGCCGAGTGGGTGAGGTTCGACGACCCCACGTAGGCCGTCGAGAACCCAGACTCCCGGTGGAACACCCAGGCCTTGGCATGGAGCCGTGTCGTGCTCAGGTCGTAGGAGACCCGGACGTCGCCGCCGAGGTCCACGAGCTGTTCGAGCGCGGCCTGCTCGGTCGAGCCGGTGTACGTCGTGGTCAG
>CAZALT010000210.1:1842-5328 GCA_964485515.1 uncultured Rhabdothermincola sp. | reverse complement strand
GCGACGTCTTCGCTGTGACACGAAAGCGTAGCCACCTTCCCGACCGTGAGCCGCGTCATCATCGGTCCGCCCGAACTGGTGGCCCGTCCCGCTCCGGGACGGGCCACCGGTCGATCAGACACCTAGTCAGCCAAAAGGGACCTGGAGGAGGACCTGGCCTCCAGGACGGTCAGCCCGCGTAGCGCGGCGTGGTGGTTGCGGCCTGCGCCACCGGGGCCGCTGTCGTGGTGGTGGTGGACGTGGAGGTGGTCGACGAGGTCGTCGTCGTGGTGTCGTCGGAGCAGACACCCACGTTCGAGGTCGCAGAGAAGGTTCCGATCGAGCCGTCGGCGCCGCCGTAGAAGTACACGGCGGTCACGACGCCTTCGGTGACGACGATGTCGTCCAAGGGCACGGGGTCGTACTGGGGTGCGATGTCGACATCGGTGTAGGTCCCGGGCGCGAACTCGTCTGCGGCCTCCTCACCCACCGGAAGCTCGCTGGCCAGCGTGATGGGCTCGCCGTCGGGCCCGATCGCCGTCACGCGCGCCGGGCGAATGCCTTCGGCGTAGGTCAGCGCACCGTTGCGCACGAGGAGTCGGCCACTTCCTTGCGGGGTGCACGTGAGGTCGTCAGCGAAGACGGACACGTCCAGGTTGCCCTCGTCCGGCCAGAACAGCATGGCGGTGGCCGACGGGCTGTCGGGGACGGTCAAGGTCTGACTGAAGTCGGCTCCGTCACCTGCGCAGTCCGCGTCGAACCCGGCGAACACCTCGAAGAGGTGCTCGCCCGTCTCCACGTCGAAGGGCCCAGTGATCTCGGTGGTCTCGAGGCTCGTCAGATCGGCCCCGTCGAGGCAGACCGTGTACTCGAAGAAGTCGCCGGCGTCGTAGCTGTAGGCGTTGGCGACCCAGAGCTGGGTCGTCGCCGCGTTCGCCGGTGTGGCGATGGCCAACGTGCCGAAGACCAGGGCGGTCCCCGCGGCGAAAGAGGTGATCCTGCGTAGCGTCACGAACTGCTCCCTTGCATGGTGGCTCCGCCCGTCGCGAAAGCGCGCTGACGAGCGTAGCCCGGCCCCGTCGCACCGGAGGGACGCTGGACCTCACCTATCTGCACCGCTCGGTCGAGATCGCCCTACCTCGGCTCGGGACCTGAACTTCGGCCCCTCCATGCCGATGGAGGGGGCGTGCAACGGGACCCTGCGTGACGCCAGCGACGGCAGCGACGGCAGCGACGCCATGAGCCGAGGCGACCTGCCCGTTCGCCGAGTGCGGATGGCCTACCCCGATGACTTCGACCCGGCCTGGATCCCGGGCAACCCGGAGTTCGCCTGTGCCGCCAACGGCGTCTCGCTGATGATGCCGTACTACGAGCCGTACTTCATCCGGTCGATCCGCTCGACGCTCGACCTGCTCGACGAGCCGCTGCGTGCCCGCACCGAGGCGTACGTGGGCCAGGAGCAGCAGCATCAGCGGCAGCACCTGGCGTTCAACCGCATCATCCACGAGCACTACCCCACCGTCGAGAGCCGCGAGCGTCGCCTCCGGTGGGTGACCGATCGCCTCTGGAACAAGCGGAGCCAGAGGTTCAACGTGGCGTTCGCCGCGGGAAGCGAGACCATCGCCTTCGTCATGGCCCGGTGGGCCGAGACCCATCTGGGCAACCTGTTCCTCGGCGCCGATCCAACGGCAGCCACGCTCTTCCTCTGGCACCTCGCCGAGGAGGTCGAGCACAAGACGGCCGCCTACGACGTGTTCGAGGCCACCGACGGCTCCCAGCTGCGCTACGCGTGGGCCACCTCGATCTCGGTGGCGATCATCTTCTGGTTCATCACGAGCGTGATCATCGCCATGCTGCGACGGGACGGACGCCTCTTCAACCCGCTGGTCTGGTGGCGCCTGACCAAGATGGCCCTCGGCCTGGCCTTCGTCTTGCTGCCGACGCTGTTCGTCTCGGCGCTGCCCAGCCACCACCCGAGCGACCTGGCCGACCCGACCTTCCTGCCCTCCTGGCTCGAGTCGTTCGACCCGGAGACGGCCACGATGCCGATCTGGCAGCCGCCTCCCCTGCCCGGTCGCTGAAACCACCCGAATTGCGTGGATCCCGTTCGGTTCCCGAACGAGATCCACGCCAGAAGCGCACGACGTCCCGGCGATCTGGCGATGCCGGCGAAGCTCCCCATCGACCTGTGGCGCCGAACAGGGCATAATCGAGTGATGACGACGTTCGCCTCAGATGAGAACGCCATTCACGTGCCGGTCAATCCGGTGCGGTTCGTGACGGCGACCTCGCTGTTCGACGGACACGACGCGTCGATAAACATCATGCGGCGCATCCTGCAGAGCCAAGGTGCCGAGGTCATCCATCTCGGCCACAACCGCTCGGTGGACGAGGTCGTCACCGCCGTCATCCACGAGGACGTCCAGGGCGTGGCCATCAGCTCGTACCAGGGCGGTCACGTCGAGTACTTCCGCTACCTCGTGGAGCGCCTCCGCGACGAGGGCCTCGGTCACGTCAAGGTGTACGGCGGGGGCGGCGGCGTGATCGTGCCCGCCGACATCGAAGAGATGTACGCCAGCGGGGTCACCAAGATCTTCACCCCCGAAGACGGCGCCGAGCTCGGCCTGGCCCGCATGATCAACCAGCTCGTCGAGGAGTGCGACGTCGATCCCGTCGGCGAGCCGACCACATCACTCGACCCGCTCACCAGCGGCTCCCCTCGGGCCCTGGCCCACATCATCACCGAGCTCGAGGCCGGCGCGCTCGACCCCGACCTGCTCGCCGAGCTGCGCTCGCGGGCCGCCCAACGACCCGTGCCCGTCCTCGGCATCACCGGCACGGGCGGGTCCGGCAAGTCGTCGCTGACCGACGAGCTCATCCGACGGTTCCGACTCGACTTCCAGGACAAGCTCCGCGTCGCGGTCATCGCCGTCGACCCCACCCGACGCCGGGGCGGCGGCGCGCTGCTCGGCGACCGCATCCGCATGAACGCGCTCGACTCGCCATCGGTGTTCTTCCGCTCGCTCGCCACCCGCGGATCGAGCGAGGTGCCCGAGTGCCTCGACGACGCCATCGCCGCGTGCAAGACCAGCGGGGTCGACCTGGTCGTGGTCGAGACCCCCGGCATCGGCCAAGGCGACGCCGCCATCATCGACCACTGCGATCTCTCGCTCTACGTGATGACCCCCGAGTTCGGTGCGGCCAGCCAGCTCGAGAAGATCGACATGCTCGACCTCGCCGACATCATCGCCATCAACAAGTACGACCGGCGAGGGGGCGCCGACGCGCTGCGCGACGTACGCCGACAGGTCGTGCGCAACCGTGAGGCGTTCCACAGCCAGCCCGAGGACATGGCCGTGTACGGCACCGTCGCGGCCCGGGTCAACGACGACGGTGTCACCGCGCTGTACGGCGAGATCGCCACGCAGCTCGAGGGGCTCGGCCTGGAGGGCCACGACCGCTCGCTCACCCTCGTCGACCCCGCCCGAGCGGCGGAGAGCGGGAAGG
>CAZALT010000210.1:0-1742 GCA_964485515.1 uncultured Rhabdothermincola sp. | reverse complement strand
CCGCCCGAGCGGCGGAGAGCGGGAAGGTCGACGCCAAGGTCTCGACGTCGGATTCCGTGCTCATCACACCGGGGCGATCCCACTACCTGCTCGAGGTCGCCGAGACCGTTCGGGACCACCACACCACGACCGACCGGTGGGTGCGCGAGGTCCGCCTCGCCCGCTCGCTGCGCACCTCGGCCGATCACCTCGAGACCTCCGGTCTGACCAACGCCGATGCTGCCCTCGCGGTGACCGCGGCCGAAGCGGGTCGCCTCGAGGACGCACTCCCGGTCGAGGCCCGGTCGCTGCTCGCCGACTGGCGCGTGCGCGCCGCGGAGCTGGCCGGCGACGAGCTGGTCGCCACCGACGCCAAGGGGCGATCGAGGTCGACGCCGCTCGTCCGCCGGTCCCTCGCCGACCTCCCGATCCGTCGGGTCGCGCTCCCCCGCTTCGATGACGACGGCGACCTGCTCCGCTGGCTGCGAAACGAGAACCTCCCCGGATACTTCCCGTTCACCGCCGGAGTGTTCCCGTTCAAGCGCGACGACGAAGACCCCACGCGCATGTTCGCCGGCGAAGGAGATCCGTTCCGCACCAACCGACGGTTCCACCTCCTCGCCGAGGACACCCCTGCCACCCGGCTGTCCACCGCGTTCGACTCCGTCACGCTGTACGGCTTCGATCCAGCCGAGCAGCCCGACATCTACGGCAAGGTCGGCAACGCGGGCGTGTCCATCGCGACCATCGACGACGTCGCCGTGCTCTACGACGGCTTCGACCTGTGCGCCCCGTCCACCTCGGTGTCGATGACGATCAACGGCCCAGCTCCGTCGATCCTCGCCATGTACCTCAACGTGGCGATCGACGACCACATCGCCCGGTTCGCCGCGCGCGAGGGCCGCGACGCGACCGTGGCCGAACGGGCCGACCTGCGGGCCGAGGCGCTGCGCACCGTGCGCGGCACCGTGCAGGCCGACATCCTCAAGGAGGACCAGGGCCAGAACACGTGCATCTTCTCCACCGACTTCGCGCTCGGGATGATGTCGGACATCCAGGAGTGGTTCGTCGCCAACGAGGTGCGCAACTTCTACTCGGTTTCGATATCCGGCTATCACATCGCCGAAGCAGGCGCGAACCCCATCAGCCAGCTCGCGTTCACGCTGGCCAACGCCTTCACCTATGTCGAGGCCTATCTGGCGCGGGGTATGGACATCGACGACTTCGCACCGAACCTCTCGTTCTTCTTCTCCAACGGCATGGATCCCGAGTACGCCGTGCTCGGTCGGGTGGCCCGTCGCATCTGGGCGGTTGCGATGCGCGACCGCTACGGCGCCAACGAGCGTAGCCAGAAGCTCAAGTACCACATCCAGACGTCGGGCCGGTCGCTGCACGCCCAGGAGATCCAGTTCAACGACATCCGCACCACGCTCCAGGCCCTCATCGCGATCTACGACAACTGCAACAGCCTCCACACCAACGCCTACGACGAGGCGATAACGACCCCCACCGAGGAGTCGGTGCGCCGGGCGATGGCGATCCAGCTGATCATCAACCGCGAGTGGGGCGTGGCCATGAACGAGAACCCCATCCAGGGGTCGTTCATCACCGAGGAGCTCACCGAGCTCGTCGAGGAGGCCGTGCTCGCCGAGTTCGAGCGGATCGACGAGCGCGGCGGCGTGCTCGGCGCCATGGAGACCGGCTACCAGCGCGGCCGCATCCAGGACGAGTCGATGCTCTACGAGCAGCGCAAGCACGACGGC
>CAZALT010000209.1:0-5331 GCA_964485515.1 uncultured Rhabdothermincola sp. | reverse complement strand
AGGGCAAGGTCATCAACGCCATCCAGGCCGAGACCGGCGCCGACATCTCCGTCGATGACGACGGCACGGTCGGTGTCGTGTCCATCGGCTCCACCGACGGTGGCGCCGTGGCCGAGGCCGAGCGCCAGATCCGCCTCATCCTCAACCCGCCCACGGCCGAGGTCGGCGCCGTGTACCCGGGTCGCGTGGTCAACATCACCAAGTTCGGAGCGTTCGTCAACATCCTCCCGGGTCGCGACGGACTGCTGCACATCTCGAAGATGGGTGGCGGCAAGCGCATCGACAAGGTCGAGGACGTCTTCGAGCTCGGTGCCGAGGTCGAGGTGCGGGTCGACGACGTCGACCCCAACGGCAAGGTCTCGCTGAGCCTCGCCTCGTCGCCGGCCCCCGAGGCCAAGAGCGACGGCGGCGATCGTGGCGACCGTGGCGGCGACCGCCCGGCGCGCAGCGACCGGAGCGACCGGGGTTCGTCGTCCGAGCGCAGCTCGTCGTCCGACGAGAAGCCGAGTGACCGCGAGTTCGTGTCGTTCGAGGACGCCTTCGCCGAAGAGGCCACCAACGAGTTCGGTGACCTCGGGCCGGCGTCCTCCGGTGGCGAGCGCTCCGGCGATCGCGGCGGCCGCCGCGGTGGTGGGCGTCGTCGTTGACCAGCAGTCGTCGACCGGCGTGACCGGTCCTCAGCACTCCACCCTTCCCTCGGGCATCCGCGTCGTCACAGAACGGATGCCTGAGGCGAGGTCGGTGAGCGTCGGCGTCTGGGTCGGCATCGGATCGCGCGACGAGACCTCCGAGCAATCCGGCGCGTCGCACTTCCTCGAGCACCTGCTCTTCAAGGGCACCGCCGACCGGTCGGCGCGCAGCATCGCGGTCAGCGTCGACTCCGTCGGCGGTGAGATGAACGCGTTCACGGCCCGCGAGCACACCGTGTACTACACGCGCCTCCCGGTGGCTGAGCTGGGATTCGGTCTCGACCTGCTCACCGATGTCGTGTCGTCACCGGCGTTCCGCCCCGACGAGGTCGACGCCGAGCGTGAGGTGATCCTCGAGGAGATCCTCATGAACGAGGACACTCCCGATGACGTGGTCGTCACGGCGCTCTACGAGGCGCTGTTCCCCGATCACCCGATCGGCCGGGAGACGCTTGGGTCTCGCGAATCCATCGAGGAGATGGCCCGCGACGACATCGCCACCTTCCACTCGGCGCTCTACGCTCCCGAGTCCGTGGTGGTTGCCGCCGCGGGCGACCTGCACCACGACGACATCGTCGAGGGCATCGCCGGGCTGCTGGCCGACACCGGCGGTTCGGCGCCGACCGACGGACCCGGTGCCGCGGTCGTCGAGCGCAAGCCCCCGGCCGGTGAGGTCGTCCCGCTCACGGTGGTCCACCGCCCGACCGAGCAGGTGCACATCACCATGGGCTGGCGCGGGCTCGCCTACGACGACGACGATCGCTATGCGCTCGCCGTCGCCAACCAGGTGCTGGGTGGCGGCATGTCGAGTCGCCTGTTCCAACAGGTGCGCGAGGAGCGCGGGCTCGCCTACACCGTCTTCAGCTCGCCGTCGTCCTACCAGGACACCGGCTCGCTCATGCTCTACGCCGGCACCGCTCCCGACCACCTCGACGAGGTGCTCGCGGTGGTCAGCGGCATCACCGACGACATGGCCGCCGACGGCATCACTGACGACGAGCACCGAGTCGCGGTCGGCTACCTCGTCGGGTCCACGCTGCTCGGGCTCGAAGACTCGGGCAGTCGCATGGGTCGTCTGGGCAGCGGCATGATCGTGCGCAACGAGGTCATCCCGCTCGAAGAGCAGGTGGCCCGCATCCGGGCCGTCACGGTGCAAGACGTCGCCCGGGTGACGGCGCGCATCTTCGGAGATCGACGTGCGCTTGCGATCGTCGGGCCCTTCGACGCCGACGATGCGGTCTTCGCGTCGTACCGCTGAAGCTCCGCCGTCCCAGCTCGGCTCTCACCCACCGCGTTCGTCCGACCACGGGCTGCTCGCGGCCCGAACGGCAGGATGCTGACGCGAAGTAGGGTTGCGGCCATGACGATTCGCGTGGGGGTTTGCGGGGCGGGCGGCCGGATGGGCATCGCGGTCTGCACCGCGGTCGCGGCGGATCCCGCGCTCGACCTCGTCGCCGCGGTCGACCCGCACCACTCGGGCCTCGACCTGCGCCAGGTCACCGGCATCGACCTGCCGTTCCAGATCGACTCGAGCCCCGAGGCGTTCGAGCGAGCGGGCGCCCAGGTGGTCGTCGACTTCACCAACCTCGATCCGGCACGGGAGAACCTGGCCTGGCTGGCCCAGAACGGCGTGCACGCCGTGGTCGGAACGACCGGATTCGACGAGGACGACTACGAGCGGTTCCGTGGCGAGTTCACCACGAGCAACATCGTGATCGCTCCGAACTTCGCCATCGGCGCGATCTTGTTGATGCGCTTCGCCGAGATGGCGGCGCCGTACTTCGAGACGGCCGAGATCATCGAGCTGCACCACGATCAGAAGATCGATGCGCCCTCGGGCACCGCGATGCACACCGCCGATCGGATCGCGGCTGCCTCCGATGTCTGGGCACCGGATCCGACGACGCACGAGGTCCTCCCCGGCGCCCGCGGCGGTGCGGTGGGCGATGTGCGCGTCCACGCGGTTCGCATGCGCGGCATGGTCGCCCACGAAGAGGTGCTGCTGGGCACGACGGGCCAGACCCTGTCGATCCGCCACGACAGCTACGACCGATCGTCGTTCATGCCGGGTGTCCTGCTCGCCGTGAAGAAGGTGGCCGAGCTGCCCGGGCTCACCCTCGGACTCGACCGCATCCTCGACCTCTGAGGCCCGGCCGAGGATCGGTGGTCAAGGCGTTCTTCGGTCGACCTGATCGAGGGTCGCCGTGAACGGTGTCGGGAGGCAGGGTCGCCCCGTCCTCGTCGTCGGGTTCGGACGATTCGGACGATTCGGGGTCTTGCCCGTCCACGACGCCAGAGCCTGCGGCGGGTGGGCCTGGTCAGCCGGCCTGGTCACCGCCGGCCTGGTCAGCCGGCCTGGTCAGGTGGCCTGGTCAGGTGGCCTGGCCTCGTCGACGGGGTCGTGCATGTCGACCGGGTGCGTGGGGTCGAACTCCTCTTCGAGCTCGACGAGGGCCCGGACCTCGCTGGTGCCCTTGCGGTTCTCGTTCCAGATCGTGAACAGGAAGGCGATGCCGCCGAGGACAAGCAGGGGGATCCGGTACTCCTGGAGCAGGTCGAGGAACCACTTGATCGGGGTCTCGAAGGCGGTGCCGAAGATCTTGATGAGCACGAGGCGTCCGGCGGTGCCCACCACGTTGAGGATGGCGAACTCGACGACCGGCATCCGGGCCGCTCCGGCCAGCAGGCAGATGGGGTTGTTCGGGAACAGCAGGACGAGGGGACGGCCCCACTTCGGGAAGTGCTGCTCTGCCTGGCGGAGCAGCTCGCCCATGCTGGGCATCCGATGCTCCATCCACCGCACGGCGGCGTCGCCGTACCAGAACCCGAGGATGTAGAAGAACGGATCGGGTGCCAGGTTGCGCAGCATCCCGACGGTGAAGAAGACGGCGGGGTCGACCAGGTTCACCGCCAGCACGAGCCACTTGATCTGTGAGCTCAGGGCGATGACGAGGACCGGGTTCTCGGTGACGAAGCCGAGGCCGAAGTAGTTCGCGATGTTGGAGCAGATGACCATGATGATCAGCGGGATCACCACGGCCAGGAGTGCGACGCGGTTGGGTGGACCGCTCGCCATGCCTCGCTCGTCAGGATCGACGGCTCGATCGACGGCTCGATCGATGGTCGGATCGGCGGGGTCGGGGGAGACCGGCTCGTGGTCGCCGTCCCGGTTCGCGTCCTCGCTCGTCATGAGGTCGCAACTGTACCGGTCAACGCCGCTGCCGCTCCCGAGCCATCCCGTGCCGGCGGTCTCACCGCGCAACTCGGTCGTGTGCGTGCGGGGCCGTGGTGGGCGTGGGCCGGTGTGCACGCGATGCGAACTGCATGGGGTGAGGTTGGCGATGGGGTGAGGTTGGCTTCTCGGCGCCGGGCGGTCTTAGCCTGACCCCGTGAGCAGCGTCCGGGCGAAGCCGCCTACCGACTACCGGTTCGTGTACCGGCCCGGGTGGATCGCGTCGCACGTCTTCGTGCTGTCGTGCGTCGTGGTGTTCGTCAGCCTCGGCCTGTGGCAGCTGGGCCGCCTCGACGAGCGCAAGGCCTACAACGCCGCGGTCGCTGAGAGCCAGCAGTTGCCGGTCATCCCCATCGAGGACCTGCTTCCCGAGGGTCCCGACAGCGACCCCGAGGCGATCGACGCCGCCCAGTACCGGACGGTGACGGTCACGGGCGTGTACGACACCGATGCCGAGGTGCTCATCCGCAATCGCACCTTGCAGGGGCTGCCCGGGTTCTGGATGCTCACACCGCTCGTGCTGCCCGACGGCACCGCCGTCGCGGTGAACCGGGGGTGGGTTCCGTTCGCCACGACCGACGCCGACGGACCGTGGCCCGATTACGCGCCGCCCACGGGGGCGGTGACGGTGACGGGGATGGTGAAGGAGACGGTGCGCCAGTCGAAGGGGCTCATCACCGGCGCCACCGACGAGACCGGGGTGCGACTCACCACTCTCGCCCGCGTCGACCTCGAGCGGTTCCAGCAGCAGGTCGACGAGCGCATCTATCCGGTGTCGGTCGACCTCCGCAGCCAGGACCCCGCCGGGGGCCAGCTGCCCCAACCGGTGCCTGAGCCGATCCTCGACGACGGCCCGCACCTCAGCTACGCCATGCAGTGGTTCATCTTCGCCCTGCTCACGTGCATCGTGTATCCGCTCCTGTTGCGCCGGACGGCACGGCACAAGGCGGCGGATGCCCTCGAAGCCGCAGACGCCGAACAAGACCCGCTTCTGGCGTAGATCTCGTTCGGGAACCGAACGAGATCTACGCAATTTGGGTCTTTCTGTCGTGGGGCTCGCGTCAGACGTTGCGGCGGTAGCGGCCGCCGACCTCGAACAGCGTCTGGGTGATCTCGCCGAGCGACGCCACTCGCACCGTGTCCATCAGCACCTCGAAGAGGTTGCCTCCCTCGAGCGCCGTGGTGCGGAGCCGTTCGAGCGCCGAGGGGCTCTCGGCGGCGTGGCGGGACTGGAAGTCGCGCAGGCGTTCGAGCTGGCGATCCTTCTCCTCGGTGGTCGACCGCATGAGCTCGACGTCGGTGGGCACGGGATCTGCGGGTGACCGGAACGTGTTCACACCGATGAGCGGCAGGGAGCCGTCGTGCTTGCGCTGCTCGTAGAGCATCGACTCGTCCTGGATGCGGCCGCGC
>CAZALT010000208.1:0-5333 GCA_964485515.1 uncultured Rhabdothermincola sp. | reverse complement strand
GGTGGGCGCCGTGCAGATCTGGCCGGAGTGGAAGCCCCACACCGAGGTGATGCCGGTGATGGCGGCCTTGAGGTCGGCGTCGTCGAACACGATGCACGCACCCTTGCCACCGAGCTCGAGCAGGAGGCGCTTCATGCCGAAGCCGGCGACCTGACCGATGCGCTGACCCACACCGGTCGAGCCGGTGAAGCTGATCATGTCGATGTGGTCCGACGCGGTGATGGCCTCGGCTGGCTCCGGGTCCTTGGCCACCACGACGTTGACGACGCCGGCCGGGAACCCGGCCTCGTGCAGCACTTCGCCCAGCTTCACGATGGCGAGGGGGTCCTGCGGCGCGGGCTTCACCACCACGGTGTTGCCCATTGCCAGCGCCGGGCCGAGCTTGCCGGCCATGTTCACGATCGGGAAGTTGTACGACGTGATGCAAGCGGTCGGGCCGACGGGGGCACGGCGGGCGAGACCCCCGATGAGACCACCCGGAGCGAGCGCCGTGGTGGGCATGACCGCGGGCGGAACCGGGAGGTTCATCTCCTCCTCGATCCCCTGGGCATACCGACGGAACCGGGCGGCGACGGTCGGCACCTGCATCGACTTGGCCACCCGCATGGTGGCGCCGGTCTCGGCCTGGACCAGTGGCACGAACTCGTCAGACCGGGCATCCATGATCTTGGCGGCCTTGCGCAGCAGCGATGCCCGCTCGGCCGGCGAGGTGCGGGACCAAGCCGGAAACGCGTCGGCGGCGGCGGCGGTCGCAGCCTCGGCGTCAGCGACGGACGCGTTCGGAGCGTGACCGACGATCTCCTCGGTGGCCGGGTTGACGATCTCGTAGGTGCCGTTGCCCGGGTCGACGAACTCCCCACCGATGAGGAGTCGGTACGGCGTGTCTTCGCTCATGCAGCAACCTTTTCGGTTCGGCCCGAGGTCGGCGCCGGGTTCAGGCGCACCGCTCGGAAATTGGAACACGTTCTCGTCCGGCTAGCGTACTCAGAACCGCCCGCAGGGCACCAAGGACCACCCCGCGACCCGCCGGCACGGGCAGCCGAGGGCCGCGGGGACTCGACCCGGCGGCATCGACACCACACAGGGGAGATCACGTGGACTACCCAGACATCGCGCACGACGGCATCGACGTGGGGGCCACCCTCTTCACGCTCGTCGAACCGCACAAGGGGCAAGAGGCCGCCTACCACCGCTGGTACGAGCGCGACCACTTCTACGCCGGTTGCCTCATCGGACCCGGCTGGTTCGGCGGCAAGCGCTGGGTGGCGACCAAGCCCCTGAAGGACCTCCGCTTCCCGGAGCAGTCGGACTTCCTCGACGACATCGGCTCCGGCTCGTTCCTGTCCACCTACTGGATCCTCAAGGGTCTCGAGCAGGACGCCATCGCCTGGGGCAGCACGCAGGTCAAGTGGCTCCACGCCAACGACCGCATGTTCGATGCGCGCGACCACGTCCACACCGCGATGTACATCAACCGGTGGTCGGCCAACCGCGACGACGACGGCGTGCCGCTGCCCCTCGCCATGGAGCACGACTGGGGCGGTTTCGTCGCCGTGATGGTCGACCGCAACGAGGACACCGCGCCCCGGGCCTTCTCTGCCTGGCTGCGCGAGGTTGCGGTTCCCGCCGCCATGGCCGATTCGTCGTGGGCGCTCACCGGTGCGCTCACCGCGATCCCGCTGCCGCCCGACGCTCCGGTGACCCAGCCGGTGAACAAGAACCAGGAGCGGCGCATGCTGCTCATGTGCTTCCTCGACGACGACCCCCGCGGCGACTACGACGCGTTCCGGACGTTCGCCGATGCGGTGGAGGAAGGCGGGCTGGGAACCGTCAGCTACGTCGCACCGTTCATCCCCACCATCGCCGGCACCGACACCTACTGCGACCAACTGTGGTGATCTCGGGGTCACTCGCGTCGGTCGCTTCGCTCCGCCGCCGTGACCCTGGCGCCTCGCGCATTCTTCCCCACCGATCGAGGGGGGACTAACCGATGAAGCGCTCGACCGCGAGACGATCGAGCAGACGCCACGTCGTCCACACCGAGATCGCACCGAGAACCACCGCCGCGATCCATCGAACCCACGTCGGCAGTCGCCCGGCGATCGACGCCCACACCGGGAAGATGACCCAGTCGGCGTAGACGAACCGGTTGAAGCTGGCCAGCACCGACGAGCACAGACCCAAGAAGATGAGCCCGACTCCGAGCATCCACGTCTCCATCGGGAACCGGTCCTTGCGACTGAACGCCGCGTAGAAGATCGGGATCAGCACGATCGGCACCGACCACAGGTCGAGGTTCCGAGCGACCAGCGCAGGGACCATGATCGTGTTCGGATCGGGATACAGGTTGTCGAAGCCCTGGATGACCGAGCTCCACGGCCAATCCACCGATCGTCCCCAGTCGCCCTGCACGTGGAGCCAGGCGAACGCATCGCCGATCTGGTGCCACATGGCGAGGAGCACGAGGCCGAAGCCGACGAGCGCGGCAAGCGCGTAGGTGACCGCCCAGCGATCGATGCGACGCATCCGGATGATCCTCGCCAACACCAGGATCGCCGGTACGAAGATCCCGATGCTCCGGGTAGTGCAGATCGCTGCTAGGCACACGGCGGCGATCCAGCGGCGATCCTTCCTGTCGGCCCACACCGCACCTGCGCCGAGCGCGATGAACAGCCCCTCGGAGTAGAACATCCAGAGGAAGATCGACGACGGGAACAGGGCGAACAGGACCACCGCCCGGCGAGCGACGAGCTCATCACGCCACTCGTTCGTGACACCCCAGATGCAGATGAACGCCGCCAGGCCCGTGAGCGTGACGGTGGTGTAGACCGCGAAGAGATCGGACCCCGTCAGCTGGTAGGCGGGCGTGGCCAGCCACGACAGGCCGGGGAAGAACGCGTGGCTCGGCATCGACGGACGGGGGTTCCAGTACCCGTGGTGGAGGATGCGGAGGTAGTGCTCACCGTCGTAGCTCCACGCCGTCTCGTTCCGGCCACCGGCGAAGTGGAGCAGGAGGTGCTGGCCGATCCGCCAGGCGGCGAAAACGGCGACAGGGAACCACAGACCGGGCAGGACCCGCCGTCCACGGATCTCACGCAGGCGTGGTTCCGGTACAGGCTCGACCGCGTCGACCGCGTCGACCGCACCACCGTCGTCGGGTTCGTCGGAATCACGCGGCCGCGCGTCCACGGGCGTGGTGGTCACCGCAGGATGGTACGGAACGCCGACCCACCCGCGCACGTCACGAGCAGCCACCCCATCCGACCGCAACCGTTCTGGCTGGACAGATACGCCGAATGACCCGGGTCTTCCCAGCCAGTTCGCCGGATGCTGGCCGTTCGGCGGTGATCTGGCCGGACGGAACGCCTGGGCATCACCGCCCGCGACCCGGGGTGCGCCGCTGGTCCGAGCGACCTGAACACGCGGATCAACCCCGATCCACCCGAGTGGAATGACTTCGGCCCCGAGTCGCACGACTTCTGACGACTCCCCGACGGGCGGGCTTCGCCACAGCCAACGACCCCTTGCAACTTGCCCGACTCACGAGGTTCTGGCAGGCGGATCGTGAGATCGACGGCCCACTCGTCTCGGAGCCGACAACTACTCCCCGAGCAGCTCGCTCAGGAGGTGGTCGACCGTGGCGCTCGGGAGAACCGAGCCGCCGTCGACCAGGATGTTCTGGCCGGTGACGTAGCGGCTGTAGTCCGACATGAGGAACGCCGCGACGCCCGCCACGTCCTCCGGGGTGCCGGTGCGGCCGAGGGGGATGCGGGCGTCCATGGGATCGGTCCAGGCCGGGTTGCCGAAGGCGAACTCGGTGAGGTCGGTGCGGATGAAGCCCGGCGAGACGACGTTGACCCGGATGTTGTCGCGGCCGTACTCGAGCGCGGCGCTCTTGGTGAGTGCGATCACCCCGGCCTTGGCGGCCGAGTACGGCGCTTCCCCTCGGGTGGGCCAGACGCCCGACACGGATGCCATGTGCACGATGGCGCCACCGCCGGCGTCCTTGAGCAAGGGGATGAACGAGCGAAGACCGTTGAACGTGCCGGTGAGGTTGACGTCGACGAGGACCTTCCACTCCTTGTCCGTGTACTCGTGCAGGCGCTTGAGGTTGCCGATGCCCGCGTTGTTGAACAACCCGTCGACCCCGCCGAGCCTTGCGGCCGCGGTTTGCGCAGCCGCTTCGAACGCCTCGCCGTCGGCGACGTTTGCCTCGACGAACGACGCCCCGAGCTCGTCGGCCTTGGTCTGCCCGCGCTCGGCGTCGATGTCGATGATGACGACCGACGCACCTTCGGCGACGAACAGCGAGGCCGACGCCGCGCCGATGCCCGAGGCACCCCCGGTGACGACGACCCGCTGCCCTTCCAAGATCCCCATCGGTGTTCCTCCTCCGTTCTGGCGTTCCTCGTCGTCGCTCTCCAACGACGCCAAACGCAATTTCGGTCTTTCTGGCGGCGAGCACACCACCGGTTCCGTTCTGGCGTTCGTCGCCGTCGCTCTGCGACGACGCCAAACGCAATTTCGGCAGTGTCAGGTGGCGAGGACGCCGCCGTCCACGGCGAGGGCGTGACCAGTCACGTAGCGGGCGGCGTCCGAGCACAGCCACACGACCGCCTCGGCGATCTCCTCGGGGGTGCCGAGTCGACCGATCGGCGTCATCTTCCCCATGCCGAGGAGCGCGTCCTCGTTGCCGCCGGTGAAGCCCTCGAGCATCTGCGTCCGAATGTTGCCCGGGCACACGGCGTTCACGCGGATGCCGGCTCGGGCGTACTCGAGGGCCACCGACTTCGTGAACCCGATGACCCCGTGCTTGCTCGCCACGTAGGCCGGCAGGTTGGCGAACCCCATGAGACCAGCGGCGGACGAGATGTTGACGATGGAACCGGCGCCGACGTCGTCCATGGCTTCGATCTCGGCCTGCACGCAGATGAACATGCTCGTCAGGTTGACGTCGATCACCCGACGCCACTCGTCGAGCCTCTGCTCCAGCAGCGGCAGGTAGGTGCCGGGCATGCCCGCGTTGTTCACGGCGTAGTCGAGCCGGCCGTAGGTCTCCACGGCGACGCCGACCATCGTCCGCACCTGGTCCGGATCGGTGACGTCGGTGCGCACGAACTCTGCCTGGCCACCCGATGCACGGATGGTGGCGACGACCTCGGGGCCATGTACATCGTCGAGGTCGGCGACGACGACCGACGCCCCCCGGGCGGCGAGGAGCTCGGCCGATGCCCGGCCGATGCCCGACGACCCTCCCGTCACGAGCGCCACCTTCCCGGCGAAGTCGTCGAGTTGCCCGCTCTCCACCCGTCCGCTCCCCGCCGCTCGGGCGG
>CAZALT010000207.1:0-5530 GCA_964485515.1 uncultured Rhabdothermincola sp. | reverse complement strand
CCGCCCTGTTCGTCGAGCTCTTGGCCGCCGCGAACCATCGGCCCGCGCTCAAGGCTGAGATCGCGGCCATGGCCAAAGATGTGCGTGCGCTGCAGATGGAGCGTCTCGCCACCCTCCTCAGCGACTACGGCCTCGACCCTGAGATCTTCACCCCGGTTCTCGTCGCCGCGGCGATGCAGGGGTTGGCGTTCTCGGTGGTCGCCGACCAGGCGGCGGGCTACGACACGCATCCCGACGAAGCCGCCGCGGCGATGGACCTTCTCGTCGCCGACCTCGAAGCTCGGCGCGCGGCTGACGGTCACCTCGTCCGGTCCGACGCGCGAGGTCAGAATGATCGGTAAGACGCCTAGTCCGAAGCGCGCAATGGAAAATCGCTCGACGACGTCCGTCGCGGTCACGCCCTGATGCGACTCGAGGGACGATCAGCAATCGTCGCGGGTGGCGCCGGCGGCCTCGGCGCCGCAACAGTCCGCCGTCTGGCCACAAGCGGAGTCGGCGTGGTCGTCGTCGACCCCGATGGTGACCGGGCCAAGGCGCTTGCCAGCGAACTCGGCTCGAAGGTCAACATCGTCGAAGGGGTCAGCACCGACGACGCCACAGTCGACGCGGCGATCGATGCGGCTTGGTCGCTCGGCGTGTTGTCGATCGCGGTGAGCGCGACGGGTGTCGTGATCCCGAGCGGGCGACTCGTGGAGCCGGATGGCACGGTGATGGACAAGGCCGTGCTGCTGGCCAACCTCGAGCTCCACGTGACCGGCCCGTTCAACTTGGCCCGTCTCGCCGCCGCGGCGTTCACCTCGAACGACCCCGATGAAGACGGACAGCGGGGAGTCATCGTGCAGACGGCGTCGATCAGCGCCTTCGATGGGCAGGCCACGATGGTTCCCTACGCTGCGGCGAAGGGGGCGGTGGTGTCCATGACGTTGCCGATGGCGAGAGATCTTGCCCCGTTGGGCATCCGGGTGTGCGCGGTGGCGCCCGGGGCGTTCGCCACGCCACGGCTCTCGTCGCCCAAGGTGCAGGAACTGCTCGTCCGAGATGTGACGTTCCCAAAGCGCGTCGGACATCCCGAGGAGTTCGCCTCGCTCGTCGAATCGATCATCCGTAACCCGTACCTGAACGGCGAGGTGATCCGCCTCGACGGCGGCGCCCGCCTGCGTCCCGACATGCGCTCGCGTTGACCACTCGTCGGGCCCGCGAACGCGCTTGAGACCTGGTGGCGGCGATCACCACCACCAGGTCTCCGCTCTGGACCCGATAATGATCTGTGGGGCCCCGGGTTCGAATTGAGCAGGCGCGACGAGCCCGGTCAGGTTCCGAACAGAGCTACAGAGTCCTCGACCTCGTAGGTCGTGGCGTTGCCGTTGGCGTCGAGCTCGGCGCGCAACCACTGGTTGGTGCAGATCGCTGGTGAGGTCGGAACGGCTGATCCGCCACACTTGAACAGGATTCCTCCGCCCCCGGGGTACGGGGATTCGGGCATGGATTTGATGGCGGTGGCCGCCGTTTCAGGAGTGACGTCGCCGGTGAGGTCCTGCATTGCAGCCAGCAGTGAACCGACTGCGGCATACCCGCCCATCGCGATGAAGTTGTCCACGTCGCGAACGTCGGGGCCGTATTCGGTCATCACGGCTTTGTAGAGCTCGTAGCTGGGGTCGTCGACCGCTCCGAGCGCGAGCGACGAAAGGACGTTGATCCCCTCGAGCTCGCCGGGCATGGCCTCGCGGGTCGCGTCGGTGACGCACTGGTTGACCGCGGTGATACCTCCCTCGAAGCCGACGGCCTCGAGCCCCTTGAACGCGGCGATGCAGAAGGCATCGTTGCCGACCACCTGCACGACGCCCGCGCCACTGTTGACGACCTGTTGCATCTGGGTGGTCATGTCAGCCGTGCCGATCGGGACCTGGATCAGCGTGGACTCGTACCCGGCGGCCTCGACCTTCGCGGCGCCGGCGCCCTTGAACAGGTCGACTGCCTGCGGCACGTCGATCACCACGTACGCGATCTTCTTCGTGTTCATGCTGTCGGCGACCGCGACGGGGAGGCCGAAGAAGGTGGCATTCGGATTGAGAACCATGAAGCTGGTCGTCGGGTCTGCCTCCATCTCTTCGCCGTTGGTCTGGGTGAAGAACGTGGGAATCCCTTCCGCCTTCAGCGGCTTCCACAGGTCGTTGGCGACGCCGGACTGTGAGAGCGCCACGGCGACGACGTCCTCGGTGATGAAGGTGTTCGCGCATCCGGCCGCGCCTGCTGGATCGGCGTTGGTCTCGCAGGTGACGAGCTCGACGGGGCGACCTGCGACGCCTCCTTGATGCTGGTTGTAGTAGTCGGCCATGGCCTGGCCTGCTCGGAGCTCGTCGGTGTTGTCGAAGGATTCCGTGCTTCCGTCGGACACCAAACCGATCTTGATGGGATCTCCGGACGCGACGTCGTCTGGACCAAGCAGATTCGCCGCCGTCTCGCCAGCAACGGTGTCTTCTGTCTTGTCCTCTGATGGACTCGTCGAGCTGTCGTCGCTGCAGCCCATGACTGCGATGAGCAGCAGCGCCGCCCCCGCGGCGATGGCTCGTTTTGGGCGTCGGTGTCCCTGCTTATCTTCGTGCGCTTCGTTTCGGATCATTGCTCTCGTTCCCCTCGTTGAGATGTCTGTCGTGTGTGGTGCGCGGTACGCAGTGCGACGAGGTCAGCCCCTCGACCTCAGTCGCTCGCTCGCCGTCGTGCGGGTCAGAACCTGCTGATCCAGCCGCCGTCGATGAGGATGGTCTGGCCGTTGATCCAGTCGCCGGCAGGGGAGACCAGCAACAGGAGGGCGCCGACCAGATCCTGGGGCGGCCCCGACGGCTTGCCGGGAATGGTCGCGGCGATCATGTCGCGGAACGGGGAGTCCTTGGGCAGCGCGACGTACGCGCTTTCGTTGTCGACGAGCCCGGGGGCGATGGCGTTCACGTTGATGCCGCGGTGGCCGAACTCCGAGGCCAGGTTCAGGGTCAGGCCGTGCAGGGCAAACTTGCTCACGCCGTAGATGCCACCGGCCATGAACGCGCCGGCGGACAGGCCGTTGACGATGCGTCCTCCACCGCGCGCCTCCATCGAGGGCAGCACGGCCTGCGAGCACAGCAGCGGGCCGCGCAGGTTGACGTCCATGACGCGGTCCCACTCGCCGACCGGGATGTCGCCCAAGCCGTAAGGCGGGAGGTCGACCATGATCGCCGCGTTGTTCACCAAGATGTCGATGCCGCCGAAGGCGTCGACGGCAGCTGCGGCCATCGCCGCAGTGGACTCGGCCGAGCGCACGTCGACGCTGACGCCGACCACGCGGTGGCCCTTGGCGACCAAGGACTCGGCGGTGGCGGTCGCGGCGTCGAGGTTCACGTCGGCCACGACGACCGAGGCGCCGGCCTCGGCTAGCGCTTCGGCGTACACGACGCCGATTCCCCCAGCGCCGCCGGTGATCACGGCGACCTTGTCGGTCAGATCAAAGAGTTCAGAAGCAGTCATGGGGTTGACAAAACCACGGCAGTGCGGTCAAGTCAAGGAGCTTAATCATAACGCTGTACGGCTTAGCCCGGACAAAGGGGAACTCATGGAGACGGTCGATCGCACGGTGCCCAAGGTGCACCTGCACATCGGGGACGAACAACGCACCACCGGAACGGGAGGTGTGCACCAGCACGTCTTCGCCGCGACCGGCGAGGTCCAGGGACCGGTGCCACTGGCCGGCGCCGAGGATGTCGACGACGCCGTGGAGGCCGCCAGCACGGCCTTCGAGTCGTGGCGAACCTGGACGCCGTGGCAACGCCGCGATGCGCTCGTCCACCTGGCCGACCTGCTCGAGCAGTCCAAAGAGGAGCTGGCACGACTGTCGGTGCTCGACAACGGCATGACCTACGGCATCGCCCACTTCACCGCCACGTCGGTCGTGGACTACGCCCGGTACTACGCCGGCTGGGCCGACAAGATCGAAGGACGGGTCGCGTCGTCGCCCGCTCACGGCCGGGAGCTCGCGTACACGGTCCCCGAGCCCTACGGGGTCGTCGGGATCATCATCACCTGGAACGGTCCGCTCGTCTCGGTGGGCATGAAGGTCCTCCCTGCGCTGGCCGCCGGCAACACCGTGGTGATCAAGCCATCAGAGCTGACCCCTTACGCCATGGAGCACTTCATGGGGCTCGTCCGCGAGGCGGGTATCCCGTCGGGTGTCGTCAACGTCGTGCCCGGCACCGCCGAAGCCGGCCAGGCGCTGGTCCGGCATCCGAAGGTCCAGAAGATCAGCTTCACCGGCGGTCCCACCGCGGCACGGGCGATCCTCGCCGACTGCGCCGAGAACCTGAAGCCTGCCGTGCTCGAGCTCGGCGGCAAGTCGGCGTGCCTGGTGTTTCCCGACGCCGATCTCGAAGCGGTCGCGTTCATCATCACCGCGTCGGTGCACCAGACCCTGGCCGGTCAAGGCTGCGCTCTGGCAACCCGGTTGCTGGTGCACGACAGCGTCTACGACGAGGTCGTCGACAAGGTCATCGGCTTCACCCGCGACATCACCCTCGGCGACCCCTTCGACGCCTCCACCGGGATGGGCCCCGTCGTCAGCCGAGCCGCCCAAGAGCGGATCATCGCCATGATCGAACGGGCCCAGGCCGACGGCGCCGGCAAGCTCCTCTTCGGCGGCGGCGTCCCCACCGGGGACCTGGCCGACGGCTTCTTCGTCGAGCCCACCGTGTTCGGCGACGTCGACCCCGCCAGCGAGATCGCCCAAGTCGAGGTCTTCGGGCCCGTCCTGTCGATCATCCGCTTCCGCGACGAAGACGAGGCAATCGAGATCGCCAACGGAACCGCCTACGGGCTCGCGTCGTACCTCTGGACCAGCGACGTCCACCGCATCAACCGCCTCGTCCCCCGGCTCGAAGCCGGCGGCGTCTACGTCAACGGCGCACCACCTGTTGTCGGTTGCGAGCTGCCCTTCGGCGGCGCCGGCATCTCCGGGTACGGGCGAGAAGGCGGCCTCGAAGGCCTCCTCGAGTTCGTCCGCACCAAGGCGGTGGCAATCGCATGACCATCCCCCTCGAACTCCACGGCAATGCCGCGGTCATCACCGGCGCCGGCAGCGGCATCGGTCGGGCAACCGCCGTCTCACTTGCCGCCCGCGGCTGCGCGGTGGTGGCCAGCGACCTCGACGCCGAACGCGCCGCCGAGACCGCTGAGCTGGCGCGTGCCGCGGGCAGCGACGCCGCGAGCCTCGCCGTCAACGTGGCCGAGCAAGCCGACCTCGAAGCACTGCGCGACCTGTGCTTGGCCCAGTTCGGCCGCCTCGATCTCGTCATGAACAACGTCGGCGTGCTCGCCATGGGACCGCCCGAGTCCTTGCCGATCTCCGCGTGGGAACGCGTCGTGGACCTCAACCTGATGAGCATCGCCCGCAGCAACCTCGTGTTCCTCCCACACCTGTTGGAGCAGGGCCACGGCCATGTCGTCAACACGGCGTCGGCGTCAGGTCTGCTCGCCTACGGGTTCGACCGTCTGCCCTACGTGTCGACCA
>CAZALT010000206.1:0-5547 GCA_964485515.1 uncultured Rhabdothermincola sp. | reverse complement strand
GCTCTCAGCTCGTCCACATCGCTCAACTCTCCCATGCACCCACAACGACGCCGAGCCTCGGTGATCGGTTGCACCGCGACCGTCGGACCGGTGCCGGTGGAGACGTCGCGGTCACCGGCTGTCGATAGGTTCACCAACGCCCGCAACATCCATCGGGCACTCGGTGTCTCGGACGCCCACGAGAAGCTCGTCAAGATCGGTTGACGACGTGGACCTCGGTCCCTACCGTGATGAACCTGCGATCCTCCCGTCGGCGCGCCGCCACGGGATCGCCGATGCCGACATGCTCCACGCCTTGCGCCATCGCTGGCAAAGGTTCGACACCGAGGACGGAGAAGTGGTCATGTACGTCGGACCGTCATCAACTGGGATGCCCGTCGAGGTCGGCACGATCGAGTCGACCGAACGCGTCGTCGTGGTGCATGCCATGCCAGCACGCCGGAAGTTCCTCCTCGGGTGGTGGATTCGATGAGGGCGGACGACGAGACCAGCGAGGAGATCGAGCGCAAGATCAGGGCACTCGAGAAGTGGGCGGACGAGGTAGACGAGAGGGACCTCGTCCCGATCGATCTGTCGGCGTTGGATCGCATCGTCGAGCTGGTCGACGAGCGTGAGCGGATCGATGGAGCGTTGGTCGACGCCATCCAAGCGGCCCGAGCGGCGGGACACACGTGGGGCCAGATCGGGCTCTCGCTCGGCGTCTCGAAGCAGGCCGCCCAGCAGCGCTACGGCGAGGTCAGCCCGTCGGGCTCGTCCAGCAAAGGTTGACGCCGAGGCAGCTCCGCTTCGGTTGCACCGCGGTCACAGCCCGGTGATCTCACGCCAGCGCCAGCGGGACGCACGCATGAGCGCACGGGTCAGAACCCCAGGAGCCTGCGCCACTCTTCGGGGGTCGGATGCACGAAGGACTCGGCAAGCTCGATAGCCGTATCGGTGCTCAGCGTCGACGGGAACAGCAGGGTCACCGTGACGTCGCCCTCCTCCCAGACCAGCGCGCGGTCTAGCTCCACACGAGAGGTCGGATCGCTCAGGAGCGAACCGATGACGATCTTGCCGTCGAACGGAGCGGATACCACCGTCGCGTCCCGGCCCCGCAGGCGGATGGCCTGCGTCTGCGCGCTCCGCACCGCCGGAACCGAGGCGACCTGCAGGGCGAAGGGAACACCAGGCCCCAGCGAGGTCTCGAACCCTCCCGACACCGTGTCCGCTTCGTTCGCGGCCCGTGATGCCGACAGCGACAGCACGGCCAGATCGGTCTGGCGAGGCAGCAGGACCGAAGACGGCGAGATGACCCCTGCGAGCAGCTTCGCCTCCCACTCCTCGACAGCGACCGACTCGAGCAGCGCCACCACGGCCCGATACTCGTCTTCCGTCGCACTCTGGGCCAGCAGCGCCGATCCATCGGGTGTCGGCACCTCGCTGCTCCCCTGGAGTCGGAACCGCCGATCTGAGTCGCCTTCCACGATGGCGGCGAACAACCCCGCCGAACCGTCCTCCGCATCGACGAGCGCGACGGAGCGGCCATCGATCACCACCGATCGCGTAGACCACAGCGACGAGACCACCTCACTCGGATCTGACGAGACCAACAGCGACCAGGAGCGGCCAAGGTGCTCGAAGTGCACGGTGTACCCGTAGGTGGCGCTGGTCACGGCGCCGCCAACCCCCATGAGCGGCGGACGGTAGTCGACGATCTCCCACTCGACGCCTCGGGGCGCCTCGAAGGAGAACACGTCCTCAACGGCGGCCGAGGTCCCCCAGTCGAGCACCGACAGGTCAGATCCCTCGGCCGTGGACGAATCGTCGACGGCATCACCTCCGGGGAACAGCAGCGCTTCCCACGGGGCGTCGTCGAGGATGACGAGCGAGTTGGCCAGCGCCAGGGCCTCGTCGTCGCTCACCTCGGCCGGGTACAGGAGCGACACCTCCGAACCGGATTCGTTCCAGGTGATCGACTTGTCCGCGGTTCGCGGCTCGTCGCCTCCGTACAGGGGTGCGACGAAGACGCCACCGCCTCGGGTCGCTCGCACCCCACGCGTGCCCCGCACGTCGATCGGAACGGAGGTGCCGTCCACGCCAACCAGGTTCCCACCGGTCGACGAGTGCTGCCTGGTCGTGACCTCGAGGGCGAGGGGCTCCCCGGTCGACGTCTGCCTGAGCGTCGTCCACGAGCCGGTCCACGGTGCGACCCAGAGCTTCGAGGAGGCGACCTCCTCCGGTGCGCCGATCCGCAGGGGACGAACGGTGTCCCCTACGAAGAAGGGAGAGCTGGAGACACCTGCGCCGCTGTCCGCGCTCACGTCCGGAGCGGGCACGCCGTAGGCCGGTTGCAGCGCGGCAGACCAGCTCTCGAACGGGACGGGCTGGATAGACGCCACCACCGCCTCGATCACCTCGGAGGCGATCCGTGCTGGCTCCGGGGGTACCTCGTTCGTCACGGGCGTGTCGCCGACGACACCGGTCGTCGCGCCGATCGAACCATCGAGCGTCACCTCGAACGAGCCCTGCCGCCAGGCGACCGTCGTCGAGACCGATGACGGCAGTCCAGAACCGAGCGGAGCTGCGGACGAGAGCTCGTAGACCGTCACCCGGCGGCCCGCCAGGTCGACCTCTTCCGCGGAGATCCTCTGCTCCCCCGTGGCGTTCACCGCTGGGCCCGCGTCACCGGCGACGTAGCTCACGCCGAGCCCCCACGCGACGTCGTGCGACACGAAGACGAGGCCGGACACCGGCCATCGGGCGGGGACCACATCGGGCGGTGGGAGGTTCGGGTCCCAACGCGTGACGTACCAATCGGCATCGTGCGGCGCGAGCAGCGGCGCGTCCCGCCAGGTCACGTCGCTCTCGGCACCCGGGCCGGCGACGACCGCGTCCTCGTCGCCTCGATCGCCGAGCACGACGACGCCGGCGATCGCCAAGACGAGCGCGACCGCCGCGGCGACGGCCACCTGGACTCGACGGGGACCACGGCCCACGGAACCGGCGCCCACCACACCCGCACCCGCACCCGCACCCTCGTCGTCGGGCACGAGCCGGACATCCGCGGATGCCGCAGCCTCGATCTCGGTCAGGGTCGGCGTGGGTACGCCGCTGCTGCGACGGTCGCGATCGGCGAGGGCGGATCGGATCTGGTCTTCAAGCGCCATGGTCGAGCTCCTTCCGGAGAGCACGCAGGGCACGGGTGAGCGCAGGTCCTACCGAGCCGGTGCGGATGCCCAGGGCGTCAGCGATCTCGCGGTCCTGCATCTGGAGGTGGAACTTCAGGACGACGACAGCCCGCTGGGTGTCGGGCAGGCGGGCGATGAGGTCGTCGAGGTACTCGTCGGCGGTCGGTGCCGGAGCACCGGCGCCGTCGTTGCGCAACGCGGTCACCCTCGCCCGCTGCGAGTCGCGTCGCCGGTAGGTGTTGCGGGCGCCGTTGACGATCGACCGGTTGAGGTACGCCCGCGGGTTCTCGGTCGTGTCCCACGCTCGCAGAAGCCCGACGAACGCGTCCTGGACGACGTCGTGGGCGTCGTCCACCGATGTGAGCGCCCGTGCCATGCGCATGACACGAGCGATCTCGTCCCGGTACAGGTCCTCGAACTCACGATCCGCCAACGGGCGCCCCACCTCATCGGGAGCCGGCACCACCGTGGAACCGCTCAGCCTCATGCTCGCCTATGACCCGCCACCCCCGAGATTCGATGCACGGATCTTTGCGGCCGACGAACGCGTCGTGGACGATGTCGTGGGCCTCGCCCCGGGACGTCGGCCCGACGTCCAGGCGCATGGCCCCGTCGACCTCAGCTCGGTAGAACTCCTCGAACTCCTGGTGGTCCGCGGGGTGTCTCGCCTCGCCTCGAGCCAGATGTGGTGGGGACTCGCTCAGCCTCATGGCCCCTGACGACACGCGACCCCGCCGGTGCGATACATGACCCTGGCGGGAAGCCCACCCGGGGCGCGGCGATACCCGGGCAGGGTTGGTCCTGCCCGGGTCTCGGGATCGGTCGATCACCTGGGTTCGATCACCTCGGTCGATCGCTGTTCGATCGAATCGGTGTCTCGTGTCGCCGCCCGGTCAGTCTCCGATGAGGAGGGTGCCGGGCTGGGGTCTGGGTTTGCCGTAGCGGGGCGGATGACCGGGCCGGCTGACCGCCACGATGTTGGTGTCGGGATCCAACACGAAGTCCCAGTCGTCACGGTGCAACAGGTGGTGGTGCTTCGAGCACAACGTGACCAAGTTGGTGTCGTCGGTGGCCCCGCCGTGCTGCCAGGCCACGATGTGGTGGATCTCGGTGGCCCACGCCGGGCGGTCACAACCCGGCCACCGACAGCCCTGGTCACGAATCGCGATGGCGGTACGCAGATCCGGGGGCACGACCCGCGTCGCCCGCCCGTAGGACAACACGGCGCCGTGGGTGTTGAGCACGACCCGGTGGACCTCGGCCTCACAGGCCAGACCGGAGATCATCTCGGCCGAGACCGCATCGCCGGTCTCGGTGTCATAGCCACCTCGACCCGCCAGGAAGTCTTCGAGGGTGACCGTCAGGTTCAGATGCGGACGGTTCCTGCGACCCTTCGGATCGTGCTCACCGAGGTAGGTGCGACAGATCTCCTCGAGCCCCGCCGCCTGCCGCTGCGACAGCGAGATCGGTTCGTCCCGGTTGTGCGCTGGCATCGCCTCGGCGAGCGCAGCGCGCAACAACGCGGACAGATCCGCATCGAGATCACCGGACAGGGCGGTGCGCCCGTCGAGCAGACGCGACAGATGCACCTCGTTGGGATGCTCGACCGGCTCGGGACCGTCGACGATGGCGTCGGCCTTGGCCCGCCACTCGATCATCATCCGCGCCGTGTCCACCGCCGACATCTCGGCCAACAACGGCACCAGAGCCGACTCGTGGTCGGCCCACAACCCCGCCACCCGGTCAGACAAGTTCGCCACGATCGCGTCGACCTGCCCACCCGACAACGACCCGGCCAGCCACGCCGCGCTGGTCACCGGACAACCCCGCAGACGCCGGGACCGCTTCGAACACGCCACCGCCCCCCCATGGGTCATCTGGCCACGATCCTTCAACCACCCCGCCATCGACACCGCACCATCGACCTCGAACAACTCGCCCGCCGCGACGTCGCCCACCAAGGCCGACGACAGGGCCCCGAGGCGATCGGCGATGCCCAACAGATCAGCCAACACATCCGTGGACACCGGCAACCGCAAGCGATCCACCACCGACGCCAACTCGGTCAGCGCCGGATCGACCGAACCAACCCACGACGACACCCCATCAGCATCAGCGTCGTCGGGTTCCGAGGTCGACCGGGCTCCATCCACGACCACAAGGGTACATACGTTCGACTACAGAAACCTATCGAAACCCTGGAAAGATCGAGAAACGGTTTGAAAGTCACCATCCGTAGCCTGGAGCGACCCACGGTGGTCTTGCGGGTGATCGCCGGTCAGGTCGGTCGTCCAGGGCACAGCGATCTGGGCGGGCGTCGGCTGCGGATCTCAGAGCCCCAGGATCTCGTACCAACCAGCGCGGTCGATCACATCGAACG
>CAZALT010000205.1:0-5573 GCA_964485515.1 uncultured Rhabdothermincola sp. | reverse complement strand
TCCTGCACCACTTCCCGTCGAAGGATGCGATCTACCGCGAGGTCTTCGAGGTCGCTCTGGTCGAGTGGATGGCCTATGTCGAGGAAGCCACCGGGCCCGACCACAACGACCTCACCGGTTGGAACCGGGTCGACCAGGTGCTCACCGCCGGCTTCCGGTTCTTCGAGGCGAACCCGGAGTTCGTCCGCATCGCCCGCCGCGAAGCCCTCGACGGCGGTGACCGCCTCAGCGTCGAGCTCGGGGTGATGCTCAAGCCGCTGTTCGAGTGGGCCGTCTCGTACTTCACCCGCGAGATGGACGCCGGCACCTTCCGGCGCTTCGACCCCGAGCAGCTGATCGTCACGCTCTACGGGGCGCTGCTCAGCTACTTCAGCGATCTGCCGTTCGTCGAGGGGCTCCTCGGGCGTGACCCGCTGGCCTCCGACCTGCTCGAGGCGCGACTCGAGCACCTCCGGGCCTTCATCCGGGCCGCGCTCACCCCTGAAGGCGCCGTCCCGCTTACCCACTGACGGCCCGGTCGCCGCGGTTCTCCCCGGTCGCCGCGGTTCTCCCCAAATTGCCCGCGATTCTCCCCAAATTGCGTGGATCTTGCGCGATCGCCGGGCGAGATCGACGCCAGAAGGGGCGGGGTCCGGGGCCGCGTCCGGGGCCGGGGGCGGGGGCGGGCCGGGTCTGAACCATCGTTCAGTCCACTCGAAGGCGGGATCAGCCGAGCGGTAGGGTGCGCACCATGTCCGGCACCCCCGCGTCCGGCTCGGCGGATCAGGACGTGCGCACGCGCACCCTGTCCGAGGCCGAGTCCAAGTCCCTGCTCGCCGCCTACGGCATCCCGTTCCCCGAGGAGCGCCATGCGGCGAGCGTCGACGACGCCGTCCAGGCCGCAGCCGCCATCGGCTACCCCGTCGTGGCCAAGCTCAACGGCCCCGGGATCGCCCACAAGACCGAGCGTGGCCTCGTACGGCTCAACCTCAGCGATGACGTCGCGGTCGCCACCGCGGCCAGCGAGCTGCTGGCCGCGGCGACCGAGGACGACGGTGCGGTCACCGTCCTGGTCGCCCCGATGCTGCGGGCCAGCCGCGAGCTCATCGCCGGACTCAGCCGCGACCCGCAGTTCGGGCTCACCGTGATGATCGGGATCGGCGGCATCCTCGCCGAGGCCATCAGCGACGTGGCCATCCGCCTCGTGCCCATCACCGCCGTCGACGCCCACGACATGCTCGACGACCTCGCCACCCAGGCGCTGCTCGGCGCGTTCCGCGGCGAACCGGCCATCGATCGCGACGCCATCGTCGAGCTGCTCCTCGGCTTGTCCCGTGCAGGCGAAGAGCACCCCGAGCTCGCCTCCGCCGACCTCAACCCGGTCCTCATCGTCGACGGCAGCCCCGTCGCGGTCGACGCCCTCGTGGAGGTCGCGGAACCATGAGCACCAAGTCGTTCGAGCACTTCCAGGCGCTCTTCGAACCGAAGGGCATCGTCGTCGCAGGCGCGTCCACCCATCCCGGCAAGTTCGGCTTCGTCGCGTTGCACAACATCCTGGCCGGCGGCTACGAGGGCGAGATCTTCGCCACCAACCGCGAAGGAGCCGAGGTGCTCGGCCGCCAGACCCTTCCGTCGCTCGACGACGTCCCCGCGGGCGCGGCCGACCTCGTGTTCGTGTGCACTCCGGCCAAGTCGAACCCTGACCTGCTGCGCGTCGCCGCCGACAAGGGCATCAAGGCCGCGTTCATCGCGTCGGCGGGCTACGGCGAGTCCGGCGAAGACGGACTGCGTGCCCAGGACGAGCTCGTCGCGCTCGCCGACGACCTCGACCTGCTGATCGTGGGACCCAACGGCCAGGGCGTCGTGTCCACGCCGGTGTCGCTGTGCGCGCAGATCGTGGCGCCCAACCCGCCGCCGGGTCGCATCGGCATCGCCAGCCAGTCCGGCAACTTCGTGTCGTCGTTCGAGAACTACGCGGTGGCGAGCGGCGTCGGGGTCAGTCGGGCGATCTCGGCTGGCAACGCGGCGCAGGTCGGCGTCGTCGACTTCCTCGAGTACTTCGCTGACGATCCCGCCACCGATGTCGCGCTCGCCTACGTCGAGGGCGTGGGCGACGGCCGGGCGTTCTACGAGCGGCTCCGTGCCGTCTGCGAGCGTCTGCCCATCGTGCTCGTGAAGGGGGGCGCCACCGACGGGGGAGCGCGCGCCGCGGCGAGCCACACCGGATCGCTGGCCACCAACGACCGGGTCTTCGACGGCATGTGCCGCCAGGCCGGCGCCATCCGCGCCGCCACCATCGAGGAGGCCTATGAGGCGGCGGCCAGCTTCGCCACCCAACCGCTCCCCACCACGGACGACGTCATCGTCGTGTCGACCGTCGGGGGCTGGGGGGTCGTGACCGCAGATGCGTTGGCCCCGACCCGCCTCGATCTCCTCCCGCTTCCCGCCGAGCTCGAGGCGCAGCTGAACGAGCTCCTCCCGCCCCGGTGGAGCCACAACAACCCGATCGACCTCGCCGGCGGTGAGACCAAGGACACGATCGTCGACGTGCTCACCGCGGTCGCCGACCACCACGAGGTGCGAGCGGTGATCTACCTCGGCAGCGGCATCCAGGCCAACCAGGCCGCGCTCGCCCGGGCGGGCGGGTTCTACCCGGGCCACGGCCTGGAGCGCATCGTCGACTTCCACGAGCGCCAGGACCGCCGCTACACGACGACCGCCGCCGAGCTGTCGAAGGCCACCGGCAAACCGATCCTGGTGGCCACCGAGCTGGCCGTGGCCTCGCCCGACAACGCCGCGGTGCGCGGCGTGGTCGACAACGGGGGCTACTGCTATCCGTCTTCCAACCGGGCGGTCGCCGCGCTGTCGCACCTGCGCACCCGCGCCCGCTGGCTCGCCGATCGCTCGTAGATCCCTCGGACATCCCTCGGACATCCCTCGCCGATCCCTCGCCGATCCCTCGCCGATCCCTCGGACATCCCTCGGACATCCCTCGCCGATCGCTCGGACATCGCGGGTGACACCCAAGTGACGTCGGGCCCTCCTAACCTCGTGCAGATGTCCCCCCGGTCGGAGCCGCGCCGTCGCGCGCCCACACGTCTCACCTCGGTCACCGCGGCCGCGCTCGCGGTCGGCCTCGCCCTCGGCGGAGTCGTCCCGGTCGCCGCCGAGGACACCACCACGACCGAGGTCACCCCGACACCAACGCTCGCCACACCGGTGCTGTCGTTGCGACGCGCGCCGGAGCTGCTGCGGTCGAGCATCTCCGAGGCCAACATCCGAGAGGCGATCCAGCCGCTCATCGACGACGCGCCGGACAGGAGCTGCATCTCGGTCAGCCAGGACGGGCGGCAGCTCATCGGCAAGGACGTCGATCAACCGATGGTTCCTGCCTCGCTGGCCAAGGTGCCCATCGCGAGCGCCATCCTCCGCAACCTCGACCCCGAAGCCCGACTCACGACCACAGCGGCGAGCGAGCGCGGCGTGTCGAACGGCGTCATCGACGGCGACCTGTACATCATCGGCGGAGGCGACCCGCTGCTGTCGACGCCCGGCTACCTCGACAACGTCCGGGTCCGCTATCCCGACCAGCCAGGCAATCAGCTCGCCGGACTGGCCGACGCCATCGCGGCGGCCGGGGTCACCGAGATCCGCGGCGACCTCGTGGGCGACGACTCCCGCTACTCCACCGAGCGGTGGATCCCCACCTGGCCCACGAACTACCGGGGCGAGGGCGATGTCGGGCCCCTCAGCGCGCTGATGGTCAACGACGGCTATGAAGGCTTCGCCGACGATCCCGACGGATCCGGATCGGTCGAGCCCGGCGATCCTCCCGTGCTCGCCGTCCAGACCCTGCGCACGCTCCTCGAGGACCGTGGCATCTCGATCGACGGCACCGAACGCGCCGCGAGCGCACCCGAAAGGGTGGAGGCCATCGCCGAGCTGCCGTCGTTCACCATCGGCGAGCTCGTCACCGAGTTCGTCGACGACAGCGACAACGTGACCGGTGAGCTCCTCACCCGCGAGGTCGGCCTCCAGCGCCGCAACGACGGGTCCACCCCGGCGGGCGTCGACCAGATCAAGCAGACCCTCCACGCCGACGGACTGCCCATGGAGGGCGTGAACCTCGTCGACGGCTCCGGCATGGACCCGACCTCCACCGTCACGTGCTCGTACATGGTCGCCGCGCTCGACAAGCAGGGCCGCGACTCGCTCATCGGTCGGGCGCTCCCGATCGCCGGGAAGAGCGGAACGCTACTCCGACGCATGGTCGACACCCCGGCAGAAGGCAACGTGCAGGCCAAGACCGGTTCGCTCGCCGCGGTGAGCGCTCTGGCGGGGTTCGTCACCACTGCCGCCGGATCCGACCTCACCTTCTCGTACATCATCAACAAGCCCGGCATCTACCAGGTGTACGGATCGCTCGACGAGCTCGCCAAGGCCCTCGCCGGACTCGACGACGGCCCACCGCTCGAACAGCTCGAACCGCGCGCCCCGACCGTGTGACGCCGTCGAGCGCGTTGTCACCCTCCGCTGCGAGGATGTCCAGGTGACACCGAGCTCCACACCGATGTTCCCGCTGGGCACCGTCCTCTTCCCGGGCATGCCCCTCCAGCTCCAGGTGTTCGAACCCCGCTACCGGGCGCTCACCGCACGGTGCCTCGACGGCGGCGAGCCCTTCGGCGTCGTGCTGATCCAACGGGGGAGTGAGGTCGGGGGCGGCGACGTGCGCACCGATGTCGGCACGCTCGCCCACATCGTCGAAGCAGCGAGCTTCCCGGACGGGCGCATCGGCCTCGGCGCCGTCGGCGGCGACCGCATCCGCGTGCGGCGATGGCTCGACGACGACCCACACCCGTTGGCCGAGATCGAGCCGTGGCCCGATGAGATCTCGTCGAACGTCGATGCCTTCGACGAGCAGATCGCCGAGACCGCCGCCCTCCTCGTCGAGTGCCTCGGTCGTCACACCCTCCTCGGCGACCGCGTCTCTCCCGACGAGAGAGTCCCCCGTGCGCTCGCCTCGCACCCCGAGGAGGATCCCCCCACCCGGGCGAGCCTGGTCTCGTTCGCCCTGTCGGCGATCGCCCCCCTCGGCCCCCTCGACCAGCAGAAGCTCCTCGCCGAACCGGACGCCGGCAGTCGACTCACGACCCTCACCGAGCTGCTGCGAGCAGATCTCGACGACCTCGCCCGCCGAATCCAACTCGAGACCTGACCACCGAACCACCACGCTCGCTTCGCCAGACCGCATCGCCACAAGGCTTCGCTGACCGCTTCGCCAGACTCCTTCGCACCCGAGCTGGCACGCCCGGCCGACGTGTTCGTCACCGAGCCTGGTCCTCTCACCACCAACTCGTCGAGCGAATGGACGCCGAACTGTCGTGAGGACGGCGGGCCTCTCACCAGACGAGGACGGACGGGTGACCGGCGAAACGCACAGGCCGTCGCGTCAGCGAAGAGAGGAGCGAAGCGACGAAACGTCGCTCTAGCCACGGCCGCGGATTCGCCGGGCAGGACCCGTCCCGTCCGGACTCGACTGAGCCTCGATCCACCGGTGTTCTGAGGTGTGGTGGGGTCGCGTATCCGCGGAAAGT
>CAZALT010000204.1:0-5576 GCA_964485515.1 uncultured Rhabdothermincola sp. | reverse complement strand
CAGCCTGGTGACGTCGCCATCGAGTCGCTCACGATCCACACCGAGGACGACCTTGCCCTCGAAGCCGAGATCGCGCGGCCCACCGACCCGGTGGCCGCGGTGGTGCTCGCCCACCCCCACCCGCTACAGGGCGGGTCGATGCGGTCGCTCGTCACCAGCGAGCTGTTCCGCACGCTGCCCACCGAGGGGGTCGCCATGCTGCGGTTCAACTTCCGTGGCGTCGAGGGGTCGGAGGGAACGCACGGCGACGGCCGGGGCGAGCACGCCGACGTGATCGCGGCGATCGACGCGCTCGCCGCCGCGACCCCCGCCCGGCCGCTGATCCTCGCCGGTTGGTCCTTCGGTGCCGACGTGTCGCTCTCGGTGCTCGACGAACGACTGGCCGGCTGGTTCCTGATCGCCCCACCGCTGCGGGTCCTCGACGATCACGAGCTCGTGGCATCGTCCGACCCTCGCCCGAAGGTCCTGGTGGTGCCCGAGCACGACGACTTCCGCCCTCCCGAACCCGCACGGGAGGCCACCGCCGACTGGGTCAACACCCGCATCGAGGTCATCCCGGGCGCCGACCACTTCCTGGTCGGCCGCACACACAAGGCAGCCAAGCTGCTTCGCCGGTTCGTCGACGAGGCCTGACCCGCGCCTTTCGCTTCTGGCGTCGGTGTTGCCCGACATCCGCTCAAGATCGACGCCAGATCGGTTGCCGACCCGCGCCTTTCGCTTCGGCGTCGATGTTGCCCAGCTTCGAAACAAGCCGGACGCAATTTGGGTCCCGGCGGTGGGTCAGGCGGGGCGGACCGCGATGCCGGCCGCCGCCATGTGGTGCTTGGCGTCGGCGACCGAGTACTCGCCCCAGTGGAAGATCGACGCGGCGAGCACCGCATCGGCGTGGCCCTCGGTGACGCCCTCGACCAGGTGATCGAGGTTGCCCACTCCCCCGCTGGCGATGACCGGGATGCTCGTGGCATCCGCGATGGCCGCGGTCAGCTCGGTGTCGAAGCCGTCGCGCGTGCCGTCCCGATCCATCGAAGTCAGCAACAGCTCACCGGCGCCGAGCGCCTCGACCCGCCTCGCCCATTCCACCGCGTCGAGCCCGGTCGGCGTGCGACCCCCGTGGATGAACACCTCGAACCCGCTCGACGTGACGTTGCCGCCCGGTTGGTTGCGCCGGGCGTCGATGGCCACGACCGCACACTGGGTACCGAACTCGTCGGCGATCTCGGCCACCAACTCGGGACGATCCACCGCGGCGGTGTTGGTCGACACCTTGTCGGCCCCGGCCCGCAGCAGTCGACGTGCGTCGGACACGCTGCGGATGCCGCCGCCGATCGTGAAGGGGATGAACACCTGCTCGGCGGTGCGGCGCACGACGTCGACGATGGTCTCACGCCCGTCGCTCGACGCGGTGATGTCGAGGAACACGAGCTCGTCGGCACCCTCGGCGTCGTAGCGAGCGGCGAGCTCGACAGGATCACCGGCATCGCGCAGGTCGACGAAGTTCACGCCCTTGACCACGCGGCCGTCGTCGACGTCGAGACAGGGGATCACCCGGGCGGTACGCATGAGGCTCCGAACGCTACCTGCACGCCCGCCCGCTTCGGCAAGTGGTACCTCGCCGCCGTTCTGGCTGGACAGATACGCCATATGGCCCGGGTCTGCCCAGCCAGTTCGGCGGCGTTGGGGAATCAGCCGCCGGACACGAGGGCGTCTTGGCCAAGGCCGAGCAGCTCGGGCGCTCGATCGTCGTCGACGGAGTCGAGCCAGCCTTCGGGGAGCACGACCTTGCGGGGGCCGTTGGTGTGGCCTCGGATGATGCGGGACTCGTCGGCCGACAGGCGCATCGAGCCGTCGACGTCCGCCAGCACGTCACCGGTTAGCCGGTTCAGCTCTTCGAGCGATTCGATCGAGGCCAGCAGACGACGACGTTCGGGGCCGACCGGGAAGCCCTTGAGGTACCAGCCGACGTGCTTGCGCATCTCGCGGGGGCCCTTCACCGGGCCGAAGAAGTCGATCAGCAACGCGGCGTGCTCGAGCATCACGGCGATGACCTCGGCGAGCGTGGGCGACGCAGCAGGCGGGCGGCCGTCGAACGCGGCGGTGAGGTCGCCGAACAACCAGGGCCGACCCAGACAGCCCCGCCCGACGACGACGCCGTCGCATCCCGTCTCGGCCATCATCTGCAGCGCATCCACGCCGTCGAGGACGTCGCCGTTGCCCAGCACGGGGATCGACGTCACGTGGGCCTTGAGGCGAGCGATCGCATCCCAGTCGGCCGCACCCGAGTAGTGCTGCTCGGCGGTGCGGGCGTGCAGCGCCACCGCGACAGCGCCCTCGTCCTCGGCGATGCGGCCCGTGTCGAGGTAGTTGAGGTGGGCGTCGTCGATGCCCTTGCGGAACTTGATGGTGACCGGGACGCCGTACGGCTGCGTCGCCTCGACCGCGGCTGCGACGATCGAGCGGAGCAACCGACGGTGCACCGGTACCGCCGCTCCCCCGCCCTTGCGAGTGACCTTGACCGCCGGGCAACCGAAGTTCAGGTCGAGGTGATCGATGCGGTCCTCCGCCGCGAGGCGACGCGCCGCCTCGCCGACGTCGACCGGGTTCGTGCCGTAGAGCTGCAGGCTGCGGAACACCTCGTCGGCACCGAAGCGCACCATCGCCTCGGTCTTGGCGTTGCCCTCGACCAGCGCCTTGGCCATCACCATCTCGTTGACGAACAGCCCGCCCCGCAACCCGTCGACCGGTCGACTCACCGCGCTGGCACCGGCTCGAGCGAACCCTCGGCACAACGTCCGGAAGGGCGCGTTCGTCACCCCGGCCATCGGAGCGAGCACCACCGGCGGCCACACCTCGGCCGAACCGATCCGCAATGCCTCAGCGGCCATGCGCCACCGACTCCGAGCCCACCTGTTCTGGCTGGACAGATACGCCGAACAGACCGGGTCTTCCCAGCCAGTTCGAGAGTGCGGCTGCGGGCACCGTCACGCCCACAGATCGGTGATCGGGACGTCGATGGCGGCCAGCAGCGCCCGCAACAGCGGGAGCGACAGTCCGATGACGTTGCCGTGGTCGCCCTCGATCCCAGCGACGAACGGGGCCGACCGGCCGTCGAGCGTGAACCCGCCCGCGACGTGCAGCGACTCACCGGTCGCCAGGTAGGCCTCGACCTCCGCGTCGGTCATCTCTCCGAACCGCACCACCGTGCCCGCCGCACCCGACGCCCGTCGTCCCGAACCGAGATCGACGAGCGCGTGACCCGTGTGCAGCAGGCCGGCGCTCCCCCGCATCCGCTGGATGCGACGGCGGGCGACGTCGATGTCGGTCGGCTTGCCGACGACTGCGCCGTCGAACTCGAACATCGAGTCGCACGCCACCACCACGGCGTCGCCCAGCGAACCACCGGCCGAGTCGAGCACCGCGGCGAGCTTCGCCTCGGCCAGCGCGACGACGCGATCCGACACGTCGAGATCGGCACCGATCAGATCCTCGTCGATGCCGCTCACGAGGACCTCCGGATCGAACCCTGCGGTGCGCAGCAGCCCGAGCCGGGCGGGCGATGCCGACGCGAGCACGAACCGACGAGGTGTGCGGTCGACCGGCTCCACGATCAGCTCGCGCCGGCGAGCGCGTCGACCAGGGTGAACTTCCCCTCGTAGAGGGCGCGGCCGATGATCGCGCCGGACAACGTGCGACCGTCGACGTCGAGGTCCCGCAACGCGTCGAGGTCGGCCAGCGAGCCGACGCCACCAGACGCGATGACATCGATCGCGGTGCTCGCCAACATCAGCCCGAGGCCGTCGAGGTCCGGGCCTTCGAGCGTGCCGTCCCGGCCGATCTCGGTCACGACCACGGCGTCGACGCCGACGTCGGCGAAGCCCCGGACGACCTCGACGATGTCGCGACCCGAGCCTTGCTCCCAACCGCGCACGGCGACCTCGCGGCCGCGGGCGTCCAGACCAACGGCGATCGAGGCGCGGGCGGCGAGCGTGGCCACGAGCTCGGGCTGCTCGAGTGCCGCGGTGCCGAGCACGAGGCGGGCGACTCCCGCGTCGAGCAGGGCGTCGGCCGACGCCTCGTCGCGGATGCCTCCGCCGGTCTGCACGGGCACGTCGACGGCGGCCGCTATCGCCGCGATGACCGGACGGTTCGTCGGCTCACCGGTTCGGGCTGCGTCGAGGTCGACGACATGGATCCAGGGCGAGCCCGCGTCGGCGAACGCCTTGGCCTGGGACACCGGATCGTCCCCGTAGACCGTCTCGCGACTGTAGTCGCCCTGGTAGAGGCGCACGCACCTGCCGTCGAGAAGATCGATAGCCGGATAGAGATCCATCACGAGTCCTTGGTTGCGGTCACGTCGTCCACGGACGATCCCAGGGCGAGGTCGACGAAGGTGCGGAGGATCGACAGGCCCACGGGCCCCGACTTCTCCGGGTGGAACTGCGTGGCCCACACGTTGTCCCGGTGGACGGCAGCGACGACGGGACCGCCGTAGTCGCAGGTGGCGGCCACGGTCGGGTCGTCGACAGGCACCGCGGCGGCGTAGGAGTGCACGAAGTAGACCCAGGCCGGGTCGGGCAGCCCCGCGAACATCGCGGGCTCGCCCACGACGTCGAGGCGGTTCCACTGCATCTGCGGCCGCTTCACGTCGCCCGGGATGAGCGCGATCTTGCCCGGCAGCACGCCGAGACCCGGCACCCCGGGCGTCTCGTCGGAGCCGTCGTAGAGCATCTGCATGCCGACGCAGATCCCCACGAACGGCGTCCCGGCCTCGATCACCTCACGGGCGACCTCGTCGAGGCCGTGTGAGCGCAACGCCTCCATGCAGCGGCCGAACGCGCCCACGCCCGGCAGCACGACGCCCGCCGCGGCGCGGATGACGTCGGGATCGGAGGTGAGCACCGCGTCGACCCCGACGTGCTCGAGGGCCTTCTCGGCCGACCGCAGGTTGCCGATGCCGTAGTCGAGCACCGCGATCGTCCTCGGGGCGGCGAGCGAAGGTGGATCGGTGGTCAAAGAACGCCCTTGGTGCTCGGCACACCAGTGCCCTCGACGCGGACCGCGTCGCGCAGGGACCGTGCCACCGCCTTGAACGTGGCCTCGATGATGTGATGCGTGTTCTTCCCTCGTACCAGCGAGATGTGCAGCGTCATGGCCGACGACATGACGAAGGCGCGCCAGAACTCCTCGACCAGCTGCGGATCGAACGGCGGGTCACCGAGGATCTTCTCGCCCGGGAACTCGACCTCGTAGTGCAGGTACGGACGGCCCGACAGGTCGAGGGCGACGTCGATGAGCGCCTCGTCGAGCGGCACGCGGTTGGACGCGAAGCGACGCACGCCCACCTTGTTGCCCATGGCCTCGGCGAACACCTCGCCGATGGCGATGCCGACGTCCTCGACCGTGTGGTGGGCGTCGATCTCGAGGTCGCCGACGCACTTGACCACGAGGTCGAAGCCGCCGTGGCGCCCGAGTTGGGCGAGCATGTGGTCGAAGAACGGGATGCCCGTCGAGCAATCGGCCGAACCCGAACCGTCGATGTCGATGACGATCTCGATGTCGGTCTCTTTGGTGGTGCGGGA
>CAZALT010000203.1:0-5630 GCA_964485515.1 uncultured Rhabdothermincola sp. | reverse complement strand
CCGATCGCCTCCAGCGACTCGGCCACGGACTCGTAGCAGGTGATCTCCGAGGTGACGCCCGCCGCGACCTCCTCCGGGGTGAGCGCCTCGGTCACGCAGGCCAGCGGTTCGGTTGCCCCGGCCGGGGCGGGCAGACCCGCGACCGCAGCAGCGACGGCCCCGGCGGCGGTGAAGGTGAGGGAACGACGTGCGGTCAACGAGGCCTCCTGGCAGCCAATTGCGAGTTGTCGACTGCACTTGGCACGTCCCCGCCGTCGGTTGCACCCAGATCTCAGAAATCTCCAGACCCTCCACGCCGACACCAGATCCACTCCCGAAGAGGTGAGACCGCGGCCCTCGCCTACCCGGCCGTGGAGGTCGTGACCGCCTGGCGGCCGAACTCGACGGCGGTGACCGCGGTTGCCAGGTCCGCCCGGCCGTCAGGACCTGACCCGTAGCCGAGGTACATCGCCGTCGGCACCCCGGTCGAAGCATCCACGAGCACCGTCCACGCGCCGTCGCGCCCCTCGCCGGCAACCGTCACCACAGAACTCCCACCCGAACCGGAGCCGACATCCGGATGGGCCACGACCTCCCCACCCAGGTCGATGAGCACCTCCAGCGCGGCACGACGGGTACCGGGAGCGACGACCTCGGCCCGCGCCAGCTCGGCGAACAGGTACGGGACGTCACCGGTCTGCACCCCCCGGGACCGCGAGATCTCATCGCGCAGCGCGCCCGGCTCGTCGGGAAGCGCCCGCAGCTGCTTGTAGGAGTACGAGCCCAGGAACGCCATGGACCCCGGCACGGTGAAGTCACCTTCGCTGTTCGGCAGATCCTCGACCACCTCCGAACCATCGGCGCGCACCGACACCGCAGCCCCGGTGCCTCGACCGGTGCCGTCCACCGCGATCCACTTGCGCTGCTCGACCCACATGGTCACGACCTCATCGGTCGCGGAGGATTCCAGGGTCCTGGACTCCTGGTACCAGTACTCGCCCAGGATGAGCGGCCGATCGGGTTCCCGGCCGAGCCGTACGGCAAGCTCGGCCAACGTCGGCACGTTCGGCCCGGCGTCGTGGTCCTGGCGCGACCCCGCCAACGCGACGGCCACCCCAGCGACGAGCACCAGCACCGCGGCGGCCGCCACCCACCGAAGCCCACCTGCCCGAACCCTCCCGCCCGCGCTGGGGTACGCCGCCAGCACCACCAGTCCGGCCGGCACCACAGGTTCGAACGGCACCACAGGTTGGGACGGCGCAATGGGCAACGGCGCAACAGGCACCGACCGCACCGGCTCGACACGGGAGGAACCATCAGATGGGTCACCAGGGCGAACGCCGGACGCGTCGTGGGGGCCGGCGACCACGTCCGCGTCACGAAGCCCGTCGAGCGCCGACACCCCGTCGTCGTCACGGACCAGGTCGGCCAGCTTCGCCGCAACCCGCTCGCGACGCCCGGCGTCATCGCCGTGCGGGAGCGGCGGGAGCTCCGGGACGAGATCATCCATGTGCCTCACCCCCGGCCTCGTCGACGGCCATCCTCGTGCGCAGCCTCGCCCGGGCCCGGCTGAGACGCGCCTTGGTCGTGCCCTCCGGTTCGCCGTAGAGCGCCGCCATCTCCGCCATCGACAAGCCACCGTCCTTGGCCAGCGCGAGGACATCCTGGTCGCGTTCGCTCAGACCGGCGAACGCGGTGACCAGCTCCCCGTGACGCCACTCCCCGTGGAGCCGGTCGACCACCACGTCCTCCACCGGCAGATCCCCCACCGCATGACCCACCAGGCGAAGCTGAGCCGTCCTCGACGCACCCTGGCTCCGCACGTGCTCCCGGGCCACGTTGAGAGCGAAGCCGAACAGCCACGGGCGCAGCGCACCGCGCGCACGCTGGTACCGAGCCAGCGATCCCCACGCCCGAGCGAAGGTCTCAGCGGCCAGGTCCTCCGCCACAGCCGGACCGACCCGTCGGGTGAAGTAGCCGCACAGGTCGTCGTAGGAGCTCTCGAACACCTCCCGGAACAGCATCGCATCGTGCTGGTCGCCGACCTTCGTCGCCGCGCCGAGACCGAAGGTCACCACCGCCGACGCCGATCCACGCCGAGGCCCGCTGGACCCCTTCGGCAGGCCTGCTCGGCATCCACGACGCCCGACCCCCGCGGCCCTGCTCCGCGCCACCCGGACACGTCGCCGATGCGGGGCCGTTCAGGCACGTGACTGCTCCCCCAGCCTCAGGAGCGATACACGCGGAGGTGGTTGAGGTTCCGGTACCTCTCGGCGACGTCGAGGCCGTAGCCGATGACGAACTCGTCGGGCAGGTCGAAGCCCACGTACTTCAGCTCGGGAGCGACCTTCTGGTTGACCTGCTTGACGAACAGGGCGCACACCTCGAGCGACGCCGGGCCGCGGGCCTGGAGGTTCTTGAGCACGAAGTTGAGGGTGAGCCCGCTGTCGACGATGTCCTCGATGAGCAGCACATGGCGACCGAGCAGGTCGATGTCGAGGTCCTTCACGATGCGCACGACACCGCTCGACTTGGTGGAGCTGCCATAGGACGACACCGCCATGAAGTCGACCTCGACGGGCAGGTCGATGGCTCGGGTGATGTCGGCCATGAACACGAACGCACCCTTGAGCACGCACACCAGCAGCGGGACCTCACCGGCGTAGTCCCGGGCGATGTCGGCGCCCAACTCGCGGATGCGAGCGTGCAGTACCTCCTCGGAGACCAAGATCTCGCCGAGGCGAGGGTCGGACTCGAGGTTCGGCATGGATGGTTCGGAGGGCACCCCAGCGCTCATCAGAACCAGAACCTAACCTCTGGATCGTCCCCACCCCGACCGTCGGGTCGGAGCGGTGCCTCGATGCGCAACCGTCCCGCCGTGCGCACCACCCGGTGGCCGCCCGAGACCTCGGTGGCTCGAGCCGTTCCCGCCGCGACGTCGAGCACCCGCCGCACCGACGCCGCGTCCGGCGGATGGCCGTCGGCCGAACACGACCGCAGCCACACCCGCACCGCGTGCGCCGCGACCGCGGACGGCAGCGCGGCGAGGGCGGCGGCATCGGTGACATCGAGCTCGGACGAGCCGATCTGGTCGTCGAGGTGGTCGAGGACGTCGCGCAGCAGCGGCGCCTGGCGGGCGAGAACCGCCGCCACGTCGCGACCGGCGATGTCGTCGAGCAGCGGCAGCACCTCGTGGCGGATGCGGTTGCGCCGGTAGGCCGGATCGGCGTTGGACGGGTCGTCGACGACGGTGAGGTCGAGCCGTGCGCACAGGTGCTCGGTCTCGGCCCGGCGCAACCCCAGGATCGGGCGCCGCTCGTCGTGGCGCATGCCGGCGAGCCCGTCGAGCCCCGCGCCCCGCACCAGGTTGAGCAGCACGGTCTCGGCCTGGTCGTCGGCGGTGTGGCCGAGGAGCGCCCCGGCGGGCAGCACCCCGTGGCGAGCGGCGCGGGCCCGGGCCTCGAGGTTCGGTCCCGGTTCGACCACGACCCGTTCACCCCGGAACGCCATGGCGAAGCGCTCGGCGAGCGCAGCGACGACACCGGCCTCGGCGTCGGAGCCCTCCCGCAGCCCGTGGTCGACGTGCACGGCGGTCACGTCGAGGCCGGCCGCCACCGCCAGCGCGGCGAGCGCAGACGAGTCCGCCCCACCCGAGACCGCGCAGGTCACCGCGGTGCCCGGCATGGGGAACCGGCACCGCTCGAGCAGCCCCGCCACCACCTCGTCGGCTCGGAGCTCAGCGGCGGTGGTCATCGAACCCGCAGGGCGGCGTCGGGGCTCGGGCTCTCAGGCGACGGCAACCGTGGAGAGCCGTTCGATCCAGGCGTTCGGCTCGCGGATCTCGGCGATGGTGGGGAGGTTGCCCGGCTGCTCCCAGGCCCGCTCGAGAAGCGACGTGCCGCCGGCGGTCTCCACCTTCTCGATGAACTCCTCACCCTGTTGGTACTGGGCGAGCTTGGCCTCGAGGCCGATGAGCTGCTGGAGGAGACGGGCCAGCCCCTTGGCCGACTGACGGCGGGCGCGCAGCACGCTGCTGAACCGATCGGCGTTGGGGATGAGCGCGGCGCCGGCCCGATCCATGGTGACGTCGCCGTGGCCTTCGAGCAGGCTCATGAGCCCGCTGACCTGATCGAGCACGTCGCGCTGCTCCTTGCTGGCCACCAGCGCCATGACCCCGCCGTCCTCCAAGGGGTTCTTGCGGGCCAGCACGGCGGAGGTGACCCGGTCGATGGCCTCGACGAAGCGAGCAGGATCGGGCTCGACGGCGTCGAGCATCTGGTCGACCAGACCCAAGAAGTGCCCGCGCATCCACGGCACACCGGTGAACTGCGCCCGGTGGGTGACCTCGTGCAACGCCAACCAGAGGCGGAACTCGCGAGGGGGGAACGCATAGAGCTTCTCGGTGGCCAGCACGTTGGGACCCACGTAGTAGACGATGTCCTGATCGGCGGGGTTCTCGTCCTCGATGATCAACATGTCGTACTGGCCGAGCACACGGGTGGACATCCACCCGAGCATCGCCCCGACCTCGAGCGCGGCGGCACGACTGGCCACCGGCGCGAGCGGCCCGTGGCCCATGCGGTCGCCGAACGTGTCGAGCAGCGGACGCAGCAAGCGCTGGAACGACGCCACGTTGGCCTCGATCCAGCCCTGGCGGTCGGTCACGCGACCGCGAGCGGCACCGGCGAACGAACGCAGCCCCGTCTCGGCGGCCACGAGATCTTCGGCCTGGGCAGTGAACTCCTCGAAGTCCGGCCCGAGGGAGTCGAGGTGGTAGCTCTGCGCGAACGGTTCGCGGCCGGCGACGCGGGAAGCGACCTTGGCGGCCAGGTCCCAGTCGACGGCGGCGGCCATGTCGCTCAGTCCCGCGGGTAGCGGGGGAGCTCGACCTTCTTGACGTACAGCAGCGCGATCATGATGACGGCGCCGACGGCCGACGCGGCGAGCACCACGGCGATCCAGAAGGTCCAGACGACGGCGAGCACGGGAGACATGGCGCTGACCCTACCGCCCCGCACCAGCCCGGCACACGTCGACGAGCACGCCCGGAACCAGCTTCGCCGTGGCTGCCGCGACGATCAGCGGTCCGTGCCCGACGACCGGAACTCGATGATGGTCTGCTCGATCTTGAGACGCAGGCTCTCGGGCACCTCGTCTCGGCACTTGCTCTGCACCACGATGCGCAGCTCGGCTTCGAAGTCGAACACCTCGAGGCACGGGTTGCAGTCGCTGAGATGCCCGGCGATGACCGAGCGCGTCTCGTCGGTGAGCTCACCGTCGAGGTAGGTGTACAGCTCGGCGAGCGCGGCCGCGCAGTCGGGCGTCTCGCCGGTGTGCTGGTGCTCGCCTGAGGGTGCGTCGGCCATGTCAGCGGGGAAGGTGGGTCGGGACTCAGTCGGTGGCCGTCGCGACCGATGCGGACGCGACCCCGTCGACGGGATCGGGGTTTTCTACTACTTCGGGGCGGGGAGCGAGGTTCCGCTCCATCGCGAACTCGTACAACCTCTTCTGGAGCGCCTTTCTTCCCCGGTGCAACCGGGACATCACCGTGCCGATGGGAACGTCGACGATCTCGGCGATCTCCTTGTAGGAGAAGCCCTCCACATCGGCGAGCAGGACGGCCATGCGGAAGTTCTCGGGAAGCGCCTCGA
>CAZALT010000202.1:0-5756 GCA_964485515.1 uncultured Rhabdothermincola sp. | reverse complement strand
CTCGAACAGACCGGCGTCGACGGGGTCTTCTCGTTCGAGAACGCGCACGACGTGTTCTTCCCGCTCGTCGTGGCCGCGCCGCAATGCTCGCTGGACCTGATGACCAACGTCGCCATCGCCTTCCCCCGCAGTCCCCTGCACCTCGCGCACGCCGCCTACGACCTGCACCAGTACTCCGAAGGCCGGTTCCGCCTGGGCCTCGGTTCGCAGGTCAAGGCCCACATCGAGAACCGCTACGGCGCCCAGTGGGACCGACCGGTCGCCCAGATGCGCGAGTGGACGACCGCCATCAAGGCGATCCTCACCTCGTGGCAGGACGGCAGCCGTCTCACGGTCGAGGGCGATTACACGCGCCACACGCTGATGACCCCGGCGTTCAACCCGGGGCCGAACCCGTTCGGGACGCCCAAGGTGCTCGTCGGGGCGCTCGGTCCGCGCATGAACCAGATGGCAGCCGAGGTTGCCGACGGCATCCTGGTCATGCCGTTCAACAGCGGTCGCCACATGGCCGAGCGAACCATGCCCGCCATCGAAGCCGGCCTCGTCGCCGCGGGCCGTGACCGCTCCGACATCGAGATCACCGCCGAGGTCATCGTCGCAGTCGGCCGCACCGACGAGGAGCTCGAAGCGGCCCGGGCCGCCCGGTTCGTCGTGGGGTTCTACGCGTCGACGCCGTCATATCGCCCGGTGCTCGAGGTCGAAGGGTGGGAATCGCTGCAGCCCGAGCTGAACCGGCTGTCGAAACAAGGCGACTGGGCCGCGCTGGGCGAGCTGATCGACGACGACGTCTTCACCACCATCGCCGTGTACGGCACACCCAAACAGGCCGCGGCCGAGATCGTGGCTCGCTTCGGCCACTGCGACCGGATCTGCGCCTACTTCCCCGGCTACCAGGCATCCGACGACCTCATCGCCGACTTCGCCACCGCCCTACGCGACGCGTCGACCTGATCAGTCGGGTCCCCGCCTCGGTTAAATGCAGCTAAATGCACTCTTGCAGTTAGCTACATGTTGTGTCACCCTTCACAGATGGAGGACGCGTGCCGCCATGGCGGCCGGCCAGGCGCCGGCGTCTCTCCGGACCACACCACGCGCGCCGCGCCGTGATCGCTTCGATCCGGCCCGGACCGCGCCACGAAGGAGACGACCAGATGATCGACGACCTCGACAAAGCGGCCGAGCAGCTGCTGACCGACCCGATGGGGCTGTTCGACAACTCGGTGAACCAGCTCGAGAGCGTCGACCGGGACACCCTCGCCGAGGTGCAGCGCCGGGCCATGGCACTGCGCTTCGCCGAGCACTACGAGGGCATCGAGATCCTGCACAAGCTCGCCGACAAGCACGGGATCACCGAGGTCGTCGAGTTCGACGACGTCGTGCCGCTGATGTTCGCCCACACGGCGTTCAAGTCGTACCCGGCATCGCTGCTGATCAACAAGCGCTTCGACCTGCTGGCCAAGTGGCTCGACAAGCAGACGGTGTACGACCTCGCCCACGTCGACCTCGACGGGTGCTCGGGCCTCACCGAGTTCGTCGAGCGCATCGACGCCCAGAGCGAGCTGAACGTGCTCACCTCATCGGGCACCACCGGCACGATGTCACTCATCCCGAAGTCCAAGAAGATGACTGTCTACGGCATGCAGTCGTGGCACAAGTTCATGTTCCAGGAGTTCGGCACCGAGCCCACCGAGGAGCAGCTCAACGCGGCAGTCGACGTCGTGTGGCCGAACTTCTCCAAGGGAACCGTTGGGGTGCTGCGCACCATCCCGCAGCTCATCGACGCGTTCTGCGGTGGTGACCGGTCGCGGTTCCACGAGCTCTACGACTTCGGCATCGACTCAGACCTGCTGGTGCTCGCCAGCCAGCTGCGCATCGCGGCGGCGAAGGGTGAGATGGACAAGGTCGAGATCTCGCCCGACCTGCTCGCCAAGAAGGAGGCGTTCGAAGCGCAACTGGTCAAGATGCCCGCAGATATGACGCGCTTCATCGAGGAGATGACCGAGCAGCTGGCGGGACGACGGATCTTCACGGTCGGCACCGCCCAGCACCTCTACGACATGGCCGTCGCCGGCATCGAACGCGGTGCCGAGCAGGTCTTCGCCCCCGACTCGATCATCCTCACCGGTGGCGGCATGAAGGGTGCCGTGCTGCCCGACAACTGGCTCGACGTGGTCAAGCAGTTCCTGGGCGTCGACCGGCTCCGCAAGGGCTACGGGTTCTCCGAGGGCGGCACGTTCCACTGGCGCTGCGACGAGGACCGCTACCACGTCATGCCCTGGGTCATCCCGTTCGTCCTCGACCCGGTCACCAGCGAACCGCTCCCCCGCACCGGTGTGGCCACCGGCCGCGGTGCGTTCTACGACCTGCTGTCGGACAGCCACTGGGGTGGCGTGATCACCGGCGACGAGCTCACCATCGACTGGGACACCCCGTGTGCCTGCGGGCGCACCAGCGTGCACATCGCCGACGACATCGTCCGCTACACCGAGAAGGAGGGCATCGACGACGACCGCATCACGTGCAACGCCACGCAGAGCTTCGCCGAAGAAGCCGTCGACTTCATGAAGGGCGTGCAGCTGTGAGCGAGTTCAACGTCCCCCTGTTCCTGCGTGGCGAGCTGATCGAAGACGACGCCGTGACCTTCGGCGGCCGATCGTCGTTCACCTTCACCGGCCCCGACGTCTCGGCCCACCTCGACCGGGTGCCCCTCAAGAGCCCGGCCATGCTCGCCGACATCCACGAGATTCCGCTCGACGAGATCATCGACGTGCTCGTCGAGCTCGGCACGCACCTCGACATCAACACGAACCCGCACCTGCAGGCGGCCTATGAGGCCGGGCTCAGCGCTGCGCCCTACCCGGCCAGCTTGTTGCGCAACAGCTACGTGGGCCTGCCCTTCGTGTTCGAACGGGCCCGTCTCGAGGCCATGGCCGAGGACGGCGTCGGCCGCGACTACCTCGACGGGTGGGTGACGTCCACGCTCGACGACGGCCGCGACGTCGCCGTGCGCGCCTTCGGGGCGCGCACCCTGCACATCCCGGCCGGCAACGGCGGTGTCGTGTCGGCCATGACGATCATCCGCAACGCGTTGTGCCGCAGCGACGCCATCATCAAGGCCCCATCGAACGATCCGCTCACCGCCATCGCCATCGCCCGCACCTTGGCCGACATCGCCCCCGACCACCCCGTGACCAAGCACCTGGCGATCGGCTACTGGAAGGGCGGCGACGAAGCGGTCGAGCAGGAGCTGTACCAACCGAAGAACATCGAGAAGATCGTGGCGTGGGGTGGATTCGCCGCCATGAAGCACGTCACCCAGTACATCCAACCCGGCCTCGAGCTCATCTCACTCGACCCCAAGCGCAGCGCCACCATCATCGGACCCGAAGCGTTCGAATCCGACGAGACGATGCACGAGGTCGCGGTGCGCGCCGCGTGCGACATCGGCGTCGCCAACCAAGAAGGCTGCGCCTGCGCCCGCGTCATCTACGTCCTGTCAGGTACAAGTGACGCCGACCTGGTCAAGCTCAACCGGCTCGGCGAGATGATCTACGGCTACCTCGTGAACCTGCCCGACCACATCTCGACCAAACCACGATCTTTCGACCAGTCGCTGCGCGAGCACCTCGACGGCACCCGAATCGACGACACGTTCTTCAAGATCATCGGCGGTGAGGACAACGAAGGCGCCGTCATCGTGTCCCAGTTCGACGAGGCCATCGACTACGCCCCCATGCTCAGCGGCAAGACCGCCAACCTCGTCCCCGTCGCCACCCTCGACAAGGTCACCGACGCCGTCAACGCCTACACCCAGACCGTCGGGATCTACCCCGACAGCCTCAAGACCCAGATCCGCGATGAGCTTCCGCTCTATGGCGCGCAACGCCTCGTGTCGCTCGGCTACGCCTGCAGCGTCACCGGAGTCGGACCCCAGGACGCCATCGAACCGATGCGTCGCATGTGCAAGTGGATCACCGACGAGACCTGTGACCCGAACACCGTGTTCCCGATGTGGACCGGCGCCACCTACCAGGAGCCGGCCACCGCGGTCGGCTGAACGGCCCACGACGAACGCGCACCGGTGGGGAGGGGACGTGGTCTCCACCGGTGCGCAGGCGTTCAGACCTCGTTCAGATGTCGTGTGGGCCCGCGTCGTCCTGCCAGTCGGTCGGGAAGTCCGTGCTCACCCGTCCAGCCCAGTCGGGGTCTCGCTTGTCGAGGAACGCCATCACCCCTTCGCGGGCGTCGGGATGCGCCATGAGGACGTGGTGCAACGCGGTTTCGAGCCGCTCGACGCGCGCCGCGTCCTCGTCCCAGGTGGCCCACAGCAACGCCTTGCTGGCCGCGACGCTGTTCGGCGCGGTGTTCACCGCGATGTCCCGCGCCACCTCGAGCGCGGCGGGCAGCACCTCGTCGTTGGCCAGCACGCGGGTTCCCACGCCGAGCTCCCGCATCTCCTGACCGTTGAAGGTCCGCCCAGTGAGCAACACTTCGGCGGCACCGCCCATGCCCGCGATGCGAGGCAGGGTCCAATGGCTGTAGCCGTCGCCCATCACGCCGCGGCGCACCTGGACGATGCCGTACTTCGCGTCGGCGGCGAAGATGCGGATGTCGCACTGCAGCACCATGGTGAACCCAACCCCGATGGCATGGCCGTTCACCGCGGCGATGACGGGCTTGCGCACATCCCACGCCCGCACGGGCAGCGCCGCGGCGCTGAAGGTGGCGTCGTCGCGCTTGCGGAACGTCGCCCCGCCTTCTGCCAGGTCAGCACCGGCACAGAATGCCGGCGGCGTCCCCGTCAGCACGACGGCCCGGACGTCGTCGTCTTCGTCGCAGCGGCGGTACGCATCGCTGAGCTCATGGCCCATGCCGTCGCCGAACGCGTTGCGCACCTCCGGTCGGTTGAGGGTGATGGTCGCGATGCCGGCATCGACGTCGAACAGCAGCGTTCGGTAGTCGCTCATGAGGTCACGCTCGATCCGAGTGTCGGGCACCGGCGGCGTTCGTGGACCGCTTCGACGATGGAGTTCATGGAGGCCAACGTAAGACTTTTTGCAGTAAGCTGCAATCTTGGTTCTGCGGTCAACTGCAGGACTGTTCAGCCCCCGATCATGCGAGGACCCGACCATGGATTTGAACGGATCGACGGTGGTCATCACCGGCGGATCGACCGGCATCGGACGGGCCACCGCGGCGCTGCTCGCGAAGCGTGGTGCTCAGCTCGTGCTCGCTGCCCGCCGCCAGGACCGCCTTGACGAGACCGTCGACCACCTGCGCTCCACGGGTGCCGACGTGATCGGCGTCCCCACCGACATCGGTGATCTCGCCCAGGTCGAGAACCTCGCCGCCGCGGCGTGGGAGCGCTTCGGTGGGGTCGACGTCGCCCTCTTCAACGCCGGCGCCCCGTCGGGTGGGTCGCTGCTCGACCCCGACCTCGACGTGTGGCGTTCCGCCATCGACACCAACGTGCTCGGCCTGCTCCACTGCATCAAGGCGTTCGTCCCCCGCATGATCGCCGCCGCCCATCCGGCTGCGGTGTACGCCACGACATCGGGTGCCGGCATCCACGGCACCAGCCGCATCACGTCCCCCTACGCCGTGACCAAGAACGCCCAGCTGTCGATCATGGAGTGCCTCTACGGGCAGCTCCGCGACGCGGGATCGACCCTGCAGGTCGGCGTGGTCGTGCCTCCCCTCACCCGCACCAACCTCGTCGGCGACGACCTCTCGGTCTGGGACGCCGTCGAAGAAGC
>CAZALT010000201.1:0-5770 GCA_964485515.1 uncultured Rhabdothermincola sp. | reverse complement strand
AGATGGGCATGGTGCTCCTCTTCGATCCGAGCATCGAGTCCATCTACCGTCCACGCCCCTCGTTGAAGGCGTTGGGCCGGCAATTCTGGTGGTACGGCCGGTGGAAGGCCCGTGTTGTCCGGCATCATCCGCGGTCGCTCAAGGCCCGCCACCTCGTAGCCCCGCTCGCGACCGTCGGGCTCGGAGCGGCGCCGTTCCTTGTTCGCTTCCCGCGCGGGCGGCGGTTGGTCGGGGGCGCCGCCCTGTCCTACGCCATGTTGACTGCTGCCGCGGTCCGGCACGCCCGGCCCGGCGAGCGTGACGCGTCGTCGCCCGTCCTCGCGGCGTGTTTTCCGGTCATGCACCTGTCGTGGGGATCCGGGTTCGTGCTCTCGATCGTCGAGGACGTCGCCAGGAGGAGCTCATGACGATGACGGAAGCTGTCGAAGCGGTCGGGGAGGTCGGCGTCGCACTCGTCGGCTACGGCTATTGGGGGGCCAACCTGGCCCGCAACATTCGGGCAGCTCGGGGTCTGCACCTGGTCGGGGTGGTCGACCGCAGCGAGGAGCAGCGAGTCACGGCGGCATCCGCCCTGCCCGGCATCGCGCTGTGGTCGTCGTTGGACGAGGCGCTCGCCGCCCCCGACGTCGATGCGGTGGTCATCGCGGCACCTGCTGCTCTGCACGCCGAGCTGGCCTCGGTCGCGCTGCGGGCCGGTCGTCACGTCATGGTCGAGAAGCCGTTGGCCATGGACCCGGCGTCCGCGTTCGATCTCGTCGCCCTCGCCGATGAGGTCGAACGGATCGCGATGGTCGGCCACACGTTCCTCTACTCCCCACCGGTGCACCGGCTGCGCGATCTCGTCACGTCGGGTGAGCTCGGTGCGGTGCAGTACCTCTACTCGCAGCGCCTCAGCCTCGGGCGTATCCGACGAGACTGCAACGCGCTGTGGAACTTCGCCCCGCACGACGTGTCGATCATGCTCTACCTCCTCGGCGAGACGCCGGTGCGGGTGTCGGCGACCTCGATGACGATGATCCAGGAGGGCATTCCCGATGTGTTCTTCGCGTCGATCGAGTTCCCCTCGGGTGTCGGCACCCACCTGCATGTGAGTTGGATCGATCCTCGGAAGGTCCGGCTCATGACGGTCGTCGGCGATCGGAAGATGGCGGTCTACGACGATGTCTCCGTCGATCAGAAGCTCGCCATCGTCGATGCCGGCGTCGCCCGTCACGGTGACTTCGGGGCCTTCCAGTCGCTCGGCGACTTCCAGTGGCGGACTCGGGCCGGCGACATCCTCATCCCGAGGATCGAGATGACGGAGCCGCTGCGCAACGAGATGGAGGCGTTCGGCGTCGCCTGTCGGACAGGTGAGCCGCCGGTGACCGACGCCCGCCACGGGGCGGCCGTCGTGGCGGTCCTCTCGGCGATCGATGCGTCGGCGGCAGCGGGGGGCAGGCCCGTGGACATCGAGCAGTGACCACGTCGTCGATCGCCGATGACGTGGTCCTCGGCAGCGGGACAAGCATCGAGCCGTTCTGCGTGCTGGGCCGGCAGCCCGATGGTGTCGCGCCACTGGTGATCGGACCTGGCACCACGATCCGAAGTCACACCGTCATCTATCGAGGCACGACGATCGGCGCGCAGTTCCATGCCGGTCACGGCGCGCTGATCCGAGAGCTCACCACGATCGGCGACGACGTCTCCATCGGGAGCCACACGGTCGTGGAGCATCACGTGCAGCTGGGCGATGGGGTCCGGCTCCACTCGGGCTGCTTCGTGCCCGAGTACTCGGTGCTGGGCGAAGGGGTCTGGTTGGGTCCGGGGGTCATCGTCACCAATGCCCGCTACCCCAACCGTGCCGATACGAAGGAGATGCTCGCCGGCGTGCACCTCGAAGCCGGTGCCACCGTCGGGGCCGGCGCCGTACTGCTGCCCGGCGTGCGTATCGGTGCGGGTGCGCTCATCGGAGCCGGTGCGGTGGTCGTGCACGACGTCGATCCGGGCGTCACCATCGTTGGCAACCCTGGAAGGATCCGCTCATGACCGTCCCGTTCCTCGACCTCGGACGGCTCCACGACTCGATCCGGCCCGAGCTGGACGAAGCGATGCGAGGGGTCATCGAACGCTCGGCGTTCATCGGCGGTGCCGAGGTCGCGTCGTTCGAGGAGGAGTTCGCCGCGGCCCACGGTGTGTCGGGAGCGGTCGGCTGCGCCTCGGGCACCGACGCTTTGGCGCTGGCGCTCCGCGCAACAGGTATCGGCCCAGGTGACGAGGTCATCGTGCCCTCCATGACGTTCATCGCCACGGCTGAGGCCGTCGCCCACGTCGGGGCGAGGCCGGTCCTCGCCGACGTCGATCCGATCACGTTGTTGCTCGGTCCCGCCGAGGTCGAGCGCGTGCGAACTGCGCACACGCGTGCTGTCGTGCCGGTGCACCTCTACGGTCACGTCGTCCCGTTCGAGCACCTGTCTGCGTGGCGAGAGAGCGGGCTGACCGTGATCGAGGATGCTGCGCAGGCGCACTTGGGAACCGACGGTGCGCGGAGCGTCGGCACCGTTGGGCATGCGGCCTGCTTCAGCTTCTTCCCGGGGAAGAACCTCGGCGCGTTCGGCGATGGCGGCGCGGTCATCTCGAACGACCAGGGCGTGCTCGAGCGAGTCCGCATCCTGGCGAACCACGGCCGACGATCGAAGTACCTCCACGACGAGCTGGGTTGGTGCTCGCGCCTCGACGGGCTGCAGGCGGCCGTGTTGCGGGTCAAGCTCCGGCACCTCCCGATCTGGACGTCGGATCGACAGATGATCGCTCAGGCCTACCGTGAGCGCCTTCCCGCTGACCTGCTCGTGCCGTGGTGCCCCGGGGCGGTCCACCATCTCCTGGTTGCCCGCGTCGACGCTCGGGACGCAGTGCAGGCCGGTCTCGCCGAAGCAGGGATCGCCACTGGTGTGCATTATCCGATCTCCTTGTCGAGGCAGCCGTGGACCGCCGCGCTCGGGGGGCAGCCGACTCCCATCGCCGAGCGCGCCGGCGGCGAGGTGCTGTCGCTCCCCATGGATCCCTTGATGTCGACCGACGAGGTCGACCAGGTGGCGGCGGCGATCGCTCGGATGGATGTCCGGCCGGCGGGCGGGAGCACATGAGCCCAAGGGAAGTCGTGAGACGTACCCGCATGACTCGGTTCGATCGACGTCGTCGGGAGCCGGCCGACCGGGCACGGGAGGGCAAGGTGCGCGTCCTGCACCTTGCACCGGCGCACGCTGCCTTCGACACCCGAGTGTTCGTCAAAGAGTGCCGCACGCTCGCCGACGCCGGATACCGAGTCTCTCTGGCTGCGCCGCACGACCGGGCCGAGGTCGTCGACGGCGTCAGGATCATCCCGATCCCTCGCTGGTCGAGTCGTCGAGGCCGGTTCCTCGGCAACCTGTGGCACTGCCTACGTATCGTCGCCCGCGAGCGGGCTGACATCTACCACTTCCACGATCCGGAGGTGTTCCTGGTGGGTGCCGCGCTCGCGTTTGCCGGCCGTCGGGTCGTCTACGACTCCCACGAGGACTTTCCTCGCCTGGTGCTCGATCGACCGTGGATCCCGCCACGTCTGCGAGCTCCCCTCGCTGCGTCGGTGAGGTTGGCGGAACGCACCGCGGTTCCTCTGTTCGCTGGGACGATCTCCGCCGAGGTCGAGGGAGCGAAGCGTTTCCGCCGGGGCCGGATCGTCATCGTCCAGAACTATGTGCGCGCCGATGAGTTCGTGGATCTCGCCAAGGTCGACGCGGTCGATCGCGAGAACCGCCTCGTCTACGTCGGGAACCTGACCGAACAGCGAGGCGCGGCCCAGATGGTCGAGGCGCTCGCCCGGACCAGGACCGATGTCCGGCTGACACTGGCTGGTTCGTTCGTCCCCAAGGACCTTGAGCAGCGGATGCGCGACGTTCCCGGGTGGGACCAGGTGGACTACGTCGGCTGGCTGGACCGTGAGGGGATCGTCGATGTGCTGACGCAGGCGCGGATCGGGGTGGTGCTCTTGCAGCCGACGCGCAAGTACACCGAGGGTGCCATTCCGGTGAAGCTCTTCGAGTACCTCGCGGCAGGTCTTGCTGTCGTCGTCTCGGACTTCCCCGCGCTTCGGGAGATCGTGGCGCCGGCGCAGGTGGGTGCGCTGGTCGACCCGCGGGACGTCGACGCGATTGCTGCAGCGATCGACGAGCTGCTCGCCGATCCCGACGAGCTGGCGGCGATTGCCCGCCGAGGGCCCGCCGTTGTCCGCGAGCAGTACAGCTGGGAGTCCGAGGCGGGAAAGCTCCTCGCCCTCTACGAGCAGATCGGGCCGGAGCCGGCCGGCCCCCGCCGCGGTTAGCGATGCCTCGTCAGCAGAGCCAGGTTCTCCGACGAGCGACGACGGTCGCGGTCGGGGCTGGCATTGGCCAGCTCCTCGTCCTGGTCAGCTCCCCGATCCTCAGTCGCGTGTTCGATCCGAGCGACTTCGGTGTCTTCGGCGTCGTCACCTCGATCGAGTCCATCGTCGTCGTCGCTGCGGCGCTGCGGTACGAGTTGGCGGTCCCGCTGCCCAAGGATGACGAGGACGCGAGCGCCTTGGTCTTCGTGGGTGGACTCGCTGTGATCGGCTGGGCCGTCCTGACCGCGCTCGTCCTCATCCCGCTGGCACCCCTGATCGCGGACTGGACCAACTCGCCGGCGGTCACCGGTGTGGCGATGTTGATCCCCTTGGTGCTCCTCGCCGACGGGCTCGGCAACGTGCTGGCGTACTGGTCGATTCGCCGGAAGCGGTTCGGGCATCTCGCCGCGTCGCGCGCGGCGCAGGGAGCAGGTCAGTCGGCAGGTCAGATCGCCCTTGGCGCGGCTGGAACGGGCGCGGCAGGTCTCGTCGTCGGCTACGGCATCGGCAAGGCGGTCAACACGTTCTGGCTGGCGTGGGATGCGATCCGCGGTCCGGGGCGGTTGGCCCGCCCAGCGTGGTCCTCGATGCGCCGCGTCGCGTCGCGCTACCGACGCTTCCCCTTGGTCTCCTCGTGGGCCGCGATCGTGAACAGCGCAGGTTTGCAGCTACCAGCGATCCTGCTCGCTGCGTGGTTCACCCCTGAGGCGGCGGGCTGGTTCCTCTTGGCGAACCGCGTCGTCGTCGGTCCCGCGACGATCTTCGGCCAGGCGGGAGCCCAAGCTTTCCACGGCGATCTCGCTCGCATGGCCCACACGCGGGAGCAACGCCTCCTCCCGAGCGTGCGGCACTTCGTCTCCCACCTCGCCGTCCTCGGTGTCGTACCCGCTCTGCTCCTCATGGTGTTCGGCCCCTGGGCCGCTGAGACCATCTTCGGGTCGGATTGGCGAACCGCCGGTGAGTTCATCCGGATCCTCGCACCTGCCTACTTCCTGCAGTTCGTCGTGTCACCGCTCGGGCCGGTGCTCGTCGTGTTGGAGCGCCAGGGAATTCAGGCTGCCTGGGATGTCTTCCGCCTCGTCATGGTGGTCGCGTCGTTGTGGGTCCCGGTGGCGCTCGGGTGGTCCGCGACCGACGCGATCGGGATATTCAGCCTGCAGACGATCATCTCCTATGTCGTGATCGGCGTGTTGATCCTGGTGGTCGTGGGGCGCGACGACACGGCCCGTTGCGGCCCGGAGACGGCCGACGGCACCGTGTCGAAGGTGGACGGGTCGCCGGGTCAGAGGTAGGTGACGTTCGGAGCGGGCGGCACGCTGCGCCGGGTGTCGAAGACCAGTGGCACCTGGGAGGCGAGTGAACCGAGGTCGAACGCGTCGTGGTCGACGAGCACGA
>CAZALT010000200.1:0-5834 GCA_964485515.1 uncultured Rhabdothermincola sp. | reverse complement strand
CCATCGGACCGGTGGTGCGCCACCCCGCGGTACCCGTGCCGGGAAGCGACGGGCCCTTCGGGTTCTGGTCCGTCGTTCGCCACCACGAGGCCCAGCAGGCCAACCGCGACTGGGAGACGTTCACCGCCGTCGACGGCCCCGGCATCGCCCCGCAACCGATGTACCGCGACGCCGAGATGATCGTGGCGTTCGACCCACCCGAGCACACCCGCATCCGTCGCCTGCTCAGCGCCGGGTTCACCCCGCGCCAGGTGGCCCGCCTGGAGGCCGACATCGAGCGGCGAGCCGAGCTCATCCTCGACGACGTCGTGGCCCGCGGCGACGACGTGGTCGACGTGGTCTCCGAGATCGCCCACGAGCTGCCCATGCACGTCATCGCCGACATCGTGGGCATCCCCGATGCCGACCGCCCCTGGATCTTCGAGCAGACCGACATCCTGCTCCGCTCCTTCGACCCGGACTCGGACCTCGACGAGGAGGTGAGCATGACCACCCAGCTGGCGCTGTTCACCTACGCGCAGGAGCTGTCGGAGGAGAAGCGCAAGAACCCGACCGACGACATCTGGACCCAGCTCACCCAGGCCGAGGTGCTCGACGACGACGGCAACGCCACCCGCCTCACCGGTCACCAGCTCGACGCCTTCTTCATGATCCTGTCGGTCGCCGGCAGCGAGACGACCCGCAACGCGCTCAGCCAGGGGGTCCAGGCCCTGGCCGAACGGCCCGAGCAGTTCCGCTCCCTGCGCCGCGAGCCTGAGCTGGTGGTCCCCGGCGCCGACGAGGTGCTGCGCTGGTCGTCGCCCGTGCTCATGTTCACCCGGACCGCCACGCGCGACGTCGAGCTGGGTGGCGCCTCCGTGAAGGAGGGCGACCGGGTCGTCATCTGGTACCCGTCGGCCAACCGCGACGAGGACGTGTTCGCCGACCCCTTCCGCTTCGACGTGACCCGCACCCCGAACCCGCACGTGGCCTTCGGCGGTGGGGGCCCCCACTACTGCCTCGGGGCCAACCTGGCCAAGAAGGAGATCCAGGTCATGCTCGGGTCGCTGTCCCGCCGCTTCGACCGGGTCGAGCTCGCCGGCGACGCGGAGTGGGTCGGCATGGGCCCGGTCCACAACGTCGGGGTGTCCCTCCTGAAGCTCCCGGTACGACTCGTCGACGGCTGACGACCGCCGAACGTCCCGAATTGCGTTGATCTCGTTCGGCTACCGCACAAGATCAACGCCAGAAGCGAAGAACGACCGTGATCGCGGGACGAGTCACTCCCCCGAGGGTGGCTCGCCTCCGACGAGACCCGCCACCGGGGCGACGGCGATCACCGAGGTCTTCTCCCAGGTGAACTCCAAGATCCCGTCGTGGCCGTAGCCGCTCTCCTTGATGCCGGCGAAGGGGAGCTCGTCGCGGATCTGCATGTAGCTGTTGACCCACACGTTGCCCGACTGGATGTCGCGGATCATGCGCTGGGCGCACCCCAGATCGCGGGTCCACACGCCCGACGCCAGCCCGTAGCGCGAGTCGTTGGCGATGGCGACGGCCTCCTCCTCGGTGTCGAAGGGGATCACGACAGCGACGGGCCCGAACACCTCCTCCTGGCAGATGCGCAGCGAGTTGTCCTCGGTGATGAACAGCGTGGGCTCGACCCAGTGCCCATCGGGGAGGTGCGGTACGACCTCGGCGCCGTGACGACCACCGAACACCAGGTCGGCCTCCTTGGTGCCCATCTCGAGGTAGTCGACGACCTTGTCGTACTGCTGCCGTGAGATGAGCGGTCCCATCTGCGTGGCCGGATCGAGCGGGTCCCCGATGGTGATCGACTCGGCGATGTCGCGGATCCGGGTCAGCATCTCGTCGAGCACGGGACGCTGGACGAGGATCCGTGAGCCGGCGACGCACGCCTGGCCCGCGTTGAACGTGTACACCGAGGGGATCGTCGCACCGAAGGCGGCCTGCTCGAGGTCGGCGTCGGCGAACACGATGTTGGGCGACTTGCCACCCAGCTCGAAGATGCTCGGCGTGAGGGTGTCGGCTGCCGCCTTCTGGATGAGCTTGGCCGTACCCGACGATCCGGTCATCGTCACCTTGCGCACCGCCTCGTGACGCACGAACGCGTCGCCCACCTCGCCCAGGCCCGAAACCACGTTGACCACGCCGGGCGGGAACGCATCGACCAAGAGCTCGGCCAGGCGCAGGATCCCCGCGCCGGCCTGCTCGGGCGGCTTGGCCACCACCGTGTTGCCCGCCGCGACGGCGCGAGCCACCTTCACGCCGAACATGGCGATGGGCATGTTGTAGGGCACGATCACCGCGACGACGCCGTAGGGCTCGCGGCGAGTGACGCCGAACGTGACGGCATCGAGCACCGCGCTCTGGCCCGCCATGGTGAAGACCGCGTCGTGGGCGGCGTTCTCGAACACCTCGACCATGGCCAGGCCGTTCATGACCTCGCTGATGCCGAGCAGGGTGCCGTTGTCGAGTGACTCGAGGCGACCGAGCTCGGCGCCGTGCTCCTCGAAGATCGTGGCCGCCTTGGCCACGTAGCTCGCTCGGGTCTTGGGCGCCAGGGCCGACCAGGTGGGGAACGCGGCAGCCGCGGCCTCGACCGCCCGTGCCGCATCGGCCCGGTCGCTCGCCGGGATCTGGGCGACGAGCTCGCCCGTCGCCGGGTTGAACGAGTCGAGGTAGGCACCTGATGCCGGGGGCTCGAGGGCTCCGTTGATCAGGTTCGAGAAGCGGGGTGCATCGGCCATCGGGTCCTCACAGCGTGCAGGTTCGGTCGGTCGGGTTCGGTCGGTCGGGTTCTGTCGGTCGGGTTCGGTCGGGGGGTTGTGGGTCAGGTCAGCGGACAGATCGGTGGAAGCGTCAGGTGGGGAGGAACGGCAGGCTCTCCCAGCCCCGGACGCTGGCGGTGTGCGCCTTGTGGCCCCGTTCCCGGTCGACCTCCCATTCGGGCCAGCGCCGGAGGATCTCGTCGAGGGCGACGCGCCCTTCGAGCCGGGCCAGCGCGGCGCCGAGGCAGTAGTGCAGCCCGTAGCCGAAGCTCAGGTGGGGGCCGTCGGCGCGGCGGACGTCGAAGCGGTCCGGGTCCGGGAAGTGGCGTTCGTCCCGGTTGGCCGACCCGTTGATCAGCAACATGACCGATCCCGCCGGCACCACGGTGCCGCGCACCTCGACGTCGTGGGCGACCAGGCGTGCCTGCACCGGCGATGGAGCCTCGTAGCGCAGCACCTCCTCGATGGCGGGCGCCAGCAGCTCCCGGTCGTCGCGCACGGCTTGGCGCTGATCGGGGTGACGGGCGAGGAGGTCCGCGGTGAAGCCGATGAGGCGGGTGGCCGTCTCGTTCCCCGCGCCGGCGATCATGCTGGTGTAGGTGACGACCTCGGTCCGGGTGAGACGACGACGCCCCTCCTCGTCGTCGATCTCGGCGTTGAGCAGATCGGTCATGAGGTCGTCGGACGGGTGCTCGATCCGCCAGTCGATGTAGTCGCCGATCAGGTCGTCCTTGGCCCGGAACACCTCGTCGCCGACCTCGGGCTGCTTGTCGTCGCCGAGCGCCAGGCGGTCGTCGGTGTCCTTGCGGATCGCCTCCTGGGCCTCCTCCGGGATGCCGAGGAGGTAACCGATGGTGCGCATCGGCACGAACGTGGCGAAGTCGGCGACGATGTCGAGCTCATCGGCACTGACCAGGGGGTCGAGCGCGGTGGCGCAGAACTCGCGGACCAGCGGCTCGATGGCGGCCATGCGCTTCGGGGTGAACACGCGTGACAGGAGGCCCCGGTGCAGGTCGTGGATCGGCGGGTCCTCGAACAGGATGATGCCGGGCGGCAGCTCGACGTCGGCGTCCTTGAGCGCCTTGATGATCTCGAACGTCGTGCCCTTCCCCGATCGATAGGTGTCCCAGTCGATGAGTGCCGGTTCGACGTCCTCCCACCGGCTGAGCGCGTAGAAGTCGTGCTCCTCGTTGCGGTAGAGCGGTGCCGCGTCCCGCAGGCGCTTCCACACCGGATAGGGATCGTCGTCTATCTCCGCATCGACCGGGTCGTAGTAGACCGTCTCGCTCGCGTTCGTCATCGTCACCGTCCGGTCGTGGTTCCCTGGGCTGGCCCGATACCTCAGTGGCGTCGCCTCACTCCACACTATAGGGTCACGAACCAAATAGTCGTTCCACATTGGACGACGGGATCTGAGGGGGACGGGATGGACGAGCTGCGCTTCGACGATCGGGTCGTCGTGGTCACCGGGGCCGGCAACGGCATCGGACGGTCCCACGCGCTGCTGTTCGGCGAGCGGGGCGCCCGGGTCGTCGTCGCCGACTACGGCGTGGCCGTGGACGGCGCGGGCTCGTCGAGCGGCCCGGCCGAGGCCGTCGCCGCGGAGATCCGCGCCGCGGGCGGCGAGGCAGCGGCGTGCTTCGCCGACGTCTCCGACGAGGACGCCGCGACGTCCATCGTCGCCACGGCGGTCGACACCTACGGCCGACTCGACGCCGTGGTGAACAACGCGGGGATCAACGATCCGGCCCGGTTCGAGGACCTCACCTCGGCCCGGTTCCGTCGCATGATGGACGTGCACTTCTTCGGCACGCTGTTCGTCGCCCACGCGGCGTGGAAGCACTTCCTCACCACGGGCTACGGCCGGATCGTCAACACGACCTCGGAGGCGATGCTCGGCGGCATCCCCGAGCTGACCAGCTACGGCGCGGCCAAGGGCGCGGTCTTCGGGCTCACCCGCAACCTGGCGACCGAGGCGACGGGCACCGGCATCCGGGTCAACGCAGTCGCACCACGGGCCCACACCCGCATGTCGGACTCGGAGAAGCAGCGCCTCGCCGGCCTCTTCGGCATGGACGAGGGCACCATCGACGCCGTCAACGCCTCCATGCCCCCCGACATGTGCTCCCCCGCCGCCCTCTACCTGGCCCATGAGTCGTGCACGCTCAACGGCGAGGTGCTCCGCGTCGGCATGGGCAGCGCGGCCCGCCTCGCGGTGATCCACACCGAGGGACTGACCAAGGACCCGATCACCCCCGAGGACATCGCCGAGAACCTCTCGCACATCCTCGACGTCGACGGTGCCGCGCTCACCGACGCGGCCAACATGGCGCCGTGAGGCGACGAGCGCTCCACAGGCGAAGCCGGCCAAACCGACCCAACCAGCAAGACCCGCCGCAGGTCAGCGGCCCGACGAGAAGGACGTGATGTGGAGATGAGCGGGAACCTGAGCGGTCGACGGGTGCTGGTCACCGGCGCATCGAGCGGCATCGGCGCCGAGGTGTGCCGGGCGATCGTGGCCAAGGGCGGTGCGGTCGCCATGGTCGCCCGGCGCAAGGAGCGCCTCGACGAGCTCCACGCCGAGCTCGGCGACCTCGCGGTGCCCATCGTGTGCGACGTGACCGACAACGACGCCTTGGAGGCCGCGGTCGGCGACGCGGCGCGTCAGATCGGCGGTCTCGACGGCGTGGTCGCCGTTGCCGGCCGGTCGATGGTGGGCACGCTCGCCACCGGCGCACCCGACCGCTGGAGCGCCATGTTCGAGCTGAACCTGGTGGCGCCGCTCGCCACCGCCCAGTTCGCCATGGGCCAGTTCGCGGAGACCGGTCGCCGAGACGTCGTGCTCATCGGGTCCTGCGCGGGCATCTTGTCGATGCCCGGTACCGGGATCTACTCGGCGTCCAAGCGAGGGCTCCAGGCCGCGTTCGAGTCGCTGCGCCTCGAGCTGGCTCCCCTCGGCATCAACGCCAGCCTGGTGATGCCCGGCATGTTCGAGACCGAAGGCCTCACGCTCGAAGGCGTGGAGTTCAACGGCGACATCCCGGCCAACGACTTCCCCATCCTCGT
>CAZALT010000199.1:0-6060 GCA_964485515.1 uncultured Rhabdothermincola sp. | reverse complement strand
GGCTCTCGTCGAAGTGCTCGGCCAGCCGGGTCCAGGTGCCTTCTCCGACCTGGAACCCCTCGATCATCTCGTCGACCGACCGCAGGAGGTCACGATCTCGATCGGTCCAGACCGGTGCGTCGATGTCACCCGCCGCAGCGGCGATCCGTTCGGCATCCAGCCCCGCCGCGGCCGCCATGCGGGCATGCTGGGCCCATTCGTAGCGACTCTGCGTGCGCCACGCGACCCGCAAGATCAACAGCTCTCGATCTCGGGGATCGAGCACGGGGTCGTCGAGCAGATCGCCGCTGAAGGCCAGCCAATTGCCTGCGAGGCGAGGGTGGTGGCCCAACAACCCGAGGATCCCAGGCATCTCGGGCGCGTCGATGCCGCCGGACAGGTACTGGTCGGCCGCAGCCACTCGGCCGCGCAGCAGGTCGCGGCCTTCCTGGCCCCACTTGTCGGCGGCGAGCGGAGCCAGTCGGGGGGAGGTCGCGGCGCTCACAGGACCGACCCGCCGTTGACGCCGAGCACCTGACCGGTGATGAACCCAGCGCCTTCTGAGGCCAGGAACGTCGCCGCCGCCGCGATGTCGTCAGGCGTGCCCAGATGTCCCATTGGCACCGTCGCGGCCATCGTCTCGTTCGACGGCAGGTCGCCCAGGTCCTGGGAGGCGTGCTGCATCGGAGTCTCGATGGCCGACGGAGGAATCGAGTTCGCCGTGATGCCCTGGGTCGCATATGCCCGCGCCAGCGACTTGGTGAGGACGATCACGCCGCCCTTGGCCGCCGCGTAGTGGGCGTTGAGCGGCGAGCCCCGCTGGGCGCTCGACGACGAGATCGTCACGATCCGCCCCCAGCTTCCGGCCACCATGTCGACCAGCGCGACCTGGCACGCATGGAAGGTGCCGGTGAGGTTGACGTCGACGACGTGATTCCACCGTTCAGGTGTGATCTCCTCGAAGCGGTCGAACGCGACCAGACCGGCGCTCGTGACGAGCACCTCGGTCGGCCCGAGCTCGGCCCGCACCTTGGCGAACGCCGTCTCGATGCCAGGCCGGTCGGTGACGTCGACCCCGAGGCCGATCGCCTCATGGCCCTCCGAGCGCAACGACTCGGCAACGGCGGAGGCACGGCTCTCGTCGAGATCGAGCACCGCGACCCGATTGCCGGTCAAGGCAAGGTGCCAACAGGTCGCCTCCCCGATTCCGGACCCTCCGCCGGTCACCACCGCGACGCGGTTCTGGGCTGGACGTGGCGTTCTCATCGACGCGCTCCTGCTCTCGGCCTCGTGGTCACGTCGCCCTCCCCCGTGTCCATCACATGATGAACACAACCCATCAACTGATTAACACGAGCCCTTGACGAGGTCAACCACCTCCGCCGACGACCTCGACATCGGTGCGAGACTCACGACATGCCTGCGCGCCGTGGCAATGCCGGAGACCCCAGCACTCGCAATGCCCTGCTCGACGCGGCCCAGCAGCTGATGGTCGAGGAGGGCTACGCCGCGGTCACCACCCGCAAGGTCGCGGCGAGAGCCGGCCTCAACAGCGCCATGGTCTTCTACTACTTCGACAACCTCGACGGCCTCTTCGTCGCCCTGTTCAAACGGGGCGCCGAGGGCAGCTTCGAACGACTGCAACAGGCGCTGTCGTCGCCTCAGCCCCTGTGGGGATTCTGGGACCTGATCCATGAGCCAGCCGGTTCGGCACTGACGATGGAGTTCATCGCTCTCGCCAATCACCGCCCAGCGATCCACACCGAGATCGCCGACTACTCCCGACGATTCCGCAATGCCCAACTCGACACCCTCACCTCGGTCCTCGAGGCCTACGGCGTCGACCCCGAACACTGGCCCGCGGCATCGATCATCGTGATCCTGTCCAGCATCTCTCGCTTCCTCCTCATCGAGGAAGCCTTCGATCTCGACACCGGCCATCGAGAGACGCTCACCCTCGTCGAGGACCAGATCCGCGCTCTCGAAGGAGACCGCGGCCAACGCGGGGACGCGTAGTTCTCCCCGGATGCGCGATTCCCGACCGCACCGATTGGGCACAGCTTGGGCACCAGCCGAGTACGCGCGACCCTCACTTGGGGAAGGTGCTGCTTTGGATCGACTCCCACCGTCCCTGCCAATGGCTTCGGCTCCCCCGGATGCCCTCACCGCTGGAGCTACTGCCGTCGAGCTCGCTTGACGACGCCGAAGAGGGGAACGGTCCGTCCCGACTCATCCACACGCCAGTAGGTCAGACAGCGGCCACAGATCAACCCATGGTGATCGCGAGTCGGCTCGCCATCCCGGCACGTTCCGCGGATACGGGACCCCACCAACCGCTCAGAACACCGGTGGATCGAGGCTGAGGCGCGATCACAGACACGCCCGAGGACGGGAGCGTCTTGCCAGCCTCACGTCCGTCGCCACCAGCGACGTACGCAGCTCTCCAATCACGAGCTCCCTGGCACGGCACTAGGTTCGCGGCCATGTTCAAGGTCGGCCTCAAAGGCTTGTTCGCGCACAAGCGGCGCCTGTTCGGCATCTGCTCGGCAGTCATCATCGGTGTGGCGTTCCTGTCCGGCACCTTGGTCCTCGGCGACACGATGCGCGCCGGGTTCGCGACGGTGTTCGGCCAGGCAAACGAGAACGTCGACGTCGTCGTTCGTGCCTCGGCCGCTGAAGAGACCCAGGGGTTCGCTGTACGGGGCAACGTCGACCTCTCGTGGCAGCCGACGATCGAGGCGGTCGAGGGCGTGGCGGAGGTCCAACCCGAAGTCACCGGGCTCGCCCAGATCACCGGGGCCGACGGTGAACCCATCGGCGGTGCCGGCCCACCGACGCTCGGTGGTGGCTGGATCGACAGTGTCACCAACCCCTACCAGATCGACGAAGGGCGGGCTCCGACCACGGAGAACGAGGTGGTCATCGACCGGGGCGCGGCAACGACCGGCAAGCTGACGATCGGCGACACCGCCACCGTTCGAGTGCCTGACCCGATCGAGGTCACCATCGTGGGCATCGTCACCTTCGGAACGGCAGACAGCATCGGTGGCGTCACCTTCACCGGGTTCACCTTCGAACGCGCCCAGCAGCTCTTCATCGGCAACACCGGTCAGGTCAGCGACTTCGTCGTCCGCGGCGACGACGGCGTGACACAGGTCGCGCTCGCCGACCGACTCCGTTCCGCCCTTCCGGCGGGAGTCGAGACGATCACAGCGGAGGATCTGACCGCGGAGCAGCAGTCCGACATCAACGCCTCGTTCCTGGACGCGTTCGACCTGTTCCTCAAGATCTTCTCGGGCATCGCGCTGGTCGTCGCCGCGTTCAGCATCTACAACTCGTTCGCGGTGATCCTCGCCCAGCGCACACGGGAATCCGCGCTCCTCCGTGCCATCGGCGCCTCTCGCGCACAGGTTCTCCGCTCGATGACCTTCGAGGCGCTCTTCATCGGCGTCGTGTCGTCGATCGTCGGCCTCGTCGGCGGCCTGTTCCTCGCCACCATGATGAAGGCGGGCCTGGATGCCGCGAACTTCGGGCTCCCGAAGGGCGGCATCACCATCGAGCTCGACAGCGTGCTGATCGCCGTGGTGGTCGGCATCGTGGTCACCCTGCTCGCCGGCGTGATCCCGTCCATCCGGGCATCGGGGGTGGCTCCCATCGCCGCGCTCCGAGACGTCTCGATCGACCGGACGACCGCGACGGCCGTGCGCATCGGCGTCGGCGCACTGCTCGCCGCGCTCGGGATCTCCCTCGTGCTCAGCGGCGCGCTGCTCGACTCGAGCGGCGCGCTCGGCCGGGTGGCGCTGGGCACGTTGCTCTGCCTGGCCGCGATGCTGGTCCTCGGACCCGCCGCGGCCAAGCCCGGCGCCTCCGCCATCGGGTGGCCGGTCGCCACGGCGCGTGGACTGCCGGGCGGCCTCGCCCGCGAGAACGCCATGCGCAATCCCAAGCGCACCGCCTCGACCTCGGCCGCGCTGCTCGTCGGCATCACCATCGTCACCCTCGCCACGCTCTTCGCGTCCTCGCTCAAGACCTCGTTCGAAGACCTGATCGGCGAGAACTTCTCCGGCGACCTCGTGATCACCTCCATGAGCTTCGGTGCGCCTGGGTTCCCACCCGAGCTCGTGACGGAGGCCGCTGCGCTTCCCGAGGTCGATCAGGCCGCGGGCTGGACCTTCGGCATCGCCACCGTCGACGGCAAAGGTCTGCCCTTCGTCGTATCCGAGCCGGGTCCCTACGGATCGATCATCGACCCGAACCTCACCGCCGGGTCGATCTCCGACCTCCAGGTGGACCAGATGGCCGTCTCGCAAGAGCTGGCGACGCAACGCGGATGGGCGATGGGCCAGATCGTCCCCGTCGACTACCTCGACGGCACGACCGGCACCCTCACCATCGCCGGGATCTTCACCCGCCCCGAGCTCGTGGGTGCTGATGCCTTCGTGCCGCTCGAGACCTGGGCTCCGCGCTCGCCGGGACCGCTCTCGGATCGGGAGATGTTCGTCACCCTCAACGAGGGCGTCACCATCGAAGAAGGCAAGGCCGCCATCCAACCGCTGGCCGACAAGTTCGGAACGCCTGACGTGATGGATCGCCAGGAGTACATCGATCTGTTCTCCAGCAGCCTCGACATCTTCCTCATCGTCGTCTACTTCCTCCTGGGGCTCTCGATCCTCATCGCGGTGCTGGGCATCAGCAACACGTTGGCGTTGTCCATCTACGAACGAACCCGGGAGCTCGGGTTGCTGCGCGCCGTCGGGGAGACCCGCAGCCAGCTCCGTTCCATGGTGCGCTGGGAGTCGGCGATCATCGCCGTGTTCGGGACCTTCGGCGGGCTCATCCTCGGCACGTTCCTCGGCTGGGGCTTCATGCACGCCTTCGCCACCGACGAAGGGTTCGGCACGTTCACCGCACCCGTGGGCCAGCTCATCTTGATCCTGGTGGTCGGCGGTCTGTTCGGGATGCTCGCCGGAGTCCTTCCCGCTCGCCGGGCGGCCAAGCTCGACATCCTGCAGTCGATCGCGGCCGAGGGTTGACGGCAGCCCGGTCGACGGCAGCCCGAGAGGTTCGACCTCGCCCGCTCAGACGTCGAGCTTGAGCACCTTGGCCGCGTTGCCACGAAGGAACTTGGGGAGCACCTCGGGCTTGAAGCCGACGTCGGGGATCTCGGCGAAGATGCGGTCGAGCGACAGGCCCATCGGGAAGTAGCCGGCGTACATGACCTTGTCGGCTCCTCGCGTGTTGGCGTAGTCCACGATGGCCCGCGGGTAGTGCTTCGGCGCGAAGGCCGAGGTCGAGTAGTAGAGGTTCGGCCACTTCACCATGAGCTTGACGGCCAGGTCGGTCCACGGCTCGCAGCCGTGGCGGAACACGTAGACCAGGTCGGGGAACTCGTACATCACCTCGTCGACGTGCTCGACGTGCTGCGGAGCGAACGTGATCCTCGGGCCGGGGATGCCGGTGCAGACGAAGACGGGGATGTCGAGCTCCACACAGGCGGCGTAGATGGGGAACATCTTCGGGTCGTTTATCGCGACCTGAGGGAAGAACCCGGACGGGAACATGCCGACGGCACGCGTGCCGAACAGCTCGTGCTCGCGCCTGAGCTGGCGCACGGCGTCGACCCCGTGGTTCGGGTCGACGTGCGAGCACGCAAGGAACCGGTCGGGATGCCGACGGAGCGCGTTCTGGTCGTTGTCCTCGCCGACCCCGATGAGGCCGATCTCGACGCCCACCCGGTCCATGGCTTCGAGGGTGACGGCAACCGGATCGCTCGAACCCTCGAGCGCTTTCTCAGGCACGTCCTTGAACATGTACTCGACCGGGAACTTGAACTCTTCCTTGGACTGCTTGTCCTTGGTCTGCTTGGTGATGAACTCGTAGGTGGCCCGCATGTCGGGGGTGGGGAACCCGATCATCGTGTCGATGGCGCCGAGGGCAGAGATGCTGTTCACGCGGGGACCTTTCGGTGTTGCAGCCCGTCGACGACACGAGGCGGTCGCTGCAGAAGAATTGGATTCTATTCTCACCGCGAGGTGGCACCGCCCCGACCTCACCCCGGCGCCGACGAAATGGACCAAATTG
>CAZALT010000198.1:0-6076 GCA_964485515.1 uncultured Rhabdothermincola sp. | reverse complement strand
TCGACTACGACGGCATGTCCCTGTTCCCCACCTCCACGGTGCGGGGCTGGGAGCACATGCCCGTCATCATCCCGGGATAGGTCACCCCTGCGGGACATCATCCCCCGTGTCCCACCGTCGAGGGCCCAGGTCGCTGACCTGGGCCCTCCTCGCGCCCGTGCAGTCGGGCGGAGCAGCTAGCTCGACGGCCCCGCAGCACACGACGGCGCTGCATGGAAGGCATGCGATCCACCGACCGCGGATTCCGATGCTTTGCGCAGGATCGTCTCGGCATCTGCGCAGAGGAGAAAGCGTCCGGCGACCGCCTCATCGGCTGCGGCGAGAACCCGTTCGACGTAGGCCCGGTGGGTCGGATAGAGCTCAGCGACGCGGCCGTCGGCCAACGGCATCATCGTGCCCGCCGAGACGCAGCCTTCCCCGTTGTACGCCGCGACAGGGGCTTCGATGACCGGCGATCGAACCCCGCCGATGGCATGACCGTCCCCGTCGCGAGCGAGCTTCGCCGAGGGCGAGTCTGGCGGGGGTCCGACGCGTTCGATGCGCGGCGCTGCCGGGGCGGGAACGCCGGTGGCCACCCAGTCCCGCAGCGCGACGAGGGCAGCATTCAAGGTGAAGCGTCGGGGGAAAGCGGTCCCCGTCTCGCGTCCGGGGGCGCAGATCTCTCCGCCAACCAGGCCGTTCTGGCCGTAGTCGTCGAACTTGTCCCGCCGGGCGTCCTCCTCGGAGCGCGTCAGCTTGGGTTTCGGGGTCGACGAGGCGAACCCGAAGTGATCCGAGCTCCACCGGTCGGCGTGCGGGGCGCCCACAACCTCCCAGGTCACGTGGTTCGTGCTGTCGGGCGTTGGGGTGCGCCGGATCGCCGACTCATCCAGGTGGTGGAGTGTCGGAACCCGGTAGATGGGCTCGATGGCCGGCGCGCCGCCATCGATGAGGAATCCATCGGCGACGCGGGCGTCTTCATCGGCGCCCACGGCGAGGTAGGCGTTGAGCGCGCCGTAGACGCTGAACGGCGAGGTGGACGATCCGGGATCCGGGTCACCGACGGGATACCACTTGTCGATCGATGCCTGGAACCCCTCGGCGATCACGTACCGGGAGTCGAGGTCCCCAAGAGGTCGAACACCGGTTGGGTTCTTGATCGCCTGCATGGCCTGGCTGAAGATGTCGAAGCTGTAGTCGTCACCGGGATGGTCGAGCGAGCTGTATCGGGCAGGGTCTGCCCCCTGCAGAGACAACCCGCTACATCCCGTCGGACTCACGTCGCAGATCCCGCCCTCTTCCGCACTCACGAGCGCGAACGCGAACCCTTCATCCTCCAGCGTGGGCGTCTGGGCATTGACGTTGACCGTGAGCTCGAACTGCCCGTAGTCGCTGACATGGGCCCACTCCACCACCGTCGTGCCGTTGAACCTGGCGGGATCGACGGGTGTCCACACGATCATGCGACTGCGATAGGGGGACGGCGGCAGGTCCGACCCGTAGGTCTTGGCCGTTCCCTCGAAGAAGAACTCCTGTTCTTGGTAGCCGTAGGCGCCGACGTCGAAACGCAGGCCACCCGACGCCTGACCGGCGCCCCCTTGGGCGACGGTCACCGTCGGACTGGCCACTCGACTCACCTCGGCGATCCGCGGCGCGATCGACGTCGTTGCCGACGAGTCGGGCTCGACCGCCGATTCGCTCGAGGTTCCCGAGCAACCCGCGATGGCGGTCAATCCAAGCGCAGCGACAACGATCAGCGCGACTCGGGCCTTGCCGTCAGCCATCTCCATCTCGGTGCCGCCTCTCTCGTTGGCGACAGGATTCCACCTTTACCGCGGGTTGAGATGTCGCCAGGTGGAGTCCGGCGACATCCCTACCGGCGGCGGTCGAGCGTTCACCCAAGCTGCAGGATCTCGATCTGGTTCCCCACGGATCAAGAAGATTCACCGAGGTTGCCTTATCGATGATCCACAGCCGACAGCCACCACCAAGAGCAGTGCCCCGATCATGATCACAAGCTTGCGCAGGAGACACCTTCCTCTTGTCGCGGGCGCCACTCCGCTTGGGGTGGTCACTCGACGCTCCCCCATTGGTCTGTGCCTTCGAGCGCCCAAAGCGATGGCACCATACGAACCGGCAACCGGCCCTGCAGACGTTTGTCAGCATTTCGACAGCCGGATGAGGGCCCGATCCTTGCCGACCACGTGAGGGGGAGACGTGCCCTGTCGACCCTGGTCGACCCGGCCAGCCGCGCCGATGAGGACCGGAATCTGTCGATCTCCTGACAGTTCTTTGCGAGGAGGGGAACTCCCGCCGAGTCTGAGCTGGGCTCACCGCGACGGGTGAGCCCGACGGCGGTCCGTCGGACAGGTCAGGGATGTTGAATGCGCTCACTCGTGGTGGACGGCGAGGTGCGGATGGTCGCAGCGATCCCGGGACGACATCGAGCGACGGCGCGGCGCGTGGCGCCGCCCTCCGCACGGTCGAACCGGTGGACAGCGCACATTCGGTGGGACGCCTGAGCGACCTGAGCACTTGACCACCCTGCCCAACCCGTCCCCGGAGCTCGCGCCGCTGATCGACCTGCTCGACCAGCATGGAGAGAAGGCTCAGTCGACCGCGCCGCGTCACCGCCCTCCGTCGATTCCGTTTCAGCCAGGAATCGAAGGACTGCGCGGACTCGCGGTCGCTGCCGTGCTCGCCTTTCACAACGGCTTCTCGTGGGCGACTGGGGGCTTCCTCGGAGTCTCGACGTTCTTCACGCTCTCGGGCTTCCTCATCACGACGCTGTTGCTCGCCGAACACGAGCACAAAGGCTGGATCAGCCTGGGGTCGTTCTGGCGCCGTCGCTTCAAGCGCTTGCTTCCAGCGTCACTCGTGTGCCTGTTCGGTGTGGTCTTCCTCTTCGCTCCACTGGTCGCGAGCGCCCCACAGATCGACGGGCTCTCGGGAGACATCGGGTCGAGCCTCGCCTATGTAGCGAACTGGCACTTCATCCTTTCGAACCAGTCGTATGCCGATCTCTTTGCCGCTCCGTCGCCGGTGCTGCACTTCTGGTCACTCGCGATCGAGGAGCAGTTCTACCTGCTGTTCCCGCTGTTCCTGGCCATTCTTCTCGCTCGCCTCGGCCGCCGCCCGGCCCGACTCAGCCTGGTGCTCGGTGGCCTGGCGATCGCCTCGACGATCGAGATGGCAGTCTTGTTCGACCCCGAGAATCCGAGCCGGGTGTACTACGGGACAGACACCCGGGCGGCAGAGCTCCTGATCGGCGCACTGCTCGCCGTCGGCCTTCACCATCGCGCCGCGCTCTCCGACGCCGCACGCCGCACTATGAGCACCTCAGGGGCAATCGCGTTGTCGATCGTCGTGGTGCTGTGGGTGACCGCTGCGCAAGGCGACAGTTGGCTCTACCGCGGAGGATTCGCGGGATACGCCGTGCTCTCCGCTGTCGTCGTGGTCGCCTCCATGCAGCCCGGCCGAACCCGGACGCTTCTGTCGTGGGGGCCGCTGCGGTGGCTGGGGCGAGTCTCCTACGCCGTCTACCTCTTCCACTGGCCGGTCTTCCTCTGGTTGACCCCGGCCCGGACCCAACTCTCGGAATGGCCGCTGTTCGCGCTGCGCCTCAGCGTCACCTTCGCCCTCGCCCAACTGTCTCTCGTGGCCGTCGAGCGGCCGATCCGTCATCGGCCACAGGTGAACTGGAAGCTCGCGCTCGTGGCGCCGATTTCGATGGCGCTTCTCGTCGTCGGCACGATCCAGGTATCGGGTTCGGTCTCATCCACCGAACGGATACGGATCGACGATCCGATCGCGGCCCTCGCAGGGCCGATGACGACGACGACGGCGACGGCGACGGCGCCCCAGACGGCGACCGCCGACGAGATCGGAGGTCCCCCCGCTCTGCCTCCGCTCCTGCCCCACGCCACCGACGAGGACCTGCACGTCCTGTTCGAAGGCGATTCCGCGATGAGCACCCTCGGTGGCTACATCCTCGACCAGGTAGAGCAACCCGGCCTCAAAGGATGGGGAGACGACACTGGGCGCTTCACCGCCCTCAACGGGGCCATCCCGGGATGCGGGATCTCCCGCACCGGCTGGATGCGGTACCGCGGCAAGGAGTCGCCGGTACGCGACTGCGTGGATTGGGCCCAGCGCTTCGTCGCCGACATGGAGGACCACCGGCCCACCGGAGACGCCTTCGAGCGCCTGCTGGTGGTCGTGCTCGCCGCCTCCTGGGACGTCGTCGACCGCCAATTCTACGGCGATGACCGATGGCGGTCGTTCGGCGACCCCGTCTATGAGGCGTACTACGCCAGCGAGGTCGCCAAGGCAATGGACCTGCTCAGCTCCCGCGGGGCGATCGTGGTGTGGATGGCCCATCCCACCAACCGCGGCGGAATCGCCGAAGGCCTCGACCCGGAATCTCTCCCCGAGAACGACCCGTCACGGATGCGAAGGATGAACGAGATCATCGCTGAGGTCGCGGCAACCCGGCCGCGGGTTCGCGTCTTCGATCTCGAGTCCTACCTCCGAGATCGACCGGGTGGTGGCCTCGAAGACGCCGCTCGGCCAGACGGTGTCCACTGGACCGAAGGTGCCGCCGACGACATCGCCCGATCACTCGGACCGACACTGATCGAGCTCTACGACCAGACCTGGGATGAGATCCAATCCAGCGACGGGTAGACCGATGACGGACGGTCGCCGCTGCGCACGTCGTCGGCGCGGGCCGGCCGTCCTGGCGGTATCAGATCGGCGGTGGACCATGCCACGCCTCGTGGCCGGGATCCTCGCGCTCGCCGTTGCATCGATCGGGTGTGGTTCGCCATCAGACGAGGTCGACAGCAGGTCCGACTGCATCGTCACCGCAGACACTCCGAGCGAAACTCCACCGACCGTCCTCGACAATGCATCGGCGCCAACGCTGCTCCCGTACGCGTGCGGCACAGACCTCGATCTCCTCCTCGAAGGAGACTCGGCGGCCAGCACGATCGGCGGAGATCCCCGTACCCGACCAGACAGCTCCGGCCTCATCGAGTGGGGCGACGAGACCGGCCGCTTCACCGTGGCCAACGCCGGCGAGCCCGGATGCGGGATGACTCGCGGAGGCGAACACCGCATCCGAGGACTCGACACCCCCGTGCGTGACTGCGTCGACTGGGCGGAGCGCTACGCCGCCGATCTCGATGGAACGTCGCCCGCGGCGGCATCGTTGTCCGACGGGCCGCCCGAACTCGTGGCAGTCCTCGCCGGAACCTGGGATGTGCCCGACCGACTCCTCCCCAGCCGAGACCGCTGGATGTCGTTCGGCGACCCGGACTACGACGAGTTCTACGCCAGCGAGATCGCTGAGGCGATGGACATCCTCACCGCTCAGGGCTCGATCGTCGTGTGGCTCACCCACCCCCTGAATCAGTCCGGGCTCCACGACGGGATCGACCCGCAGAGCCTGCCCGAGAACGATCCGGCTCGCATGCGCCGCATGAACGACCTCATCCGAGAGGCTGCCGCGTCCCGTCCTCTGGTGAACGTCTTGGATCTCGCCGGCCACATGGCCCGCCAGCCCGGCGGCGAGCTCGATCCACTAGGACGATCCGACGGCATCCACTGGACTGAGGCGGCGGCCGACCAGCTCGCCACCTGGCTCGGGCCCCAACTCATCCGCATCTACGACCAGACCTGGAGGCGCAACGCCGGGAGTACCGACCGGTAGCCACTGCCCGTCCTTCACTGGGTCGGCTGCTGACGAGGCTCCCCGATTGGGCCCTGAACACCGCCTTCCAGAGCTCCCAATCGCGGGAGTCGACGCCCCTCGCGTAGCGAGCGAACAGCTCGCCGATCTCGATCTTGTCGTACACCTCTTGCAGGTCCATGGACATTTCTCGTGTTGGCGGTTCAAGTGGCAAACGGGTCCTCCTGCGGCCGGGTGGCCGGACGGTCGACCCTCGCTTGCGGGGCGATCAGATCAGGCCGATTCCGGCGGCTTCGTTGCGTTCGCGCCACTGCGCGCGTGGCATGCGACTGGTGTCGACATCGGTGGCTCGGGCCCGAAGCGCTGCGACGGTTGCGTCGGCCTTGGCGGTGCGGGCGAAGGGGT
>CAZALT010000197.1:0-6080 GCA_964485515.1 uncultured Rhabdothermincola sp. | reverse complement strand
GACATCATCGGGCCAGACATCATCGGGGTAGTCCCAACATCAGGGTCGCGACCAGGTTGCGCTGGATCTGCGACGTTCCGCCCATGACGCTCTGCGCCCGGGAGTACAGGTACACCTTCAACGACTCGTCGTCGGCGTCGACCAGGTCGGCGCCGACCGACAGAGCGGCGTGACCGACGGCTTGTTCGACCTCGGTCATGAGCAGCTTGTCGACCGAGCCCTCGGGGCCGTGGTGCAGCCCGCCGAGGCGGTCCGACAGACGCCGGGCGCCGTGGGCTCGCAGCATCTCGGCCTCGACGATGGCCCAGGCCAGGTCGCGTCGCTGCTCGTCGCCGAACGCCGCCGGATCGGCGGCGACGTCCTTGGCGAGCTGCTTGGCGACCTTGCGGTAGCGGGCGATGTAGCCGAGCTCGTGGGGCTCGCGCTCGTGGCTGACCACGGTCATGGCCAGCTTCCATCCACCGCCGGGATCGCCCACCATGTCGGTGGCCGGCACGCGCGCGCCGTCGAAGATGACCTCGCCGAACTCGCGGGTCACCCCGTTGATCATGGGCAACGGCCGACGCTCGACACCGGGCTGGTCCATCTTCACGATGAACGCCGAGATCCCCTTGTGCTTGGGGACGTCGTTGTCGGTACGGGCGAGGACCAGGCACCACTCGGCGAGATCGGAGTAGCTGGTCCACACCTTGTGGCCGGTGATGACGTACTCGTCGCCGTCGAGCTCGGCGCGGGTGCGCAGCGACGCGAGGTCGGAGCCGGCGTCGGGCTCGCTGAAGCCCTGGCACCACCGCTCGCGGCCGCTGACGCAACCGGGGAGGAACCGGGCGCGGATGTCGGCGTTGCCGTGCTCGAGGATGCCGTGCACCAGGTAGCCCAGGCTCGGCCGGGGCGGCGCGCCGGCCGCAGCCAGCTCCTCATCGACGATCACGTCGTAGGTGTTGGGCAGCTCCTGGCCACCGATGTCGCTGGGCCACGACATGCCGAAGTAGCCGGCGTCGAACAGCGACTGGTGCCAGGCCGGCTGGCCCTCCCAGTACTCATCTGAGGTCGACGACGCCCCCAGGTCGGGGGTGTTGTCCTCGAGCCACGAACGCAGGCGGGTGCGGAACTCGGCCTCTTCAGGCGAATCACCGAAGTCCATCGACAGCTCCGATCCCTCGGTCGGCCAGCACCATGGCGAGGCTGGCATCGATCCCACCGAACAGCTCGGTGGACAACAGCGCACGGCGCAGCTGCACGTGGGCCAGGCACTCCCACGTGTTGCCGATGCCGCCGTGCACCTGGATGGACGCCTCGATCGCCTTGCGGGCGGCGCGGGCGCTGTAGGCCTTGGCCGTCGCCGCCGCGGTGATCGCCTCACTGGGCTTGAGCGCGTCGGCGGCCCAGGTGGCGTAGCGGGCGATGCTGCGGGACCCTTCGGTCCAGGTGAAGGCGTCGGCGAGCATGTGCTGAACCGCTTGGAACGACCCGATGGCCGTGCCGTACTGGCTGCGCTCCTTGGCGTAGTCGGTGGCCAGCTCGACGGCGCCGGCCATCGTGCCGACGAGGTCGGCGCTGGTGGCGGCGAGCCCGAGGGCCAACCACGAGGTGAGGTCGCGGTCCGTGAGGTCCTGCGTCGCCCCGACGGGTTCCACCGCAGACCCCGTCGGGATCGCTGCAATCGAACGGGTGAGGTCGGTCGCCGGTGCCCCCGAGTGGATCGATGCCGAGACCAGCTCCCAGCCGCCCTCGGCGGGACGCACGAGCAACGCGGCTTCGGTGCCGGCGGTGTCGAAGCCGACCGCGCCGTCAGGTGTGCCCGCAAGGTTCGCGACGGCGAGCGTGCCGAGCCCGGCGGTCAGGGCGATGGTCTCCGGGGTGGTGGCGGCGGGCGCTCCGGCACGACGGCGCAGATCGGCGGCCAGCACCGGACCGAGGAACGCGGCATCGGCGACGCCCCGTCCGAGTTGCTCGGCGATGATGCCCACTTCGACGCCCGACGCCCACGGGGCCCCGTCGTCGTCGGCTGTGCGCAGCTCGCGCCAGCCCGAGGCCGCGACGGCGGCATCGAGCTTGGCGCGCCGCTCCGCGTCGTCGAGCACACCAACGGTCTCGGGAGCGAGGCGGTCGATGACCTGCGCCGCCGCGTCCTCGAGCGCCTGCTGCTCGGTGGAGAGTCGGACGTCCACTTAGACGGACCTCCCGAGGCGACCCGCTTGCCAGGGGACGTGAGAACGCGTAGTACTCGACATGGAAAGAGTGTTCTCCAAAATTGAGATCGACGTCAACATCAGGAGCTACTGTCCAATCATGCCCGCCAACGTGAACCCCTACGCAGTCGACACCGATCCGGAGATCCGCGAAGAGATCATCCAGACCGTCCGCCGCTTCGTCGCCAAGGAGGTCACCCCGGTCGTCAGCGAACTGGAGCACGCCGACGAGTTCCCCACCGAGATCGTGGCCGGCATGCGCGACATGGGCCTGTTCGGCGTCACCATCCCCGAGCAGTACGGCGGGTTGGGCCTGGACCTGCTCACCTACGTCGCCATCATCGAGGAGCTCGCCTACGGGTGGATGACCCTCACCGGCATCATCAACACCCACACCATGGCCGCCACGCTGCTCATGTCGTTCGGCACCGAGGAGCAGAAGGCTCAGTTCCTCCCCACCATGGCCACGGGCGACAAGCGCGGCGCCATGTCGCTGTCCGAGCCCGACGCCGGCAGCGACACCCGCAACATCTCGTGCAAGGCCGTGCGCGACGGCGACGAGTTCGTCATCACCGGCACCAAGAGCTGGGTGACCAACGGCGAGCGGGCGTCCATCGTGGCGCTCGTGACCAAGACCGAGGAGGGCTACACGACCTTCATCGTCGAGAAGGACCCCGGTCCGGTCTTCGAGGGCATCACCACCTCCAAGAACGAGGGCAAGCTCGGCTACAAGGGCATCGAGACCGTCGAGATGTCCTACGACGGCCACCGGGTCCCCGCCGCCAACCTCATCGGCGAACCCGGCCGCGGCCTGGCCCAGATCCTCAGCGTGCTCGAGATCGGCCGCATCAACATCGCGTCGCGCGCCACCGGCGTGGCCCGCGCCGCGTTCGATGCCGCGCTGTCCTACGCCCAGCAGCGCGAGACGTTCGGCAAGCCGATCGCCGAGCACCAGGCCATCCAGCTCAAGCTGGCCGACATGGCCACCAAGCTCGAAGCCGCACGGCTGCTCACCCGCAACGCGGCCGAGCGCAAGACCGCCGGCCTGCGCTGCGACGTCGAGGCCGGCATGGCCAAGCTGTTCGCCAGCGAGACCGCCCTCGAGCTCGCCACCGAGGCCATGCGCATCCACGGCGGCGTGGGCTACACCACCGACTTCCCCGTCGAGCGCCTCTACCGCGACGCCCCGCTCATGATCATCGGCGAGGGCACCAACGAGATCCAACGCCTGGTCATCGCCCGCGGGTTGCTGGCGAGAGCCGCCGAGCGCAACGGATAGAAGCGAACAACCCTTTCCTGGATCACGATCTTCGGTGGTCGGGCGCGCTCCCTTCAGGTGACGGTGATCTCGACCGGAGCGGGTACGGGGAATCCCTCCGGGACGATCACGACCGTGGAGTAGCGACCAGGCGGGAGGGGCGGAATCCCAGGGGTCGGCCCCGACGTGCAAAGTGGCGTCGACTCCGTTGCCGAGCCGGGGTCTTGGGTGCAGGCCGCATACGTCACCGCGATGGTGACGGCCCAAGTCGACTCGCCCGCCGGGATGTCGAATCCCGTGGCACACATCCGACTGCCGGGAACGGCGAACAATCGGTCGTTCTGCAGACCCGCATGGAAGACCGACATGCAGGAGATGACCTGGATCGGTGCACCGGTGTCGTTGTTCACGACGACCCGACCTTCGATCGTCCCGCCACCCGCGACCGACGAGGTGTCCAACTCGAGTCGGGTGCGCACGGCGCTCGAGTCGATCGGCCCTTCGGGCTCAGGGATCGAAACCGGCGCGTCGTCGGGCGGAACCTCAACCGTGACGGACGTCGTCGTCGTGGTCTCGGCCACGACATCCGGAGCGATGGTGGTGGGCGTCGTGTCGTCGGTGATCTCGCCCGGCCGCCTCTCTGGGAACAGCAGCGCGGACCACTGCTCGTCGTCGAGGACCACGAGCGAGCTCGCCACGGCGAGGGCTTCGTCGACGGTCGGGCCATCGAGGAAGGTGAGCTGGACCGTCGATCCACCCTCGCTCCACGTGATCGACCGGTTGTAGCCACGCACGAACGTGCCGGTCCACCCGGGCTTGTCCGTGCTGCCTTCCTCCCCCGGAAGGTTGCCGGCTTCGAGGTCGAGGATGCCCTCGGTGCCCCGGACGGCGATCGGATCGCCCGACTGCACCTCCATCGTCCACTCCGGATGCATCCGGTCGGTGACGAGCCGGAACGCGGCCGGCGCGTAGCCCTCGACGTCGAGCTCCGACTGGGTCTGACGCCACGGCCACACGGACAACCGGGCGCGACCTGGCGGCGCGTCGATTCCGAGGTGCAGGGGCTGCGAGGCCATGGCCATGAAGAAGTCGACCGTCGGATCCTTGGCCGGCGGGTAGACCGCCCCCCGCGGTGGGTTCAACGCCGCGAGCCACGCCTCGTCGTCGACCGGATGGATGAGCTCGACGATCGCGGTCACCTCCTCGGTCGTCGGCAACCCGGCGTATCCGGGAGCCCGCCCCTCCAGCTGCACGAGTTGCCCCGACGGGTCCCACCAGGAGGCGAGCGACGTGACGCGGTTCGTGTCGAACGAGAACAGGTTCACGGAACGGTCGCCGACGACGACAGGATCACCGACCGGCTCGGGTCCGTTCGCTCCCACGAGCAGGCGCCATTGGAAGCCATTGCGGGTGAAGGCCACCTCGTACTGTGGAGGTCGATCGCGCTCCGCGTTGGGCTGGTAGCTCTCCACCCACCACTCGACGCCTTCGGGTGCGAGCGGCGGGAGCACGTGGCGCAGACCCTCCTCAGCAGGTGGCGAGACGGTGTGCACGCTCGCCTCGTCGCGGCTCCCACGCGTGACCAGCACGCCTGCCGCGATCAACAGGAGGACGATCCCCGCCGCCACGGCGGCGAGCGACCGGCCACGAGCTCGTCGACCGGCCAGCTCATCGCCGTCGCCCAGTCGGCGGGCCGCGACTCGGTCGGGGTCGAACGGTTCGTCGGTCAGCGTGATCCGATCGGCCTGGTGGCGCAGCGAGGCGCGGACAGCTTCGGCGAGCTCGTCATCGGGTCCGGTCATCGTTCGTCTCCGTCTCGTTCGAGCTCCTTGCGGAGATCCGCCAGGGCGCGGCGCAGGCGGCTGCGCGCGGTCGCGGTCGGGCAGTTCAGGATCCGGGCGATCTCTTTGTGGTCGAGGTCCTCGTAGAAGCGCAGCACCAGGACCGCGGCATGCTCGGGGCGGAGTCGTCCGATGGCATCCCAGGTCTCGTCGGGCTCGACCGGAGAGGTCGAGGTCTCCCGGACGAGCCGGAGCGTGCGGTCGTGCTCCATCTGCGTGCGCGATCGCGACGTGATGGCGAGGCGCACCACCGCGGTGCGCAGGAAGCCTCGTGGGTTCTCGACGGCGTCGAAGTCCCGGTAGAGCCGGAGGAACGCCTCCTGGGCGAGCTCCTCGGCGACCGGCTGCGAACGAACGATCAGGTAGGCGACACGCACGACCGCTGTCCGTTGATCGGCGTAGACCACATCGAACGAGTCGGTCGAGTCGGTCGAGTCGGTCGAGTCGGTCGCTTCCCCATCCGGTGGATCCGGTTCGATCACCCGCGCTCCCACATCGACGCCCATACCCCTACTGACCGTCGAGCGACCGAAAGCGTGCCCGGATCGATCCGAGATCTCGTGATGACCGCGCTAGACGACCACGACCTCCACGAGATCGCCGAGGGCCTCGAAGTCCGCGCCATTGCGCGTGTAGAGCGGCAGGCCTGAGGCACATGCGGTCGCGGCGATGAGGAGGTCGACGGCCCGCGCGCCGCGCGCCTTGCGGCCGCTCGACGCCACGGCGGCGTACACGCGCCCGTAGGCGCGAGCCGCATCCGCGTCGAACGGAAGCGGGTCGAACGCGGCC
>CAZALT010000196.1:0-6196 GCA_964485515.1 uncultured Rhabdothermincola sp. | reverse complement strand
TGAATCGCCCTGGGTCTGATGGACGCTCGGGCTATTGGATTCCAACTGACGGCGGCCATGAGATCCTCACCCGCATGGTCATGGGTGACCTTGCCGACGAGTTCGCAGACTCGTTGGCCGAGATCAGTGCATCGGACCCGCTGCTCGGCGGCGGGCCCGACGACGACTGATCGCGGTCGACTTCCGTGATCGTCGTCGACGAGCACCTCGCCATTCGATCCTTGCTGGGCGTGCTCCCCGAGGGCCTTTCCGACGAGCCACTGGCGATCACGACCTCAGCGCACTGGCGGCTGCTGCAACGCGTCCACGCTCCGGCGGGCGGCAAGCTCTCGCAGGCACTCGCCGCGTTGCCGGCGTCGGACCGCGAGGCTCTGCGCTTCCCGCACCGTGAGGTGCTCGAGGTGCTCGACCCACGCCCGCGGCTCGATGAGGCGGCCCAGATCGCGGCCCGCTTCGGCAAGCGCCTGATCCTCGACAGCGGAGCGGTGATCGCACTGTCCCGCAACGATCTCCGGGCCCGGGCGGCCTTGGCCGCTGCGAGGGAGGCGGGCGTCGAGGTATCCATCCCGTCGGTCGTGGTCGCCGAGACCGTGCGCGGGTCGGCCAAGGACGCCTTGGTCAACCGGGTGATCAAGGCCGTGGGTGAGGTCACCTCCACCGACGGGCGCACCGGCCGGGCCGCCGGGGCATTGCTCGGCGCGGCCCAGTCGACTTCGACCGTCGATGCCCTGGTCGTCGTCTCGGCGATCGAGGGCGGCGGTGGCGTCGTGCTCACCGGCGATCCGGACGACCTCGAGCCACTCGCAAGCAGACACCCCGAGGTCGTGATCAGCGCGCTGTAGCCGCTCATGCTTCGTGCGGTACGCGGGCAGCGTCCAACCATGCGTCGATCTCCGCCGGGTCGAACCGCAGCAGGTGTCCCTACCTCACGAACGAGATGCGACGTTCGGGTACGAGAGTCTCTCCAACCAGAGCCATGAGTGGCTTGGCGAGTGGTTGATCCGCAGATGAGCCGCTCGTCGTCACCTGCGGTGACCGGGCGCGCTCTACGTGCGCCCGGCACCGTCATCGTTTAGCCGTGGCACGGGTGATCCGCCGGCCGGCAGACCGGTTGCACTCAGCTGGTCGGCGATCGTGGTCACGAGGTCCCTGCTCGCCCGCCAGCCGCTGACCTTCCATTCGTAGGTCGAGCTGGTCCCCAGTTGCTGAGCCTCAACGGTCCACGGACGGCCGAACAGCACTCGACTCAGCAGGCCGAGGCCGACGATCACCAGAATGATCAGCAGTTCGACGACGAAGATCACTGCGGGAACGATCAGCATCACTGCGGCGATGGCCAGCAGCACGAGCGCGATCGCGACGAGGACCACACCGAGGACCGGTATGTCGCCACCGATGCCTGCGAGATCGGCGCCGTCCATCAGATCCCCGGCGCCGCGCTTGCCCCTCCACCTCAACCGTCGGCGGACCCATCTTCGGCGAACCACCCACTGGTTGCCTTGCGGGTCCGTCACTCGGGTCGAGGCCATGGCGAAGATTGGACCACAACCGAGCTCTGAGGCTGCGCCGCACGTGTCGAGGGCCCGGTGTCGGTAGCCACGGTCGATCGATGGGCGCAGCCCGCCGATCGGCGATGGCGCTGATCGGGGCGATGGCGGGAAGCCAGGGTCGTGGGCCGTCGATGGTGTCACCCGTCGCGTGAGGACGCCTCTCCGGTGGTGCTCGTCGCCAGATAAATGGCGATCTGGGCATTGTCCGTGAATCATCTAGATATCTATGCGATCCTTGGCCGAGTTCCGCGGGCGTCGACAGGTCGCCCGCACGATTGGGGGATCGAATGGACAGGAAGAACACGAGCGGCTGGACACGTCGAGCGATGGTGGCCGTTGCGGGCGCCGTGCTGCTGGTGACCACCGCAGCGTGCACCGACGACTCGAGCTCGGACGGCGCGGGCGGGCAGACCGACGACACCGTCGCCGAGGGCACGGCTGCCGATCTGCTTGGACCCGACGACGTCGCGGCGGGCGATCCGGTGAAGATCGGGTTCATGTCCGACGGCGCCACCGACGCGTTCGACAACACCGACGAGATCCGTGCGGCGAAGGCGACCGCGGCGTACTGGAACCAGCATCAAGGTGGAGTCGCCGGCCGGCCGATCGAGGTCATCTCGTGCGAGGCGGGAGCCGATCCTTCGGTCACGACCGACTGCGCCAACAAGTTCATCGCCGAGGACGTCGTCGCCGTGGTGCAGTCGCAGACGGCGGCCGCTGATGCGGCGTGGCAGGTCCTGCACTCCGCGGGTGTCCCGACCTTCTGGACGCAGGGCGCAGGTGGCGATATGCAGTACGACGACACCGACAGCTTCCTGGTGTTCAACCCGGCTGCCGCGCTGTTCGGTCTGCCCATCTCGCTCGCCGACGACGTCGGCACGAAGCAGGTCGCGTTCGTGGTCATCGACGTCCCGCAGGCCGTCGATCTCGTGGTGCAGTACCAGACCCAGCTCGCCGAGCAGGGCTACCAGATCGACCTCGTGCGCGTCCCGATCGGCACCGCCGACATGAGCGCGCAGATGCAGGTGGTCGCGAACAGCGGTGCAGGTGTCACCTATGTCGTGGGCAACGACGCGTTCTGCATCGCGGCCTTCTCGGGCCTCAACGGGGTCGGCTACACCGGCGAGATCGCCGCCGTGAACCAGTGCATCACCGATGCCACCCGCGAGGCGATGCCCGATGGCCTCGAGGGCATCAACGTGCTGTCGTCCCTCGCTCTGGGCGCCACCGACGACCCCACCTACCAGAAGTACCTCGCCGTGATGGAAGCGTTCGGCCAGGACGTGACCGACATCGACAACTTCACGTCGATGGGTGGCTACGCCGCCATGGGTGCGGTGGCGACCGCGCTGCAGGACCTCGAGGGCGAGGTCACGGAGGCCACCGTCGCCGCGGCGATCAAGGCGATGCCTGAATCGGAGTACCCGGGTGGTGGCGGCATCACGTTCCAGTGCGGCGGATCGGCCGTGGCGGATTCGCCCGCGGTGTGCACGAACCAGTGGCTGCGAGCGGTGCTCGACGCCAAGGGGAACACGACGAGCTACACCCTCGAGGACTCCTCGGGCGTGTTCGGCTGACGCCGGGTTTCGGCACGGCGTCCGCGGTCTGGCTGGAGGCCGCGGACGCCGAAGGTCGCCATCACGCCGACCCTCTCCCGTCGTCTTGTGAGGCGTCGACCGCACGGTCGGTTCCGAGCGTGCGGTCGAACATGTAGGCGATGGCCTCGATGAGCTCGGTCGACTCGTCGGTGCCCCAGTAGCGGTTCAGGCTGGGCGCCTCCATGGCGGCCAGGTCGAGCAGCATGTTGAGCATGGCGCCGAGCGCGATCGGTTGCAGCGAGGCGTCGATGCGGCCTTCGCGCTGGCCGGCTTCGATCTTGGCCTGCAGGGCTTCGGCCGTCGGTCGGAACGACTCGTTGGCCACCTGCTGGTGGCGGGCGTCGCCGGCCACGATCGCCATGTGCCGCGCCGTGAGCAGCGAGCGGTGCTCGTCCCAGTAGGCGAAGAACTGCTCGACGAACGGCTGCGCACCGGGCGGCCCGGTGGGGTCGGACTGATCGTCGCCCCAGTCGGCGGCATCGTCGGTGAGCTGGGGTGACAGGTCGCCGACCTCGGCGCACAGGGCGAGGATCGCATCATCGAGGTCGGTGAAGTACTGGTAGAAGGCGGGCGGGGAGAAGCCGACTTCGGCGGCGACATCGGCAAGTCGTAGGCCGCGCACGCCGTTGGCCTCGATGGCGGCGCCGACGGCCTCGAGGATCCGCTGTCGGGTGCGCAGGCCGCGGGCGCCCAGGACCTGTCCGTCAACCGATGTCGGCTCGGCGCTCACGCAGGGACCCTAGAGCTCTTGGGGGCGGGAACGGAGATCTTGTCGGTCACGGATCTGCTCCTTCGGTGGCTGGGCGGGAGTGACCCTTGTCCCGCTAGCTGAACTTAGTTAAGCTGAGGGGGAGCCAACAAGGGGGTGCAGTCGTGGAACCGGACACCGCGCGCACGGTCGATCTCGAGACCGAAGACTTCTTCACGAGCGGTGCCTGCGTGAAGGATCCGTATCCGTACTACGAGGCGCTGCGCAGTCGGTGCCCGGTCCTCACCGAGCCCCACCACGACGTGGCGATGGTGACCGGCTACGACGAGGCGCTCGAGGTGTACCGCGACACGGCGAGCTTCTCGTCGTGCACCGCGGTCACCGGCCCGTTCCCCGGCTTCCCGGTGCCGCTCGAAGGCGACGACGTCAGTGACCTCATCGAGCACTACCGCGATCAGCTTCCCTACAACGATCAGCTGCCCTCGTTCGATCCGCCGCACCACACCCAGCAGCGCGGCCTCCTGATGCGCATCCTCAGCCCCCGCCGCATGAAGGAGAACGAGGACGCGATGTGGGCCCTGGCCGACCGCCAGCTCGACACGTTCCTCGCCACGGAAGATCGCGACTTCATCCGTGACTACGCCGGCCCGTTCGCACTTCTGGTCATCGCCGACCTCCTCGGGGTGCCCGACGAGGAGCGCGTGGAGTTCCAACGCAGCCTCAACCGGACGCAAGGCTTCGGCAGCACCGACGGTGGCTCGCTCGACCAGTCGCCCCTCGAGTTCCTCTACGAGACGTTCTCCGACTACATCGAAGACCGTCGGCGTGCGCCCCGAGACGACGTGCTCACCCAGCTTGCGCACGCGACCTTCAAGGACGGCTCGACCCCGCCCGTCATCGACGTGGTGCGGCTGGCGGCCAACCTGTTCGCCGCCGGACAGGAGACGACGGTGCGCATGCTCGCCGCGGCCGTGCTGCTGATCGCCGAGGATCCCGAGCTTCAGGACACGCTGCGCAGCCAGCGCGAGTTGATCCCGAACTTCATCGAAGAGGTGCTGCGCTACGAGAGCCCGGTCAAGGGCGACTTCCGGCTGTCGAAGGTGCCCGTCGAGGTCGGCGGGGTCGACCTGCCCGCGGGCACCACGGTGATGCTGTTGAACGGGGCGGCCAACCGCGATCCCCGTCACTTCGAGGACCCCGCCGAGTTCCGTCCGTTGCGGGACAACGCCCGGGAGCACCTCGCGTTCGGCCACGGCTCTCACTTCTGTCCTGGTGCGCCGCTGGCGCGAGCCGAGGGTCTGATCAGCTTGGAGAAGATCCTCGACCGACTGGTCGACATCCGGGTGTCCGACGAGCACCACGGCCCGGCAGGCGAGCGGAAGTTCCGCTACCACCCCACCTACATCCTGCGCGGCCTCACCCGCTTGCACATCGACTTCGACGTCGTGCCCGAGGGTCAGGTCCCCGTCCGTGGGTGACCTCCACGGCAAGGTCGCCATCGTCACCGGCGGGGCCAACGGCATCGGTCGGGCCATCACCGAGCGCTTCGTGGCCGAGGGCGCCGTCGTGGTCGTCGCCGACGTCGACGCCGACAACGGCGAGAAGGTCGCCGGCGACCTGGGCGAGCGCGCCATCTTCCGGCAGACCGACGTCACCAGCCGAGACGACGTGCAGGACCTCGTCGACTCCACCATCGAGCGGTTCGGCCACCTCGATGTGATGTGCAACAACGCGGGGGTGTCGGGCAGCCTGCGCCGCTTCCTCGACGACGACCTCCGCGACTTCGACCGTGTCGCGTCGGTCGACCTGTTCGGCGTGATGGTGGGCTGCTCGGTCGCGGCGAGCCACATGCTCGAGCGCGGCGGGTCGATCGTGAACATCGGTTCCGCCGGCGGGGTGAACCCCGGCGTGGGCATGCTGCCGTACCGGGCGATCAAGGCCGGTGTGGCGCACTTCACCCGCTCGCTCGCCGTCGAGCTGGGCGAGCACGGCATCCGAGCCAACTGCATCGCACCGGCCAACATCGCTACGGAGATCAACGCCGCGTTCGACAAGTCGTCCGTGCTCGCGCTGCAGCCGCTGCCCCACCAGGGCGTGCCCGACGACGTGGCCGAGGCGGCGCTCTACCTCGCCAGCGACCGATCCGCGCACGTCACCGGCACGGTCCTCACCCTCGACGGCGGCATGGGACTCGGCACGCCGCCGGGCGGTCGCCGTCCCAACGTGGTCGATGGCCGGCCAGCAGACCAACGAAAGGAAGGTGGCCATGACCACCGTTGAAGCAGCACCTGTCTCCCGTGCGGGCGACTGGGTCCACGACGCCCCCGGTCTTCAGCAGA
>CAZALT010000195.1:1842-6239 GCA_964485515.1 uncultured Rhabdothermincola sp. | reverse complement strand
CCCTCACCGGCTGGAGCTCACCCAAGGACGTCATCTTGGAGGTCGCCCGCATCCTCACGGTCAAGGGCGGCACCGGCGCCATCGTCGAGTACTTCGGCCCCGGCGCCGAGTCCATCTCCGCCACCGGCAAGGCCACCATCTGCAACATGGGCGCCGAGATCGGCGCCACCACGTCGATCTTCGCCTACGACGAGGCCCAGGCCCGCTACCTGCGCTCCACGGGTCGCGCCGCGATCGCGGATCTCGCCGACGGGGTCGCCGCCGACCTTCGCGAGGACCCCGAGGTCCTCGCCGATCCCAACGGCTTCTTCGACGAGGTCATCGAGATCGACCTGGGCGACCTCGAACCGCTCATCAACGGCCCGCACACCCCCGACCGCGCCCGCCCGGTCAGCCAGCTGGGCCACGAGGCTGCGGCCGAGGGTTGGCCCAACGAGATCAGCGCCGCCCTGGTCGGCTCGTGCACCAACTCGTCCTACGAGGACATCACCCGAGCCGCGTCGATCGCCCGTGAGGCCGCGGCCCATGGCCTCACCGCGAAGACCGAGCTGCTCATCACCCCCGGTTCCGAGCGGGTGCGCGCCACCATCGAGCGCGACGGGCTGCTCGCCGACCTCGAAGCCATCGGCGCAACCGTGTTGGCCAACGCGTGCGGGCCGTGCATCGGTCAGTGGGCCCGCCACGACGTGAAGGAAGGCGACGCCAACGTCATCGTCACCTCCTACAACCGCAACTTCCCCAAGCGCAACGACGGCCTGTCGTCCACGCTCGCCTTCGTCACCTCACCCGAAACCGTCATCGCCCTCGCGCTTGCCGGCCGGGTCGACTTCGATCCCCGCACCGAGACGCTCACCAACGCTGCCGGCGACGAGGTCCGCCTCGCCGTGCCGGTCGGCGAGGAGCTCCCCGCCGCCGGCTTCGAGTCCGGCGAGGCGGGCTTCATCTCGCCGCCGCCTCCGGGCAACGACGTCGAGGTCGTGGTCAAACCCACGAGCGAGCGGCTCCAGCTGCTCGCCCCGTTCGACGCCTGGGACGGCCAGGACTTCGTCGAGCTGCCCATCCTCGTGAAGGCCAAGGGCAAGTGCACCACCGACCACATCTCGGCGGCAGGCCCGTGGCTCAAGTTCCGCGGCCACCTCGAGAACATCTCGGGCAACCTCTTCCTGGGTGCGATCAACGCGTATACGGGCGAGGCCGGCATCGGCAAGGACCAGCTCGATGGCCAGCGCAAGTCGTACCCGGACATCGCCCGGCACTACCACGAGACCGCCACGCCGTGGATCGCCATCGGTGACGAGAACTACGGCGAGGGCTCCAGCCGTGAGCACGCCGCCATGGAGCCCCGCTTCCGGGGCGCCAAGGCCGTCATCTCCCGCAGCTTCGCCCGCATCGCCGAGACCAACCTCAAGAAGCAAGGTGTGTTGCCGGCTACCTTTGCCGATCCGCACACCTACGACCTCATCGACGAGGACGACCGCATCTCCATCACCGGCCTCGCCGACCTCGCCCCCGACGTGCCGGTCGCGGCCCAGGTCGTGAAGCCCGACGGCACCACGATCGACTTCGAACTGATCCACACGCTCAACGACGAGCAGATCGGCTGGTTCCGCGCCGGCGGTGCCCTCAACATCATCCGCCAGCGCCAGGCCGGCTGACCGGCCCTCCTCCCTTGCAAATGGCGTTGATCTTGTGCGGTTACCGCACAAGATCAACGCCAGAAGCGCAACGAGGGCCGATTCGACCGCTGAACGTGCGGCGCTGAGCACGCGTAGCGGTTCAGTCGTCGGTGACGATGCCGCCCGGGTAGGTGCGGGCCAGTTCCTCGGGCGTCGGATCACGTGGTTGGCGTGCCTCCCATGGGAGCAGGCCGGCGATGGCCGCCATGATGCGTTCGGTGTCGGCGACCTCGTCGCCGTCACCGCCGAGCACCACCGGCTCGCCGATGCGCACCAGCACGGGCGGCGGGTTGAGCACGTTCCACACCCTCGGCACCTTCTCGCTGCGGGGCCACGCCTGCTCGGAGCCCCACACGCCCACGGGGATGACGGGAGCATCGCTCATCGCCGCGAGGCGTGCCGCTCCGGGGCGACCGTGCAGCACCGGATCGAAGAAGGCGCGGCCTCGGGGGATCGTGCCCTGCGGGAGGATGGCGACCAACTCGCCGGCGTTGAGCGCCGCGTTCGCCTCGCGCAGCGACTCGTCGGACCCCGCACCCCGATCGACCCGGATCCCGCCCATGGCCCGGACGACGTCGCCGACGACGGGCGGTGCGAACAGCTCGGCCTTGGCGAGGAACCGCATGGGCCGTCCGCGCTCGGCGACGGCGAAGGCCATTGCGATGGGATCGAAGTAGCTGCGGTGGTTGAGGCACACGATGGCGGGACCGGCCGCGGGGAGGTTCTCGATCCCCTCCACCCGAACGTCAGCCGACAAGAACAGGCCCGGCCGGGTGATCGGCATGAGCCACTGCTGCGGTTCGAGACCGAACAGCTTGGGCACGCCGGGCGGGACATCGAGCTCGACCTGAGGCCATCGACGGAGTCCGGCGAACAACCGCATCCGCGGATCGGGATGCACGGCGACGGGATGACCGACCGCGCTGAGCAGCGGCACGTCGTACCAGCTGTCGGAGTAGGCCCAGCTCGCCGAGAGGTCGACGCCTGCCTCGGCGGCCCACGCCCGCACGGCACGGAGCTTGCCCTTGCCCCACACGAACTCGCCGTCGATGCGCCCCGTGTACTGACCGTGGCGTGCTTCGTAGGTGGTGGCCACCACCGCGTCGAACCCGAGCGCGGCAGCGAGGGGCGTCACCATGTCGCGGGGCGTCGTGGTGGCGAGCACGATCTGGCGACCCGCGGCGCGGTGCTCATCGATGAGCACGCGGGCGAAGGGCTGCACCTGCGCCTCGATCGACCCCGACGCGATCTCCCCGGCCTTGCGCGCCACCTCGACGTCCCAACCGGCCGCGAGGTGCACGCTGCGGCGGGCGGCCTCCATCGCCAGGCGGGTCTCGCCCACCAGGCCGAACACCCCGAAGACAAGGCCCTCCCCCGGAATCGAGGTGCCGCCCAGGAGACCGACCTCGCGCAGAGACGACGAGATGGCCGGACCGGTCGCACCCCGCACGAGGGTGCGATCGAGGTCGAAGATCGCGGCGTGGCGGTCGCCCACAGGGGCGACGCTACCCGGGCGCCCTGGCTCTGTCTCCCGCCATCACCGGAAAACGTCAAGAGCTGGCCGGGGGAGGCCAGCTCTTGGAAGGTTTCGAAGGTGTCGAGGGGGGGAAACGACACCCGAAACCGGCTCGGAGGTCCTCGTGGGGGGAACGAGTTGGTGACCTCCGGCGATGTGCTTCTCATTGTGAACGCTCGCACATGATCTGTCCAGCGCATTCACCCCCAATGTGTCATCATTCACAGTGATGGACCTCCGTCAGCTCAACGCGTTGCTCGCCGTGGCATCCACCGGCTCGTTCTCCGCCGCGGCCCGGTCGCTCGACACCGTGCAGTCGAACGTGTCCACGCACATCGCCCGGCTCGAACAGGAGCTCGGCACGACGCTCATCGACCGGGGTACCGGCCAGCTCACCGACGAGGGCGAGATCGTGGCGAGCCGGGCCCGCCGCGTGAACGCCGAGCTCGAGGCAGTGGTCGATGACCTCGCCAGCATGCACGACCACGTCACCGGCACCGCCCGGGTCGGCGTCATCGGCACGACCGCCCGCTGGCTGGTCCCCCGGCTGCTCGTCACGATGGCCGAGCGCCACCCCGGCGTACGGGTGATCGTGACCGACGCGACGACGTCGTCGCTCCTGCTCCAGCTGAGCAGCGGCGCCCTCGACTTCGCCGTCGTCAACCTCCCCACCGACGACCCCGAGATCAGCACCCGACCCCTGTTCGACGAGGACGCCCTCATCGTGGTGCCGAACGGCCACCCCCTCCACGACCTCGACACGGCGCCCCTTTCGACGATCGACGGCGTCCCGCTCCTGGTCGAGCCGCGTGGCACCGCGTTCCGCGACCACGTCGACGCGCAGTGCCAACGGGCCGGCATCACCCTCGTCCCCCAAGCCGAGGTGGACGGCATGCGCCTGCTCGCCACCCTGGCCTTCGAGGGCTTCGGTGCCGCGCTCCTGCCCGCCAGCGCGGCGCCGGTGTGGGCCAGCGGCGACTGGAAGGCGCTGCCGGTCCCCGAGCTGGCGTCACGGACCGTCGGCCTCGCTTCCCGGCGACGCGGCCAGCTCGCCGCCCCCGCCCGAGCGCTCCTCGCCGCCATCACCGACATCGTCGAAGCCGACGGCAACGACCAGCCCGGCATCCATCCCTCGAGCGACGACGACCAGGGCGGCGACGACGGGGCATGACGCGATCGACCCACGGGGGCACCGCCGGTCGATC
>CAZALT010000195.1:0-1742 GCA_964485515.1 uncultured Rhabdothermincola sp. | reverse complement strand
CCGGCCTAACCGCGCCGGTCGATCCGCACCGGCCGATCTGCGCCGAGGACGAGCCGCCGCACCGGGTACGATCGGCGACCTGATGGCGACCCCACGATTCCGCGCCCGGCGATTCATCGCCCGTCCCACCGGGCGGCCGCGGCAACCATGAGCTTCACGCCGACCCGTCCCCCGCTGGCGATCCGCACCCAGGTGCCCGGCGTCGTCCGGCCCCGCTCCGACGAGCTCGGCGGCCGACCGGTCGTCATCTGCGAGATCGACGCCGCCATCGGCCACGGCGTCCTCGCCGAGCGCGACAGCGAAGGCCTCGAGGTCGCGGCCAAGCTCGCCCTCCAGGAGCGCATCCCGCTCGTGGTGGTCGTGGCGTCGTCGGGAGCCGACGTGCGAGCCGGCATCTCGGCGCTCGACGCCTGGGGGCGGGCGGCGCGAGCCATCGTCGCCGCGTCCGGCATCATCCCGCTGCTCTGCGCCGTCACCGGACCCGCCGTGTCCGGACCGGCGATGCTCCTCGGTCTCGCCGACTTCGTCGTGATGACCGCGGACGCCTACTCCTTCGTGTCCGGCCCCCACATGGTCAAGCAGTACACCGGCATCCCGGTCACCAAGGTCGGGCTCGGCGGCTCGGGTGTGCACGCCCGCACCACCGGCCTGGCCAGCATCGTCGTGTCGGACCGCGAAGCAGCCATGGTCGCCATCGAAGACCTGCTCTCGCTGCTGCCGGCCCACACCGACGAGACACCCCCCCGCCTCCCCACGGGGGACCCCGTCGACCGCCCGACGCCGGAGGCGGGCGAGCTCATCCCGGCGCTGGCCACCGGCAGCTACGACGTGCGCGACATCGTGCGCTGCATCTGCGACGACGGCGAGCTCCTCGAGATCCGCCCGAGCTGGGCCGCCAACCTGGTCACGGGTTTCGCCACCGTCGGCGGTGCGCCCATCGGCGTCGTCGCCAACCAGCCCACCACCGTCGCCGGCACGCTCGACATCCCCGCGTCGCAGAAGGGCGCCCGGTTCATCGCGTTCTGCGATGCGTTCAACATCCCGCTGCTCACCCTCGTCGACACGCCCGGCTTCTACCCCGGCAAGGACCTCGAGTGGCGCGGCATGATCCGCCACGGTGCCCAGATGGCCTTCGCCTACGCCCGCGCCACCGTCCCTCGCATCTCCATCACGTTGCGCAAGTCCTACGGCGGGGCCTACATCGTCATGGACTCCAAGGAGATGGGCAGCGACCTCTGCCTCGCATGGCCCTCCGCCGAGATCGCGGTGATGGGCGCCAAAGGCGCGGTGGAGATCCTGCACCGCCGCGAGACTGACCCCGAGGTGCGCCTCGGCCTCGAACGCCAGTACGAGGAGCGCCTCCTCAACCCCTACATCGCGGCGGAGCGCGGCCTCATCGACGCGGTGATCGATCCCGCCGACACCCGGCGCCAGGTCGCCGCTGCGCTCGATGCGCTCGCCACCAAGCGCGAGCACATCGCGACCCGACCGCACGACAACACCCCGCTGTGACCACGCGTCCTCATCCGGGCGTTCTCATCCAGGTCGGACGACGAGCGTCGACCGCCCGTTCCAATGCCGAGAAAACCGCGGACTGACGCAGGAGAACGCCGTTCTGCCTCCCGCGTCGACGTCCGGATGGCCGAGTCCGGAACGGCGAGTAGAGTGACCCCGAACCCGACACCAGCCCCCAGGGTGAGCGCAGGAGAGATCGTGGCAGAGAGCGTGACCGTCACCGACAA
>CAZALT010000194.1:0-6338 GCA_964485515.1 uncultured Rhabdothermincola sp. | reverse complement strand
ATGAACACCCAGATGACCGAGCGCTTCAACGTGTCGGGGGCGCTGCTCGTCAAGCTGTTCGGCAACCACGACACCGAGAGCGACAACTTCGGCACCAAGGCCGGAGCCGTGCGCGACATCGGCGTCCGCAACGCCGTGTACGGCCGCACCTTCTTCATCGCCCTCGGCCTCGTCGCCGCCATCGGCACCGCCGCCGTGTACTGGGTGGGCGGCCTGCTCGCCATCAAGGGCACGCTCACCGTCGGCACCCTCGTGGCCATGGCCGCGTTCGTCACACGCATCTACTCGCCGCTCACCGCACTGACCAACGCCCGCGTCGACATCATGACGGCCTTCGTGTCCTTCGACCGGGTCTTCGAGGTGCTCGACACCCCCAACCCCATCACCGACCGACCGGGCGCCTATGACCTCGTCGACCCCGTCGGACGCATCGACCTCCGCGACGTCTGGTTCCGCTACCCGGCTGCAGCAGACGTGTCGCTCGCATCGCTCGAAGCACCGGGCGAGGCAGTCCGAGGCGACGGGCAGGGCGGGCTCAGCTCCGACCCGCTCGACTTCGTCCTGCGCGGCGTCACCACCACCATCGAGCCGGGCCAGCTCGTCGCGCTGGTGGGGCCGTCGGGTGCCGGCAAGACCACGCTCTCCCAGCTCGTCCCCCGCCTGTCCGACGTCACCGAGGGCGCCGTCCTCGTCGACGGCAACGACGTGCGCGACCTGACCCTCGCGTCGCTGCGCGGCGCCATCGGCGTGGTGAGCCAGGACCCGCACCTGTTCCACGAGTCGGTCCGGTCCAACCTCCGCTACGCCCGCCCCGGGGCCACCGACGACGAGATCGAGGCGGCCTGCCGCGCCGCGCAGATCCACGCCACGATCGCCTCGCTTTCCGACGGCTACGACACCGTGGTCGGCGAGCGTGGCTACCGCCTGTCGGGCGGAGAGAAGCAGCGCCTCGCCATCGCCCGCATGCTGCTCAGCGATCCGGCCATCGTCATCCTCGACGAGGCCACCAGCCACCTCGACTCCGAGAACGAGGCCCTGGTCCAGCAGGCCCTCGAAGCGGCCCTCACCGGGCGGACCTCCATCGTGATCGCCCACCGCCTCTCGACCATCACGTCGGCCGACAAGATCCTCGTCCTCGACCACGGCTCCATCGTCGAGGAGGGCACCCACGCCGAGCTGATCACGAACGACGGCCTGTACTCCGAGCTGTATCGCACGCTCGTGCGGGGCGACGTCATCCCCACGAGCCCGGACGCGGCCCCACCCTTCAACACCGTGGCCTTCACCGACGGGCCCGGGTCCGCCGACGGGCCTGTACCGCGCCCGGCGAGCGGTGCCGGGTCCGATGCCGGGAGCGGGAGCGGTCAGGCGCTGGCGCCGCCGTCGACGCGCAACACCGAACCGGTCACGTAGGACGACGCATCGCTCGCCAGGAACAGCGCGGCGCCGACGATCTCGGACGGGTCCGCCATCCGCTTGATGATGAGCGACGACAAGATGAGCTCCTCGAGCTCGGGGATCGACGTCGCCGTGTCCATCATGTCGGTGGCGAACGGGCCGGGTGCGATCGAGTTCACCCGCACACCTTGCGGTCCCCACTCCTTCGCCATCACCGTCGTCAGGTTCCAGAGCGCCGCCTTGCTCGACGTGTAGAGCCCCATGTGCTCGCCACCGCTGAACGCGGCGACCGTGATCATGTTGATGACCGAGCCGTGCCCCGATGCCACGAGGTGGGGAAGTGCCCGGGATGCGAGCGTGAGCGGGGCCCGCACGTTGACCTCGTAGGACTTCTCGAACGCGAGGTCGGTCGAGTCGGCGAGCATCCCACCCAGCGGGTTCGCCGCGTTGTTCACGACGATGCTGATGCCACCGAGCGCGGCGACGGTGGTCTCCACGAGCCGCTCGAGCTCCTCGGTCCGACCGACGTGGGTCGGCACGGCCAGCGCCTGACCTCCCGCCCCGTCGATCTCGCGCACGACGGCCTCGCACGCGTCGGGCTTGCGGCTCGCGATCACGACGGTGGCGCCAGCTGCAGCCAGGCCGAGCGCGATGGACCGACCGAGGCCCCGACTGCCCCCGGTCACGATCGCGACCCGATCATCGAGCCGGAACAGCGCCTCCGGACGAAACGGATCGAGCGGGTTCCCGGACATGGACGAGGACGCTACTGCCGTCTGGTTCGGACAGGTAGCGTCACCGCCGTGCTCGACGGTGCCTACTCCGTAGCGGAGCTCAACGACGAGATCGCCGACGTGCTCAGACTCACGTACCAGAACCAGGTCTGGGTCCACGGCACGATCGCGTCGATCAGCCGGAGCCGGAACGGCCACGTGTACTTCCAGCTCGTCGACGCCGGCGACAGCGTCGATGCCAGCGACAGCACCGGCGGCGAGCTCTTCCCGGCACCACCCGCCCGAACCCAGGCACCCGCCGCCGTGATCCCGGTCGTCCTCTTCGACGCGGCCCGCCAAACCGTGAACCAGGCGCTCAAGCGAGCCGGTGGCGCGGTGCGCATGACCGACGGCACCCGCATACGGATCCGCGCCCGCGTCGAGCTGTACGCACCCCAGGGCAAGGTGCAGCTGAAGATGAGCGCGATCGACCCCGCGTTCACCCTCGCCCTGCTGCAGTCGGAGCGAGACCGCGTGGTGACCGCACTGGCGGCGGAAGGACTCCTCGACCGCAACGCCTCACGCCCGATCCCGGCGGTGATCGAACGCATCGGACTCGTCACGAGCGACGGCAGCGCGGCGATGGCCGACTTCGTCCACGAGCTCGAGTCGAGCGCCCTCGGCTGGCAGGTGGTCTTCGTCCACGCCCAGGTCCAGGGCGGGCAGGCCGACCGTTCGATCGCCGCCGCACTCACCGCCCTGGATCGGCGACAGGTCGATGTCATCGCGCTCGTGCGCGGCGGTGGGGCGAAGACCGACCTCGCGGTCTTCGACAGCGAGGTCCTCGCCCGGACGATCGCCGGCCTCGCAACGCCCGTCGTCACCGGCATCGGCCACGAGATCGACACGAGCGTCGCCGATGCGGTCGCCCACACCAGCCTCAAGACGCCCACGGCCTGCGCCGTCCACCTCGTTCGCCACGCACGGAGCGCGGTCGACCGCGTCGACGCCGCGTGGTCGGCCATCCGGGACCGGGCGACCAACCGAGTCGACCACCTCGAACGCGAGGCCCGGACGACGGCGACCCGGGTCGAGTCCCTGGTCCGCAGCCGCGTCGTCGTCGAGCAGCACGGCCTCGAGACGCGCGCCGCTCGGCTGTCTCGAGAGTCGACGCGTTGCCTCACGACCGCTGACGCGCTCGTCGCCGACTCGCACCGACGCCTCCGGAACGCGGCGCCACGCGGGCTGCGTACCGCTGAGGCGGCAACGACGCTTCGAGGTTCTCGCCTGACAGCCCTCGACCCGGCCCGCCTCGTCATGCGAGGCTGGTCGATCACCACCAAGGAGAACGGACAGATCGTGCGAAGCATCGAGGACGTGGCGGTCGGCGAGTCGATCACGACGTCCACGTCCGATGGCTCGATCACGAGCACGGTCATCGCATCCAGCCCGGCACCGAGCTCTGGCCCCGCCGGAGACGGCACGTGATGCAGCAGACCTCCACCCGCTCGTACGCCCAGGCGGTCGCTGAGCTCGAGGCGATCCTCACCGAACTGGAGGACGACGACATCGATGTCGACGTGCTCGCCACCCGGGTGAAAGACGCAGCCGAGCTCCTGCGGTTCTGCCGCCAACGACTCGACGCGGCGCGCGTCGACATCGAACACGTCATGGCTGAGCTCGACGAGGACGTCGTGGTGGACGACGCCTCGTGACGTCCTCGCCCGAGCACCCGGACGCGGTCGACCCGTTCGCGACCCACGGCGATGACCGCGTCACGGCCATCGACCTCACCGATCATCCGACCGGAAGCACCATCGGCATCAGCGAGACCGGGCGCACCACCGGCATCATCGGCAGCGAAGCCCGCTACCGCACGTTGGTCCAGAACAGCTCGGACGTCGTGATCATCGTCGATTCCGACGAGGGCGTCACCTACGCGAGTCCCGCGCTGCACCATGTCCTCGGCCGCGAGCCCGACGAGCTCATCGGCACGCTCGGCCTCGACTTCATGCACCCCGATGACCTCGCGGACGTGCGGGTCAGCCTGGACAAGCTGCGCGAGCCGGGGGTTCGGCTCGAGCTCACCGTGCGGGTCCGCCACGCCGACGGCAGCTGGCGCTGGGTCGAGGCCTCGGTGACCAACCTGACCGACAACGCGGAGATCCAAGGGGTGCTGTGCAACTTCCGTGACGTCACCGATCGCCACGAGGCCCAGGCCGCCCTGCTCGCCAGCGAGGCCCGCTTCCGTGCCCTCGTCGAGCACTCCGGTTCGCTCATCGAGATCCTCGACGACCAAGGCGTGATCACCTGGGTCAGCCCGTCGCTGCCCGGCATGCTTGGCTATGCGCCCGACGCGCTCGTCGGCGTCGAGTCCGCCACGCTCACCCACCCCGACGACATGGCCGAAGCGATCGATGCATGGGTGACGTGCCGCGCCAAGGCGAACGGCACCGGCACCTGCATCGTGCGGGTCCGTCACGCCGACGGCTCATGGCACTGGGTCGAGTGCATCCTCACGAACCGGCTGACTGATCCCGCGGTGGGCGGGGTCGTCGCCAACGTCATCGACATCAGCCAACGCAAGGCCCTCGAGCGTCGACTCGCCCACCAGGCGACCCACGACCCGCTCACCGGCCTACCGAACCGCACGTTGCTGATCGACCGCCTCGCCACGGCCATCGGGCGCGCCGAACGCCACGACCAGGAGATCTCGGTCCTCTTCCTCGATCTCGACAATTTCAAGCTCGTGAACGACAGCCTCGGCCACTCGGTCGGCGACCAGCTCCTCACCGCGATCGCGTCACGCATCGAGGCGACGCTGCGCCCGAGCGACAGCGTGGCGCGCTTCGGTGGCGACGAGTTCGTCGTGCTGTGCGAGGAGCTCGCCACACCTGAGGATGCGATCGTCATCGCTGATCGCATCCTCGATGCCATCAATCGACCCATCGTCATCGGCGACAGCGAGATCTACGTGGGTGCGAGCATCGGCATCGCCTTCGCGGCTGGTCCGCACGCCGCTCCCGACGACGTCCTGCGCGACGCCGACGCGGCGATGTACCAGGCCAAGGAACGAGGCCGAGCCCGATGGGTGAGCTTCGACGACGCCATGCGCACCGACGTCGTGGATCGCCTCGACATCGACAACACCCTGCGCCGGGCGATCGAACGCCACGAGCTGCGGGTCTTCTACCAGCCGATCTTCTCGGTGGCCACGGGTGAGCTCGCCGGGGTCGAGGCGCTCGTCCGCTGGGAGCACCCCGAACGAGGTCTCCTGCTCCCGGGCGAGTTCATCGCCGTCGCGGAGGACACGGGGCTCATCGTCCCCATCGGCCGTTGGGTCCTCGAACAGGCATGTCACCAGGTGCAGCGATGGCTCGCCTCGCGCCGCGAAGACCTCCCGTTCAAGGTCGCGGTCAACATCTCGGGACGGCAGCTCTCGTTCCTCGGTCTCGCCGACGACGTCGCGGCCATCTTGACCCGCACGGGCATCGACCCGGCGCGCCTCACGCTGGAGATCACCGAGAGCGTGGTCATGCACGATGTCGAGATGTCTGCGGCAACCTTGAGCCGACTCAAAGATCTCGGGGTGGAGATCGCGATCGACGACTTCGGCACCGGCTACTCCTCGCTCAGCTACCTCCGCACGTTCCCGGTCGATCTCTTGAAGGTCGACCGCACGTTCGTGGGCGACATGGTCGACGATGCCAGCGACGCCGCCATCGTGGAGGCCGTGGTGAACCTGGCCCACACCCTCGGGTTGCAAGCGGTGGCTGAGGGCGTCGAGACGCCCGAGCAGCTCGCGGCGCTCGAGCGCATCGGCTGCGAGTACGCCCAGGGCTTCCTGCTCGGTCGTCCGGTGCCCGATCGCGAGATCGAAGCGCTCCTCGGTCTCGACGTCTGACCGGTACCGGGGCGGCTCGCCCGCACCGCAGCCGGAGACAGAAACCGTTCAGATTTGTGACATGCACCGGTCACAGTGCGTTCCCGATGTCTCGCTTCTGACGAAACATCCACGAAATCTGACCCCTTCATGCTGTCCGGGAACCTGAGGGAGACCTTCGCCTCCCCCAAGCACCTGCTACCAGCAACGGAAGGATCACATGGAAGCCGAAGTCGTATCCAACCTTGATTCAGGAGATATCGCCTGGGTCCTGGTGTCGTCAGCCCTCGTGCTGTTCATGACACCGGGCCTGGCGTTCTTCTACGGCGGCATGGTCCGCGCCA
>CAZALT010000193.1:0-6366 GCA_964485515.1 uncultured Rhabdothermincola sp. | reverse complement strand
TCGAGCGCACCGCGCCGTGGCAGCGCAAGCTCCCCGGCGGCATCGACTTCGTCCGTCGGGTCGTCATGGACGACGAGCTCGGCATCGCCGCCGAGCTCGAAGCCGACATGGTCCGCCACGTCGACGCCTACCGCTGCGAGTGGACCGAGACCCTCGCCGACCCGGAGCGGACGGCCCGCTTCGTCTCCTTCGTGAACACCGACGAACCCGACCCCTCCGTGACCCATGTGCGGTTGCGGGGCCAACGAATCCCGGAGCCCGTGTGATGACCCTCATCGAGATGATCCCAGCCGGAGACGTCGACGTCGCCTGGATCTCTATCTGCCCGGTCGAGCGGCTCACGCCGAACCGGGGTGTCGCCGCCTTGGTCGATGGCGAGGCGGTCGCGGTCTTCCTCCTCCAGACCGGCGACCTCTTCGCCATCGCCAACGTGGATCCCTTCAGCGGGGCCAGCGTGTTGAGCCGGGGCATCGTGGGCGATGTCGACGGCATCCCCACCGTGGCGTCGCCGCTCTACAAGCAGCGCTTCGACCTCCGGACCGGACAGTGCGTCGACGACACCGACGTCCGGGTGTCGTCGTACGCCGTGCGCATCGTCGACGGGGTGATCGAGCTCGGGTCTTGTCGTCTCCCGCTCTCGGCCGCTCAGGCGGATTCCCCGCTCTCCGCCGCTCAGGCGGACGCCACGAGCGACGCAGCCTGAGGAGTCCCACACGCACATGACGGTCGCGACGGGAACAGGAGCGGTGCCGGTGGGTTCGCCCTCGGTGGGTCGTCCCGCGCCCGAGACCATGAAGTCGGTGTGCTCGTACTGCGGCGTCGGCTGCGGCATGGTCCTCCACATCGACCAGGACGACGACGGCGCCCGGCGCGTCGTCAAGGCGGCGGGCGATCCCGATCACCCCGCCAACCGCGGGCGGCTCTGCACGAAGGGCGCAACCAGCGCCGAGATGCTGGCCGCGCCGGGTCGTCTGGCGACGGCGCTCGTGCGAACCGAGCGCGATGCCGAGCCCGCACCGACCCCCCTCGACGAAGCGATCGCCCACACCGCTCAGCGCCTGCGGACCATCATCGACGAGCACGGCCCTGATGCGGTCTCGTTCTACGTGTCCGGTCAGATGACGCTGGAAGCCCAGTACCTGTCGAACAAGCTGGCCAAGGGCTTCGTCGGCACCAACCAGATCGAATCGAACTCCCGTCTCTGCATGGCATCGGCCGGAGCCGGCTACAAGCTCTCGCTCGGCGCCGACGGACCGCCCGGGTCCTACGACGACTTCGACCACGCGGAGGTGTTCCTCGTCATCGGCTCGAACATGGCCGACTGCCACCCGATCCTCTTCCTTCGGATGATGGATCGGGTGCGGCAGGGAGCGAAGCTCATCGTCGTCGACCCCCGGCGTTCGGCCACCGCCGACAAGGCCGACCTGCACCTTTCGGTTCGGCCCGGAACCGACCTGGCCCTGCTCAACGGCCTGCTCCACCTGCTCGTGGTCGATGGGCAGATCGACGAGCAGTTCATCGCCGACCACACCCAGGGCTGGGACGAGATGGGTCCGCTGCTCGCCGACTACCCGCCCTCGGTCGTCGCTGAGGTGACCGGCATCTCCGTGGAGGACCTGCGCACCGCAGCGAGCTGGATCGGCGCCACGCCGAACGTCATGACGTGTTGGACGATGGGGCTCAACCAGAGCACCCACGGCACCTGGAACACGAACGCCATCTGCAACCTCCACCTGGCGCTCGGTGCCATCTGCCGTCCGGGGGCCGGACCGTTCTCGCTGACCGGACAGCCCAACGCCATGGGCGGCCGGGAGATGGGCTACATGGGTCCGGGCCTGCCGGGCCAGCGGTCGACCCTGGTCGACGCCGACCGGGCCTTCGTGGAGGAACTCTGGGGGATCCCCGCCGGCACGGTGCGCGTGCCGGGCGGCTCGGGCACCGTCGACCTGTTCGAACGCATGGCTGCCGGCGAGGTCAAGGCCTGCTGGGTCATCTGCACGAACCCGGTCGCCTCCGTCGCGAACCGGTCGAACGTCATCGCCGGTCTCGAGGCCGCCGAGCTCGTGATCGCCCAGGACGCCTTCCTCGAGACCGAGACCAACCGCTACGCCGACGTCCTGCTCCCCGCGGCGATGTGGTCGGAGGCCGACGGCGTGATGATCAACTCGGAGCGGAACCTCACCCTGGCGCCGGCCGCCGCCGATCCGCCGGGCGACGCCATCGCCGACTGGGACCTCATCGCTCGGGTCGCGTGTGCGATGGGTTACGCCGAGGCCTTCACCTACGCCAGCGCCGAGGAGATCTTCCTCGAGCTGCGCCAGGCGTGGAACCCGGCGACGGGCTACGACCTGCGGGGGATCACCTACGACCGCCTCCGTGAGACGCCCGTGCAGTGGCCGGCCGCAGCGTCGGATGGCCCGGCCCGCAACCCCATCCGCTACCTGAACGACGGTGTCAGCCAGCATCTTCGGGAAGCAGCTGAGGGCAGCCTTCCCGAGCTGGCGTTCGCCACCCCGTCAGGACGGGCGCAGTTCCATCCCCGCCCCCACGTCGCCCCGGCCGAGATGCCCGACGACGACCGCCCGTTCGTGCTCAACACCGGCCGCGTGCAGCACCAGTGGCACACGCTCACCAAGACCGGCAAGGTCGACAAGCTCAACAAGCTCGACCCCGGTCCATTCGTCGAGGTGCACCCCGAAGATGCCGTGGTGCTCGACGTCGTCGACGGCGACCCGGTCGAGATCGTGTCGCGCCGTGGGCGTGCCGTGCTGCCCGCCGTCGTCACCGACCGCGTCCAGCCGGGGTGCTGCTTCGCCCCGTTCCACTGGAACGATCTCTACGGTGAGGACGACACCACGGTCAACGCGGTGACGAGCGACGCCGTCGACCCGATCTCGTTCCAACCCGAGTTCAAGGTGTGCGCCGTGTCGCTCACGAAGGTGCACGTGGCGGAGCCGATCATCGCCGACGGCCCGGAGCGTTCGGGGCTTGCCGGCGTTGCCGATGTCTCACGGACAGAGGTCTCACGGCCAGAGGTCTCACGGCCCGATGCCGTCGAGCGGATCGATGCCTTCGACCGGCTGCTGGCGACGCTCACCGTGCCGGGTCTCGGTGTCAGCGAACACCGCTACCTCGCGGGGTTCGTCGCCGGTCTTCGGGCCGTGCCACCCGTGGACGATGTCCCGGTGGTTCCGCTCGGGGCGCCCTTCGACGCCGAGGCGGTCGATTGGGTGAACGGGCTGCTGGCCGGAGTCTTCAGCCGGTCCGGCATCGAGACGGCGCACGAGACGGCGCACGGAGCGACGACCCCGGCGCGCAACGAGTTCGGGCCCGTCGGGCGCCAGGTGGTCGTCCTGTGGGCGTCGCAGACCGGCAACGCCGAAGGGGTTGCCGTTCGCGTCGCCGAGCAGATCCGTAGCCTCGGTGGACCGCTGCTGCACCGGGAGATGGACGACCAGTCCCTCGCCGACCTTCCCGAGCGTTGCGACCTGATCGTGATCTCCAGCACGTTCGGCGACGGCGAAGCGCCGTCGAACGGGGAAGGCCTGTGGGTGGAGCTGTCGGCGGCCGGCGCGAAGCTGCCACCCGATCTCCGATTCGCCGTCCTCGGCCTGGGCGACTCGAACTACGCCGACTTCTGCGGCCACGGCCGTCGCCTCGACCAGCGTCTCGCCGAGCTCGGCGGATCCCGCCTGCTGGCACGCGTCGACTGCGAGCCCGACTACGACCTGGATGTCGCCGAGTGGCTCGATGCGCTGACGAGCGTGCTGCGATCCGACCTGGCAGGGCCCGCGGGGGTCTCTTCGGAGGTTTCAGAGGGGGCCGAGCGCACCCTCGCCACGGACGCGTCCGACGACGAGGGGCCTGGCGGGAACGGCGACGGCGGAGCCACGTGGTCCTCGCCGCCGGGTGGCACGGCCGCGGGGGGAGGGCGCACCGCAGGGGACGGACCGAGCGAGGTCATGGTCGCGGCGACATCCGCGTCCGGTGTTCGAGTCGCCGTGCATCCGGGGCCGGCGGGCGTCGCGGCGACCCGGGCGGCAACGGGCACCATCGGCACGTCGAAGGACACGGCGCTGCCCGCCGAGATCGTCGGCAACCGCCTGCTGAGCGGTCCCGGCAGCGCGAAGGAGGTGCGGGAGCTCGTCATCGACACGAGCGCACACGCCCTCCCTTACGAAGCCGGCGACGCCCTCGGTGTCCTGCCCACCAACGACGGCCTGCTCGTCGACGAGTGGATCCTCGCCACGGGGATCGACCCGTCGGAGGTGGTCGATGTGCGTGACCACGGCCTCGCCACCTTCGGCGAGGCGCTCACCCGCCATCTCGAGATCGCGCAGCTGTCCAAGCGGCTCCTCCGCTTCGTCGTCGACCGGACCGGGGATCGTCAGCTGACGACGCTCCTGCGGCCCGACAACCGCGTGGAGCGGGAGAAGTGGGCGTGGCAACGTCAAGCCATCGACCTGCTCCACGAGCACCCGGTGGCGGCGACCGCCCAGGACTGGGTCGACACGCTCGGAAGGCTTCAGCCCCGCTTCTACTCGATCTCGTCCAGCCCGCTCGTCGAGCCCGATCGGGTCCGCCTCACCGTGTCGATCGTCCGGTACGAGAACCTCCACGGGCAACGGCGTCAAGGGGTGGCGTCGAGCTTCCTCGCCGACGCCCCCTTCGGCACCGAGGTGCCGGTCTTCGTCCAGCGCTCGACCCACTTCCGGCCGCCTGTGGATCCGGACGTGGCGGCCGTGATGATCGGCCCCGGCACCGGTGTGGCCCCGTTCATGAGCTTCCTCACCCACCGCCGAGCACGGGGCGATGCCGGGAGGAACTGGCTCTTCTTCGGGGACCAGACACGCGAGGACGACTTCCTCTACGAGCGCGAGATCGACGCGCTCCGCGCCGACGGGACGCTCGATCGCCTCGATGTCGCCTTCTCGCGCGACCAGCGCCAGCGGGTCTACGTGCAGCACCGGATGCGGGAGCACGGAGCGGTCCTGTGGAAGTGGCTCGAGGAGGGCGCTCACGTCTACGTCTGCGGGGATGCCTCCCGCATGGCTCGTGATGTGGACATCGCCCTGCGCGACGTGATCGCCCATCACGGCGGCATCGGCGAAGAGCGGGCCGCGGCCTACGTCAAGCAGATGGTGACGGCGAAGCGCTACGCCAAGGACCTCTACTGATGTGGACGGTATAGGCGGCTCGACGATCGTCGCCGCCGCCGCCGCCGCCGCCGCCGCCGCCGCCGTCCCCGTCGTCGTCCCCGTCCCCGCCGCCGCCGCCGTCCCCGAGGATGAACACGGCGTCTGCGGTGGCGCCTTGGGCCGCCCGACGACGCGCCCACTGCAACCCATCTGCGGGACTCATCGAACGCCTCGGCGACTCGGGTTCGAGCAGGTGGAGGGCCCTTGGCGGTTCAGGCCTCGAAGTCGGCGAGGGCGGCGAGGACCTTGTCCGCGAGTCCGGGTCGGCAGATGAGCAGGTCCGGCAGGTAGGGGTCGGGCTCGTTGTACCTCAACGGTGACCCATCGAGTCGGGAGCAGTGCAGACCTGCGGCGGTGGCGACCGCGACCGGTGCGCAGGAGTCCCACTCGTACTGGCCGCCGCTGTGGGCGTAGACGTCGACCTCACCGAGCACGACGGCCATGGCCTTGGCGCCGGCGGAGCCCATCGGGATGAGCTCGGCCTCGAGCTCGTCGGCCAGGAAGGTCGCAGCCGCGGGCGGACGTGTGCGGCTGACGACGAGGCGGATCCGACCGTCGTGGGGGTAGGGCGGCACGACGGCGGGGTCGGTGCCGAGCACCTCGTCGGCGGCGGGGAGCGCCACGGCACCGGCGGTGGGCACGCCCCCTTCGGTCAGCGCCACGTGCACGGCCCAATCCGTGCGGCCCGTCTCGCTGAACTCGCGGGTGCCGTCGAGCGGGTCGATGATCCAGACCCGGTCGGCTTCGAGCCGGACGAGGTCGTCCTTGGCTTCCTCGGAGAGCACGGCGTCGTCGGGTCGGAACCGGCCCAGCGCGGCGAGCAGCAGCTCGTTGGCGAGCCGGTCGCCCTCATCCTTGCGGACCTTGGGGTCGACGTCGTCGGCCTCGAAGCGGGCGCGCAGGTCCAGCAGGAGACGACCGGCGCGACGGGCGAGCTCAGCGGCGAGAGCACCGTCGGTCGCAGTGGTGAGCTCCTCGTCGCTCAGGATGGGTCCGAGGGACGACGATTCTCCGACGGTCATGGCCAACCTCTCCCTTGTCTCCTCGAAATTGCGTAGATCGGTGCCGGGGATCGACCGAGATCGACGCAATTTCGGCGGTCTCTGCTTATCACCTCGAAATTGCGTAGATCGGTGCCGGGGATCGACCGAGATCGACGCAATTTCGG
>CAZALT010000192.1:0-6411 GCA_964485515.1 uncultured Rhabdothermincola sp. | reverse complement strand
GCCGTCGAAGCGGGGCTCGTCGAAGACGATGACCATGAGTTGTACCGGGCCGAGGGTCATGCAGGGGCTCCTGGGTGAAGGGGTGCGTTTCTGTCCGGCAAGCTAGCTCCAGCGACGTGACAGCGCGGCACCTCTCGAGGATCGTTGTGGTGCCGCATGGAACAACTGCTGGAGCGCGACTACGAAATTGCCGATGACTCTGACGTGTCCGTCTCCCGACCCGTCCACTTCCACGCCTCCGGCCTGCACGAGCCGTCACCGATGGGGAGGGCTCGCCACATGAAGCGTCTCGTGGCCTTCGCCGCTGCCGCCGCGGTGCTCGTGGCTGTGTTCGTCGGCGCTCCGGTCGCTCCGGCGTCTGCTTCGACGCCGACGATCGTGTCGGCGTCGACGATCGGCGAGGCACCCGACTACCGCTCGGACAAGTGGGCGAACCCGTGGGACTTCTCCGACACCTCGGACTACGGCAACCTGCCCGGCTTGTGGAACCCCGGCACGAACGTCTCGGTGTCGGGCGGACACCTCGTCATCAACGGTGCGGGCCAGACCTTCTTCCGTCTGCTCCAGACCCGGAGCTACCCGCCGGCGGCTGACGACGCCTTCTCCCGTCCGCTTCCGCCCACGACCTACTCGCGCATCTCGTTTCGCATGTACTCACCGCGCGAGAGCGTCGCGAACATCCGGTGGGCCGACTGCCTCCTCGACGGTCGCATCAAGTGCGAGAACAACCGGCAGTTCACGGTGAAGGAGGGCTGGAACACCTACGACTTCCATCCGATGGACCTTCCCCCTGGTCCCCTCACCACCCAGACCCATGCCTGGAACCGGCCGGTGGGCACGATCGACCTGCTCACCAACGCCTACGCCAATGAGGTGCTTCAGCAGAAGATCGACTGGTTCCGCGTCTACAAGCCCTCCGGCACGACGACGGTCAACGTCGGCCCCGACGGAGCCGACGAGGTGTGGTGGGACATGGACGCCAACCAGTCGAACAACGTCAGCGCCGCGACGGCAGCCAAGTTCGCCGGTCCCATCGGAGCGAACGGCACGGCGACGTTCAACAGCAGCGCGTTCCCGCCCGGCACCTACCGCTTCTACACGGTGAAGAACGGCACGAAGTCCGACTACTCGCAGACCCTGACCATCAACCCGAAGCCTCGGCCGGTCGTGATCGATCCCGACATGGCGGGCGGCGACGACTGGGCCACCGTGGTGCGCGGCGACGCGTGGGACTTCTCGCAGGCAACCGACGTCTCGGGCTGGTTCAACCTCGGGCCGGGCAACCCGCTGAACGTCAACGGCGGCATCCTCTCCGCCAACTCGAAGGGCTCGGCGGCGCCCGGCGACCCGATCGTCGAGGTGGCCGTCCCGACCCGCATCGACGCCCGCCTCTACCACCGCTACTCCGTCCGTTATCGGCTCGACGGCGCCTTCGACCTCGGCGCCGGTGCGGGTGGTGGAACCATGGCCCGCATCCTGTGGGTCGACGACGAGCCGGGCAAGGCCGGCCGTTACCACGACAGCCAGGACATGCTCGTCGAGACCAGCAAGTGGCACACGATGACCGTCGACCTGCACTCGGATCCGCCGGGCGACATCGAGGACGACTCCGATCCGACCCCGACGGGGTTCGGCCCGCCCGCCTATCCCTGGGTGTACAAGTTCCGCTGGGATCCCCACGAAGACGCCGGCGGGCGCGGCTTCCAGCTCGACTCCATCCGCCTGGCCCGCAACGACCGCGGCAAGCCCAACTTCGCGGTGCGCTTCGAGGACAAGGCGTGGATCGAAGGCACGACGGTCGACATCTACCTCGACACCGACCGGGCCGGATCGAACCGCACCAAGATCGAGAGCGACGTCCCCGTCGCTCCGGGGGTGAACACCTACAACCTGCGCACCTCGGTGCTGGCCAGCGGCTCCCGGTACATCTACCTGGTGATGAAGTCACCGCTCGGCACGTCGACCACCGCGTACTCCACGGGGCCGGTCGACATGGGCACGTGGACCGGCTTCAAGGACGTGTCGGCCAACCACGCGTTCCGATCGCAGATCGACTGGCTGTCGGCCGAGATGATCGCCGAGGGCTTCGCCGACAACTCCTTCCGGCCGAGCAACTCCGTGTCTCGTCAGGCCGCAGCTTCGTTCCTCTGGAAGTACTCCGGCTCGCCGAAGGCAGGCGGTCCGTCGTTCTCGGACGTGAAGCCCGGCCACGCGTTCTACGACGCCATCCGGTGGATGGTCGAGCAGGAGATCGCCAAGGGGTTCTCGGACGGCACGTTCAAGCCCACCGCTTCGGTCACCCGACAGGCGCTCGCCAGCTTCCTGCACAAGCTCGCCGGCTCGCCCCCGGTCCAAGGCACGTCGGGCTTCAGGGATGTCTCCTCCACGCATCCCTTCGCCGAGTCGATCACCTGGCTCGCCAAGAACCAGCTCGCCACCGGATACAGCGACGGCACCTTCCGCCCGGGTGCACCGGTCGCTCGGCAGGCCATCGCGGCGATGCTGGCGAAGTACGACGCCAAGTTCGGCTGATCCGCTCCTGGGTGTCGACAGGCCCCGCTGAACGCACGATTCAGTTCGCCGAACGCGAACCCACCGAGCTGAATGACGTTGGTCACGGGCGATAGGGTCCGGGTCATGACCAACGGCTTCACCGGCTTCAACCTCAGCACCGTTCTGGACACCGTGGCGCACGCGGTCCCGGATCAGGAGGTGCTCATCTGGCGCGATCGCCGCGTCACGTTCGGGCAGATGAACGAGCGGGTCAACCGGTTGGCGAACTACCTGGTGGCCCAGGGGCTAGGTGCGAAGTCGGATCGCACCGGCCTTGCAGGCCACGAGTCCCATCAGGACCACATCGGCCTCTACCTGCGCAACGGCAACGAGTACGTCGAGGGGATGTACGCCGGCTATCGAGCCCGGGTCGCCTCCTTCAACGTCAACTACCGCTACGTCGAGGAAGAGCTCGTCTACCTCTTGCGTGACTCGAAGGCCAAGGCCCTCATCTTCCACTCCGACTTCGCCGATCGCGTCGCTGCGGTGCGTGACCAGCTCCCCGATCTCCAGGTGCTCATCCAGGTCGACGACGAGTCGGGCAACCCGCTGCTCGACGGTGCAGTCGCCTACGAGGAGGTCCTCGCCGCGTCGTCACCCGAGCATCCCGACACCGAGCCGTCGCCCGACGACCTCTACATCCTCTACACCGGTGGCACCACCGGCATGCCCAAGGGCGTGCTGTGGCGTCACGACGACATCTTCATCCAGGCCATGGGGGGCCGTCCCTTCGGCGCCACCGAGCCGATGACCTCCTACGACGAGGTCGCCGCGGCGGCGGTCAACGGCGGTGGCGGCATGCGGATCCTCATGATCCCGCCGTTCATGCACGGCGCCGCGCAGTGGGGCATGTCGCACGCCATCACCAACGGCGGCGCCATCATCCTGCCGAGCGACAACACCAAGCTCGACCCCGTCGACGCGCTCACGGTGTGTGCTGAGGAGAAGGCGATCTCGCTTCCACTGGTGGGCGACGCCATCGCCCGCCCGCTGATCGACGAGCTCGAGGCCAATGGCGACGACTACGAGCTGTCGCTCGCCGCGGTGACCAACGGAGGTGCGCCGCTCACACCCGGCATCAAGGACCGCTTCCTCACGGTGCTGCCCAACATCTTGGTGATGGACGCCGTCGGATCTTCTGAGACCGGCATCCAGATGCAGCACTACTCGGTGGCGGGGGAGAAGGCCTCCACCGGGTCGTTCGAGCCGAGCGCCGACACGGTCGTGCTCGATGAGGATCTCACCCGGCGTCTCGAGGTCGGCGAGGACCAGATCGGTTGGCTTGCCCAGCGCGGCTACGTCCCGCTCGGCTACCTCGGCGACGCCGACAAGACCGGTCGCACGTTCCCGGTCATCGACGGCGTGCGCTACTCGGTGCCCGGCGACCGGGCCCGCCTGCAGGACACCGGCGAGATCGAGCTGTTGGGTCGCGACTCGGTCACCATCAACTCCGGGGGCGAGAAGATCTTCGCCGAGGAGGTCGAGCGGGCTGTCGCCGAGCACCCCGACGTCTACGACGTCATCGTCGTCGGTCGTCCGTCCGAGCGGTGGGGGGCCGAGGTCGTCGCCGTGGTCCAGGCGCGTGAGGGGGTCACGCTCGACGAGGCGAGCCTGCTCGAGGAGTGCGCGAAGCACATCGCCCGCTACAAGTTCCCGAAGTGCTTCGTCTACCGCGACAAGCTCGTGCGCTCGCCCGCCGGCAAGGCCGACTACCGCTGGGCCAAGGAACAGGCCGAGAAGGAGTCGTGATGGACACCGCCGCGAACCACCCCGCCGAGATGGAGACCGAGATCGTCGCCGGTGTCGAGGTGCCGGGGACAGGCGACGAGGGTGGAGGCATCAGCACCCTGGTGCGCCCCGACGTCACCATCCAGCCGTCCGATCCCGAGCTCGAAGACGACGATGCCCACGTCGCGCACATCGTGAAGGTCAAGAAGGGCGAGGATGCCCAGGCCAAGGTCCTCGAGGCGCGCATCTCCGGCACGCCCATCGAGGCGCTGTGCGGTCACGTCTGGGTTCCCGCCCGCGACCCCCGCCAGCTGCCCGTCTGCCAGAAGTGCAAAGAGATGTACGACCTGTACCGAAGGTTCAACGGCAAGCTCCCCGAAACGCCTTCGGACTGAGTCCCACCACAGGTCGACTTGGCCAGTGAGAGCCACCGGCGGGGTTCGGGGGCGGAGCCCCGTCAGAGACGAGCCGGAGGCGAGGTGGCCCGACGGATCGTGGTGTGCTCGACCGGAGCGAGGGAGCGAAGCGACCGACGCGAGTGAGTGCGAAACGACCCGTTACACTCGCCGGACTGTGAAAACAACTGTCGAGCCCCTCGAGGGCAACAAGGTCAAGCTGTCCGTCGAGGTCGAAGAGGCGGAGTTCGAATCCGCCATCGACGATGCCTTCCGCAAGATCGCACGCGAGGTCAACATCCCGGGCTTCCGTCCGGGCAAGGCGCCCCGTCGCGTGCTCGAAGCGCGCATCGGCAGCGATGCCGCTCGTGGCCAGGCGCTCAACGACGCGCTGCCCGAGTACTACGCGTCGGCGGTGCGTGAGCACGACGTCGATGTCATCGCCGCCCCGGAGATCGACATCACCAGCGGTGAGGCCGACGGGCCCATCGTGTTCGACGCCGTCGTCGAGATCCGCCCCACCGTCATCGTGCCGGGCTACGCCGGCTTGAAGGTCACCATCGCGTCGCCCATCCCGAGCGACGAGGAGATCGACGCCCAGATCGATCGCCTCCGCACCCAGCAGGGCGAGCTCGTCGTGGTCGAGCGTGCCGCCGCCGCCGACGACTTCGTCACCATCGACATCGCGGGCTCGCAAGACGACGAGCTGCTCGACGGCCTGAGCGCCGACGACTACTCGTACCAGGTGGGTGCCGGGCTCATCGTGCCCGAGCTCGACGAGCACCTCACCGGCGCATCGGCCGGCGACGAGCTGTCCTTCGACGCCGATCACCCCGCCGATCCCAACGAGCCCTCGCTGCACTTCGAGATCTCCGTGAAGGAGGTCAAGGAGCGGGTGCTGCCCGACGCCGACGACGACTTCGCCAAGGAGGCCTCCGAGTTCGAGACGCTCGCCGAGCTGCGCGACGACCTCATCGAGCGCATGGCCTCCGTGCGCAAGATGCAGGCCAGCATGGCGCTGCGCGAGAAGGTCGGCGAAGCCCTCGCCGACCTCGTCGAGGACGAGGTGCCCGAGGCGCTCGTCACCTCCGAGATGCAGGAGCGCCTCAACGACCTGGGCATGCGGCTCCAGGCACAGGGCATGGGTCTCGAGCAGTGGCTCGGTGCCACCGGTCGCTCCCAAGAGCAGCTCCTCGACGAGCTCAAGGACACCGCAGCACTGTCGGCCAAGGTCGATCTCGCCCTGCGGGCCGTGGCGGTCGCCGAGGCCATCGAGGCCACCGAGGACGACCTCCGGGTCGAGTACGAGCAGGTCGCCGAGCGCCTCCAGATGAGCGTCGACAAGGTGCGCAAGCAGTTCGAGAAGGCCGATCAGGTGTCGGCCATCAAGACCGACATCGCAAAGCGCAAGGCACTCGACTGGTTGGTCGATAGCGTCGAGATCGTCGACGAGGACGGCAAGACCATCGACCGCGCCGACCTCGTCATCGCCGAAGATGACGACGACCTCATCGACGAGGTCGTCGAAGAAGCCCTCGACGAGCTCGTCGAAGAGCTCGAAGACGAAGCCGAAACCACCACCGAAGAAGACGCAGAGGACAGCGAATGATCGCTCCGCAGAGCTACCTGGTCCCCACGGTCATCGAGCAGACCAACCGTGGCGAGCGTGGCTACGACCTCTACTCGAAGCTGCTGAAGGAGAACATCATCTTCATCGGCACGCCGATCAACGACG
>CAZALT010000191.1:0-6431 GCA_964485515.1 uncultured Rhabdothermincola sp. | reverse complement strand
GCCTCGGGAAGCGGGTACGTGCCTTCGTACTCGACCGGGTTCTGCGTGGCGACCACGATGAAGGGCTCGGGCAGCGGGTGGGTGGTCCCCTCGATGGACACCTGGCGCTCCTCCATCGACTCGAGCAACGACGCCTGCGCCTTGGGCGGTGTGCGGTTGATCTCGTCGGCCAGGAGCAAGTTGGTGAACACCGGGCCCTCGCGGAACCGGAACGACGACGCCTGCGAGTCGAAGATGACCTGACCGACCACATCGGAGGGCATGAGGTCGGGGGTGAACTGGAGGCGCTTGAACTCGAGGTCGAGCGCGGCGGCGACCGCCTTGGCGATGAGGGTCTTGGCCGTGCCCGGGACGCCCTCGAGCAGCACGTGGCCCCGCACGAGCAGCGCGGCGATGATCCCGCTGACCGTGCCGTCCTGGCCCACGACGACCTTGGCGATCTCGCTGCGCAGGGCCGTGATCGGGGCGCGGACATCGATGAGGTCACCCGCAGCCGCAGCCGGTGCCGGTGCCGGTGCCGGCGGCGGCGGAGGTGGAGCCGGAACCGGAACCGGAGGTGGCGGGATCGACGACGGCGGGTTCGTCTGGTCGGGGTCATGGTCCATGGAGGATCTCCTTGCGAAGGTCGTCGATCGCGGCGGCAAGCTGGACGAGCTCGCGGTCGGTCGTGACGGGTCGGGTGCCGACGATGGCGAGCAGGCGGTCGCGGTCCACGCCGGTGCGCTCCGAGACGACGGCGGCGATCACGTCGGGTGGGGCGTGCGGGCCGAGCCCGAACCGCTCGCCGAGGCGGCGACGCAGATCGGCTCGCAGCGCCCGCGCCGACCGGTCGGGATCGTCGGACTGCTGGAGCAGCTGTCCGACGGCTGAGACGAGCTCGGAGCCGGCGAGGGCGACGGGCTGGGGCTCGACGATGGGGCGCCCCACCCGGCGAGCCCGGTACCAGGCGTAGACGAAGAAGGCGAAGGCCAGTTGGACGAGCGCGATCTTGGCGCCCGCGCTCATCGTGTCGGTGAGCGACCGGTCGTTGTCGACGCCCGTGCCGCCGTATTGGAGGAGGGCGACCTGGAGCGCTCCTGCCTCCTCTCGCGACCTGGCTGGCTCCCGAGATCTGGGTGACGGCGTGAGGAGCAGGTCGGTGGCCAGCGCGGCGTTGTCCGCCTCGCCCAGCCACTCGTTGACGAAGACGAACGGCCCACCGACCGACACGATGCGGCCACGCCCCACCGGCTGGTCGACGACGAACGGGCCGGGCAGGTCACCGAGGTCGGAGTTCGTGAAGCACGAGCGCGAGTCGGGGGGCGGCTCGAAGCTCTCCGAGTACCCGCCGGGCTCGATCGTGGTCAGCCTGCGCAACGAGTCGATGTCGCAATCCCCCGGCACGAGCTCAGAGGGCTGCAACCCGAACCCGGAGGTGTTCGATCCGGCGGCGGGCAGGGGGGCCCACACGCTGTAGGGATCGGCCACGACGAGCACCCCGCCGTCGTCGATCCAGTCCTGCACGGCGCGCTGGTCGGGCTCGGCGATCACGTCGGTGAACATGAACGCGACGTCGGTCTCGTCGGACGGGAGGTTCGACGTGGTGTCGACGTCGGCACCGAACGCCTCGAGCAGGAGCACGAGGGCCTTCGCCCCGTTCGGATCGGTCGAGGCTGGATCGAAGGGCATGCCGCTCGATCCACCTCCGGGCCGTCCCGCCACGATGGCGACGAGACCGAGTGCGCAGATCCCCACGATCCACGGCAGCGCCTTCGATCCGCGCCGAGGTGCACCCGAGGAGACCGAGCGTCCTCCGGTGGCCACGGCGGTCACGACCGGACCTCCACGAGCCCGATCCCGACGAGCTCGGGCTGGCGCGAACCTCGGGTGCCGGCGACGACCCGGCGGGAACGCTCGCGAAAGGCGCGGTTCTCGTCGGCACCGGTGGGGAGATCGCCGTACCAGGCCGCGTCGAACAGCGCGGAGGCGACATCGAAGTCGTCGGCCACCGATGGCACTCGCCGCCGCACCTCGGTGCGGTACTCGCCGGTGGTGCGCCCGGGCACGTCGCGGACCACGCCGCGCGCCACGAGCTCGGCGATGAGCTCGCGGTAGCGGGCCCGGAGCGCGGCCTTCCACGAACCGGCCGCCTCGAAGCGTTCGGCCTCGGTGCGCCAGTCGGCCGAGCTGCGGACGACCTCCCCGTCGTCGGGCGTGAGGTCGACCGGTGGATCCCGCCGCAGCGATCGCACCACGAAGAAGATCACGACGCCGATCACCGCCACGCACAACCCCAGCACGATCCAGCTGGAGAACGATCCCTGCCCGCCGCCGAACAGGTTGGTGAGCAGATCGCTGATCCGCTCCCCGATCCAGTCGGTCACCCGCTGGAACAGGGACCGCTCGGGCGGCGCGAACTCGGGGCGGCTCAGGATCTCGTCGGCCCGGGCCACCGACTCGTCGGCAGGCGGCGGACCCGCGGGGCCACCCGCGACGGCGAACGCGATGGTGAACGCGACGAGATCCATCTCAGCGATCCTCGAACGCGGCGACTCGGCGGTGGACGAGATCGAAGCCTTCGGTGCGGACCCGGATGTCGAAGTAGAGCAGGACCATCGTGGCCGCGAGCGCCGTGCCGGTGACGATCTCCGAGGCGGCGAGCACGACCGCGTTGCCGATCCAGTCGAACGGCGACGGGAGCAGGTCGGCGAAGAAGACCGGAAGCCGACTCAGGATCAAGGAGCCGAGGACGGCGACGGTGGTCGAGAGCACGACGACCCACAGCACCACGAAGTAGCGGCGCCACGCGAGCGACACGGCCCGCTTGATGGCGGTGATCGGTCCGGCCCGCTCGACGAGGATCACGGGAGCAGTGAGGCAGAACAGCGAGACGACCAGCACGACCGGAAGCACGAGGAAGACCACGGACACGGCCTTCAGCGGGAAGAGGAGGGCCCATGCGGCGAGGAGCGCGCCGCTCCGACGCAGGACCATCTTCACCGCCGCCCCAGCGGTGAGGTCGATCCCCTCGAACCAGGCCACGACGAACGCGGCGACGATCCCGCCGATGAAGAACAGGGAGAGCGAGCTCAAGAGGTAGGACGTGAGCGCGAGGAACAGGTCGATCCCACCGAGGTCGTCGAGGCGGCCTATCCCGCCGATGTTGTTGACGATGTTGGACGCCGTGACGTCGCTCGTCGTGCGCCGGAAGGCGTAGGCCGAGATCAGCCGGATGGGCACCACGACGATGGCCACGGCGCCGAGGACCCGGGCGGGGCGGCGCTTGACCGCGTTGTAGGCGCCGTCGAGCAGGTCGGAGATCGTCAGAGGAACGAGCGGTGCGGGCGGCGCCGGTGCCGTCGGGACGTCGACGACCTCGTCGGGGCTGGCGTCGGCGTCGGCGACCTCGGCCGACCACGGCACGCCGGGCGCGCCGGTAGCCGTGACCTGCTCGCTCGACTCCACCCGACCCTCGATGCCCACCTGTCCCCCTCGACGTCGCCCGCCATTGTGGCGCGCCACACTGGGCCGATGGACGGCTATCGCTCCGAGACCTATGGGGACGGGTTCGCGGACGTCTACGACGACTGGTACACCGACCTCCCGGATCCGGCAGGCTGCGCCCACCACCTCCACCGCCTCGTGGGGGCCGGGCCGGTCCTCGAGCTCGGGGTGGGCACCGGCCGGGTGGCCGTCGCCCTCGCCGCGGCCGGCACCACGGTGGTCGGCCTCGACGCCTCGGCTGCGATGCTCGGCGTCCTGCGCGCCAAGATGGCACCGACCCGGAGCGGACGTCCGAGCGAACCGGCAGAGATCGCCGGGAACGCCGGGATCGCGCCCGTCCGCGGCGACATGGCGGTGCTGCCGTTCGGCCCGGCTTCGGTGCCGGCCGTGGTCGCCACGTTCAACACGCTGTTCAACCTCACCACCGAGGCGACCCAGCGCGCCTGTCTCGGTGAGGTGGCCCGGGTCCTGCGTCCCGGTGGCGTCTTCGTGGTGGAGGCGATCGTCGCACCGGACCCGCCGGACCGGATCGACGACGTCTCGGTGCGGACCATCGGCGTCGACCGTCTGGTGCTCACGGCTTCGGTGCTCGACCCCCACGCGCAGACCATCACCGGCCAGCACATCGAGATCACCGAATCGGGCAACCGGCTCCGCCCCTGGGTGCTGCGCTACCTCACCACCGCCCAGCTCGACCACCTCGCCGAGGACGAGGGCCTCCGCCTCGAGGCACGGTGGTCCGACTGGGAGGGCACCCCGTTCGATCCCGCCGGCCACGCCCACGTGTCGACCTTCCGGCGGACGTGACCGCCCGCTCGCTCAAAGGCGCTCGCTACTCCCCGGTCGGCTGCTGGCCGGTCGGGAAGTCGCCCGTCCACGTCTCGGACGGTGAGATGCGGCCCGACAGGGCGGCCACGAAGTCCTCGGCCGGTTCGCCGCGCATGATCTCGAGGTCGACCTTCGCGGTGGACGCCATCGAGATGCGCACGATGTCGCCGAAGCCACCGCCGCCGAGATCCACCGCGGTGATCGCCGTGAGGGGCACGTCGCCGATGTAGTCCTTGGGCTTGCCCGAGAACCCGAGCGACCAGACCAGCAGCCGGTGCTCGGTGAGCACGAGCACCATCTGGCGGGCGGACGGGAACGTGACCATGGCGTCGGGGTCCGCCGGGGCGATGACGGCGTCGGCCGGCGGCCCTTCGAGCTCGGGCGCGAACTCCCCACGACCGAGGCCGGCGATGCCGCCCGTGGCCAGCGGCGTGGGCGGCACCATGCCGTTCCAGTTCACCTTGACCGCGCTGATCGCCGTCTCCCCTTCGGGTGTCTCTGCCGCTGCGAACTGCATCAGATCGACCTTGGCCATCGTCGCCTCCCGTGGGCGTGCTCGTCGTCGGATTCCGACTCCTGGCGCAGCGTAGTGATGTCTGCCTTCGGCCGCGTACGATCGCGCCGTGTCCGGAATCCGTGTCGCAACCTTGATCGACGCCCCACCAGCCGACGTGTGGGACGTCCTGGCCGACGTGGCCGACCACGTCCGCTGGATGGAGGACGCGGCGAGCATCACCTTCACCTCCGACAAGCGTTCGGGGGAAGGTACGACCTTCGACTGCGTCACGAGCGTCGGGCCCGTCCGTATGACCGACCGCATGGAGATCACCGAGTGGGAGCCACCCCACGCCATGGGCGTCCGTCACGTCGGCGCGGTGACCGGCACCGGCGTGTTCACCGTCGCACCACGGGGCCGCCACGCCAGCCTGTTCACCTGGACCGAGCAGCTCACCTTCCCGTGGTGGCTGGGCGGACCGATCGGTGCCGTCGTCAGCCGCCCGATCCTCGAGTGGATCTGGCGAAGGAACCTCGTCAACCTCCGCGCCCTCGTCGAGGGCTGATCGGACCGGACCTGGCGTGAGGGGTGCCGGGTCCTACGCCCTGGCCGATGCTGTCAGGGGACGACGGTGAAGGTGTCGACGTGGGCGAGCCGCAGGATGGGGAAGTCGTCGCCGGCGAGGCCGGCGGGGCCGGCGAGAAACGCCGCTTCGGCTGCGGGGGGTAGCCGTAGGCCTCGCGACGGGCTCACGCTCGGCAACGGCAGGAATGTCCTCAACCTGACCACCGGCAGCGGCGGGAACGTGGCGTGGGACTCAGCGGCGGCGATGGGAGGACGGCTCACCGGTACAGCACTCCTCGTCCCATTCGCGGTCTCGGGAGCGCCCGTCGCCGCCGGATCCAGTCTCACGGTGAGCGGAGCGTTCACCTACGCCTCGTACGCTGCCGCGGCCGGAAGCCTCTACTCAAGCTGTGCGAATTCGCCGGGTGGCGTCTCATCGACGGCTTGCTTTCAGCACCCTCTGTTGACAGCTGGCTCGCTCGGCTACTCCGGCGCGTTCGGCGCTCTCGGCAAGGACTTCGGGAACATGATGACCTTGATCGGCATGCCTTGGCAGTCGTTTGTTCGACATGCTCATCGATGCGAAGAACCAGTGCTAGTTCGGGGTTAGGTCGAGGTTCAGCGGAGCCGTAATTGGGTTCACATCCAAGACCCCGCCGCTGAAGTCCGTGACCTGCTGCGCAACCTCGGGATGATCGTTCCGAAAGTCATCCGAGACGCTGTTGCAGGAGTCGTCGTCCCCGCTGGACTGCACGCAAAGGCCGTCCAATGGCCACAGTCCGTTGCGGTCCGCGTGATTGAGGGGATCGCCGTAGGTGTACCCGTACGCCAATCGAGTAATCCCGACAGCGGGATCCCGGCTCAGGAATTGGCCGGTGGTGGGGTCGTAGTAGCGGGCTCTCAGGTATTGGTAGCCGGTTTCGGTGTCGGTGTATTGGCCGGTGTAGCCGAACGGGCTGGTGACGCCGGTCGTGGCGGTGGGCTTGCCGTAGGGGTCGGCGAGTTCTAACGGTCGGTGCACGGTCCCAGTGGTGGGGTCGTAGATGCGGACCAGCCAACC
>CAZALT010000190.1:0-6498 GCA_964485515.1 uncultured Rhabdothermincola sp. | reverse complement strand
CATCCACTTCTGGAGGGTGCGCAAGGACGGTGGCATCTCAGGTCCGCTCTAGGAATCGCCGACTCACATGACCGAGATCCCCGAACATCTCCGCAAGCGGGCTGAAGCTGCCCGCCAGAAGGCCGAAGCAAAGGCCGCTGAGGGCGACGCGCCCGCAGCTGACGCGCCCGCAGCCGATGCCCCGGCCGCGGCCGACAGCGGCGCGGCCAGCAAGATCCCCGCCCACCTGCTCGAGCGCAGCAAGTCGGCCAAGTCCAAGGCTGCTGCCGGCGAGGCCGCTCCGGCCGCGGCTGCAGCTGGTGGTGGCGGCGCGGTCGCCACCGCAGCGCCCCCCGCCGCCCCGACCGCCACCGGCCCGGGTGGTCATACCCAGCGCCTGCTCACCGTCGTCAAGGCCGGCTCCATCCAAGACGTCAAGGCCGTCCCCACCGACAAGGTCCACGTATGGCCGCACCTGCTCGCCGCCGAGTTCGTCGCTGCGCTGATCCTCACGGCGTTCACCCTCATCTTCTCGATCTTCGTGAACGCCCCGCTGCTCCAGCTGGCCAACGTGAACCAGACGCCGAACCCGTCCAAGGCGCCGTGGTACTTCCTGGGCCTCCAGGAGCTGCTCACCATGTTCCACCCGATGGTCGCGGGTGTGACCATCCCCGGCATGGGCATCTTCTTGCTGATCCTGGCCCCGTACATCGACCGGAACCAGAGCAACAAGCCCGAGGACCGCAAGTTCGCCATCTCGCTGTTCACCATCTTCATGATGTTCTGGTTCGTCCTCACCATGATCGGTTCCTTCTTCCGAGGACCCGGCCAGAACTTCGTCGCCCCGTGGACCGCTGGTCTGTTCTTCGAGCTGTGATGCCCGTGACCACGACCACCTCACCATCCACGACCGCTGGGACTCCGTTGCAAGGGAGGCCACAACCATGACCGTCTTCTACATCGCCATCGCTGTGCTCGTCGTGTTGGCCGGCATCGCGCTCCTCGCCTCGGCCCGCCGGCGCGACAAGGGCGACGCCACCGGTCTGCTCTCGCGCGAGACCATCAAGCGCGACGTCGGCGAGGCCGTCGATCTCACCGCTGACGGCCCCACCGGCCGCGAGGTCGAGAAGAGCACCGCGCTCGAGCGCCGGGGCGAGGCCGAGCTGGTCAGCGCCGGTGCCCCCGACCTGTCCCCCTACGTGCCGCCCGACCCCGAGACCATCGGCGTCACCCGTCGGCAGTTCTTCAACCGCAGCATCGTCGTGCTGTTCGCCCTCGGCCTTTCGAGCTTCGGTGCCGCGGTCATCGCCTTCCTGTGGCCCACCCCCAAGGGCGGCTTCGGCTCCAAGATCCGCGTCGGCGCCGTCGACGACCTCAAAGCGCAGATCGCCGACGCCGACGGCTTCTTGTACCTCGCCGACGGCCGCATGTGGCTCACCAACTACCCGGACTCCGCCAAGGAGAAGGCCCCGGCCAACTATCCGGCCCCGCGCCTGCCCAGCCTCGAAGCCGGCATCGCCGTGCTCTACCAGAAGTGCCCCCACCTCGGCTGCCGCGTGCCGTCGTGCGCCACGTCGCAGTGGTTCGAATGCGGCTGCCACGGCTCCCAGTACAACCAGGCCGGTGAACGCAAGGGCGGTCCCGCCCCGCGCGGCATGGACGGCTTCGCCACCGAGGTCTCCGGTGGTGTGCTCAGCGTCGATACCGGAACCGTCGTCAACGGCCCCCCCAGCGGTACCAACACCACTGGCCAGGAAGCCGCGGGTCCCCACTGCGTCGGAGGCAGTCACTGATGCCCACGGTTGTCCTCGGCCTCATCCTGGCCGACGTGCAGAAGCAGATCGGCTACGTCATCGCCGCGCTGCTCATCATCGGATTCATCGTCGCGGTCGCAGCCAACATGCGCACCGGCCGCAAAGAGGTCGGTGCCGAGGTCGAGCTGGCCGCGAACCGCAAGCCCTACTACGACGACGAAGAGCTCGAGACCAAGCGCCTCGACCGCACGCTGGCCTTCGGCCTGCTGCTGCTCGGCGTGATCGCCGTCGCGCTCCCGCTGTACTGGCTCGCCGAGCCGGGCCGGCAGGACAACGCCGTCGAGCACTTCAACGAGATCTTCATCCACCAGGGTGAGCAGACCTACGTGGAAGGCGCCCAGTGCGCCAGCTGTCACGGCCCCGAGGGCACCGGCGGCGCCGCGTCCTTCACGCTCACAGCCGGCAACGGCGACTTCATCGAGTCGGTCAACTGGCAGGCCCCCGCGCTCGACACGGTCCTCTACCGCTACTCGCGTGAAGAGGTGAAGTTCATCATCACCTACGGTCGCACCTTCTCGCCCATGGCCGCCTGGGGCGCCGAGGGTGGCGGTCCGCTCACGAGCCAGCAGATCGACAACGTCATCGACTACCTCCAGAGCATCCAGCTACCCGCCGAGGAGTGGCAGGAGATGGTCACCCAGGAGCTCGACGCCACCTGCGGTCCCGACGCCGACGGCAACTGCTCGCTGCCCGGAGCCGAGTACAAGACCTTGGGCGAAGCCATCTTCAACATGGGCTACAGCACCGGCTTCGCTGGCGGCGCCGGGTCTTGCGGTCGGTGCCACACCGGCGGCTGGAGCTTCGGTCAGGCCGAGGAGCCCGGAGGCGGCGGCCTCGGCTGGAACCTCATCGGCGGACGTTCGCTGCGCAACTTCCCCACCGCGGAGAGCCAGGTCGCCTTCGTCACCACCGGTGCGACCAAGGGGCAGGTCTACGGCGTCCAGGGCCAGTCCGGCGCCGGCATGATGCCGGGCTACGGCGAGAACCCGAACGTCAACCCGCCACTGCTGCCCGGTCCCAAGGTGTTCCCGATGGATCCGGCCCAGGTCATGCTCACCCCTGAGCAGATCGAGGCCGTCGTCGAGTACGAGCGGAGTCTCTGACATGCAGTTCGCAACGCTGTACAACGCCGTGTTCGCCGGCATCGCGTGGACCCCGCACATGCGTGGCGTGTTCTCCGTCCTCGTGGGCGTGGTCGTGCTCGGCGGATCCATCTACCTCATCCTCGCCACCAACATGGGTGCCCGTCTGGGCCTCCTCGTCGCCTTCGCCGGCCTCTTCGGCTGGATGGTCACCCTGTCGGCGTTCTGGTGGATCCAGCCTCCGGGCAACGGTCCTCGTGGGCAGAACCCGTCGTGGCAGCCCGTCGAGGTCTTCGTCCAGGAGTCGGGCAACACCCCGCTCACCGACAAGCTCGAGTCGCTGCCCCAGCCCGACCAGCTCCCGTCGACCGCGGAGATCACCGTCACGCATCCCGAGCTCGAAGAAGAGTTCCCCAACGGCTTCGTGCTCTCGGACCTGGCGGGCGCACAGCCCGAGATCCTCGACGGCGCCATGGACGAGGCCGTCGTCGAGATGAGCGGCTGGCGGATCGTGCCCACGTCGGCGGCCGGCGAGGCCCAGGGCGTCGCCGACACCCAGCTCGTCGAGGCCGGCTTCTTCAGCGCCACGACCGAGTACAAGAAGCTCAACGTGTTCGAGTTCGGCGGCAAGCCGAAGCGCACCGAGTCCTGCCCGGATGCCTCCGGTGGCAGCCTCGCACCGGACGACGTCCTGTGCCGCATCACCTACCGACTCGGCAAGACCTTCAACTTCATGCATCCCACGCACTACGCCGTCGTGCAGGTGCAGCAGGTCATCCCGCAGGAGGCCCGTGCCGGTGAAGCGCCGCCGCTGCCCGTCGTCGACCCCGACGCCCCGGTCCTGTCCGTGGTCTTGGTCCGCGACCTCGGCAACGTCCGGGCCATCCCGGCGCTGTACTTCGTGATCTCGTTCATCGGCTTCGCGTTCTTCGCCACCGTGCTGCACCAGCGCGAGAAGATCCTCAACGCCAACTTCGCCGCAGCCGACACGGCCGCGGCGGCCGCAGAGGCATAGGGGTCACCCATGGGCCAGTACCTGCCGGTCTTCGCCATGATGGTCTTGGCGATGCTCTTCGCGGTGATCAGCCGCGTCGTGCAGAAGCTGCTGGTCCCGCCGCGCCCCACACCGGCCCAGACCGCGCCCTACGAGTGCGGCATCACGCCAGAACGTGAGCCGTCGCGCCGGTTTCCCGTCACGTTCTTCCTCGTGGCCATGATCTTCATCGTCTTCGACATCGAGATCATCTTCTTCTTCCCGTTCGCCATGGCCTACAAGGACCTCGGTGCCTTCGGGCTCGGGGCGATCATCGTGTTCTCCGCCGCCGTGTTCGAGTCGTTCGTCTACCTCGTCGGTGCCGGTGCGCTGAACTGGGGCCCGGCCAAGCGGGGCCGTCGCACCGAGCTGGTCTCGCCCGACCGCACCGCCACGTCCACCATCCGTCGGGTCGGTACCGAAGGCCGCGTCACCGAGCAGGGAGCAGCTGCCTGATGGCCGAAGGTTTCGTCCCCGAAGATCAGCGCACCTTCCGTCACGACGGGTTCGCCGGCCTCCAGCACAACGCGTTCACCGGCACGGTCGGAAGCCTCGTTGCCTGGGCCCAGTCGCACAGCGTCATGCCGGCCACCTTCGGCCTGGCCTGCTGCGCCATCGAGATGATGGGCACCGGCGGCGCCCACTACGACCTGTCCCGCTTCGGCATGGAGGTCTTCCGGGCGTCTCCCCGTCAGGCCGACCTCATGATCGTGGCCGGGCGCGTGTCGCAGAAGATGGCTCCGGTCCTGCGCCAGATCTACGACCAGATGATGGAACCCAAGTGGGTCATCTCCATGGGCGTGTGCGCGTCGAGCGGCGGCATGTTCAACAACTACGCCATCGTGCAGGGCGTCGACCAGATCGTGCCGGTCGACGTGTACGCACCGGGCTGCCCGCCCGGCCCCGAGACGCTGATGCACGCCATCATCACGCTCCACGAGAAGATCCAGTCTGGAGAGATCACCCGGCGCAAGCCAGGTGAGGGTGCACAGCTCGTCATCGAGCAACGCGACGGACAGACGCTCACCGGCGTCACCATCGGGAGCCGGTGACCATGGCTGACGAGCCCACGGCGCCGGACGACACCGAGCTTCCCTCAGAGCAGCACCCTGCCGAGGACGCGGTCGATCCGGGCCCCGAGCCCATCCACGGCGTGCCGACCACGGTCAGCCTCGGCCAGGTCGTGGCCCACCCGTCGCGCGAGCAGCACGTGAAGTTCGTGGAGGACCTGCACGCCGACGGCTACACCGTGTGCCTCGACCTCACGGGTGTCGACTACCTCACCCACCCCGGCCGCACGAACCTGCCCGCCGGGGTCACCCCCGAGCGCTTCGAGGTCGTGCTGTCGTTCATCCGCCACGCCGACGCGTCGCGGCTGCGGGCGCGGGTCCAGGTGCCAGAGTCCGACCCGAGCCTGCCGTCCATATCGCACATCCACCCCGGTTGCGAGGGCCACGAGCGCGAGACCTACGACATGTTCGGCATCGGCTTCGACGGACATCCCGACCTCACCCGCATCCTCCTCCCCGAGGACTGGATCGGCCACCCGTTGCGCAAGGACTACGACTCCGGTCGCATCCCCGTGCAGTTCAAGGCGCCCGGTGCCCAGAACAAGGCAGATGCCAGGACGGTCGGACGCTGATGGCCGAGCACGCACCCACCGATGCCGACATCAGCGCCCGCACCGACGAGGGACTCCAGGCCCTCCAGCCGGCCGATGTCACCTCCGCCGTCGAACGGCTCCGCGAGCTCGGCGCCGTGCTGTACCGCTCCGAGTCGGGCACCGAGGTCGACAACGCCGAGGTGATCGAGCTCGAAGCCGAGCTCGAGGGCGCACCCGACGACGAGACCATGATGATCAACATGGGTCCCCAGCACCCCAGCACGCACGGGGTGCTCCGGCTCATGCTCGAGCTGCGCGGCGAGACGGTGCTGCGCTCGAAGCCCGTGCTCGGCTACCTGCACACCGGCATGGAGTGGACGGGCGAAGAGCTCACCTACCTCCAAGGCTGCACCAACGTCACCCGCATGGACTACGCCGCTCCGCTGTTCAGCGAGCTGGCGTTCTCCACCTGCGTCGAGAAGCTCCTCGAGATCGAAGTCCCCGAGCGTGCGGTGTGGATCCGCATGCTCATGACCGAGATCAACCGCATCTCGTCGCACGTGCTGTTCCTCGCCACCAACGGCATGGACCTCGGCGCCGTGTCGATGATGATCTACGGCTGGCGCGAGCGCGAAGTGGTGCTGCGGTTCCTGCAGAAGGTCACCGGCCTGCGCATGAACCACAACTACATCCGACCGGGTGGCGTCGCCGCCGACCTGCCCGACGGCTGGCGTGGCGACCTGCTCGAGATCCTCGAGATGCTCCCGCCCCGGTTGGACGAGTACGACACCTTGATGACCGGCCAGCCCATCTGGCGCGAGCGCCTCCAGGGGGTCGGCATCATCACCGCGGCGGAGTGCCTGGCCCTCGGCGTCACCGGCCCCATCCTGCGCTCCACCGGCTACGCCTGGGACCTGCGTCGCAACGATCCCTACCTCGCCTACGACCAGGTCGACTTCGACGTGCTCGTCGGCAGCTACGGCGACT
>CAZALT010000189.1:0-6501 GCA_964485515.1 uncultured Rhabdothermincola sp. | reverse complement strand
ATTCTGTAGCGCCCCCGGCATGATTCGAACATGCGACACACGGTTTAGGAAACCGTGTGTCTGACCTTCTAAAAGCCCTGGTCAGCGGTGGTGAGTGTTGAAGCGGCTATTGCCGTCCCCGTGGTGTCCCCGTACGATTTGGCGACAGATGGTGCCCGCAGGCGACTGACGGGGAGGCATGGACACATGGTACGACCGATGCAGGATGTCCGGATCTGGGCGATCCAGGACCGGCGCGATCATCCCAAGGCCAAGCGGCCCTGGCTCGTCAGATGGTCCGTCGACGGACACGAGCGCAACCGCTCGTTCCGAACGAGGTCGCTGGCCGATCGCTACCGGTCGCAGCTGCTCATTGCCCAGGCCGAGGTCGAGGTCTTCGACATCGAGACGGGCGAACCGATCTCATGGCAGCCGGTGGCCGATCAGAAGCAGGTCCACAACTGGACTCGGCAGTGGCTCGCGGAGCAGTGGCCTGAGTGGCAGCCCCGCACGCGGAACTCGGCGGTCGAGGCGCTTTCGAGATTCGTGCCGCTCGTGCGAGCGCCGTCCGCTTCGCCGCCACCCGACGACATTCGCCGGTACCTCGTCACGTCGTTGCGGCCGGGCGCGGTGATCGACCCGGCCGATCCGAACGAGCGGTGGCTGTCTAGGTGGAGCCCAGCGCTCGACGACCTCGATCGCGAGTTGATGGCGAAGGTCGAGCAGCAGCTCGCGCTCGGCCTCGCTGGAAAGCCGCTCGCCGCGAACGTTGCGAACCGGTACCGAACGACCGCGCACTCGTGCATCCGTCGAGCGGTCGAGCTGAACGTGATCGGAGCCGACCCCTGGCCACCCCCTCCTCGTGGTCGTCGGCGCCGCAAGGTGGCGAAGAAGCAGCGGTCCGTCGACGTTCGGCTCCTTCCGGACCCGGCGACGATGGCGGCAGTGATCACCGCCGTTCGGTCGCACCAGCCGGCGAGCCGCACGTACCAGGTCATGACAGCGGTCGCGTACTACGCGGGCCTGCGACCGTCGGAGGTTGTCATGCTCCGTCCGAAGTACCTCGTCCTGCCGAAGAAGGGCTGGGGTCAGATCGACGTCGTCGAGGCCGACATCGACTGGGACGAAGCCGGCGAACCGAAGACGGGGGAGCGGTCGGTGCCGATCCCACAGCAGCTGGTCGCCCTGCTCCGAGACTGGATCAAGGATGGCGAGTTCGCCGACGACGCGCTGATCTTCCGTACGAGGAATGACGCCCGTCCAGCGCAATCGAACTGGTCGCGTGCGCTTCGTCGTGCGATGACCGCCGTCGACCGGAAGCCGATCCGTGTCTACGACTGCCGCCATGCGGCCGCCACGACGTGGCTACGCGCTGGCGTGCCGCTGGGCGAGGTAGCGAGCCGACTCGGCCACAGCGTCGAGACCCTGGTCTCGACCTACGTCGGTGCATTGGAGGGCGACGCCGAGATCGCAAACGCCAAGATCGACGCTGCTCTCGCGGCGTAGCGAGCAGTCTGAGCCGTTAGGCGACTTTCTGTCATGCCCTACGGCCGCACTGATGACACATGTCATCGAATCGAAAGTCCCAGAAGCGACGACCAAAGCCTCGGCGCGGGCCAACACCTCCGCGGGTCGCTGCGGCAACATCGGGCATGGGTCTGCCAGAGGAGGCGACTGTCCGGTGTCGGTGCCAACGTCGGTGCCATGTCGCTGATCGCCCCGAACGCTCTGTGGGCCATGGACTTCCAGTTCGACCACACCATCGATCACCGGCAGGTGAGGATGCTCACCATCATCGATGAGTTCACCCGCGAGAACCTCGAGATCCGTGTCGATCACTCGATCATCGTCGCCGACGTCGTCGCCGTGCTCGACCGTCTCGTCATCGAACGGGGCCGAGCACCGGCATTCGTGCGCTTCGACAGCGGCCCTGAGTTCGTCTCGATCGTCGTCGCCGAGTGGTGCGCCTCCAACGACACCGAGCGCTGCTCATCGACCCCGGCTTACCTTGGCAGAACGGCTGGATCGAGTCGATCAACAGCCGGCTACGCGACGAGCTCCTCAACCTGTGGAGTTCGACAGCCTCTTCGAAGCCCAAGTGCTCATCGGCGACTGGCGCGTCGACTACAACGAAAGCCGACCCCTCTCGGCCCGCGGCGACCTCACCCCGAACGAGCCCGCCCAGGCCTGGATCACCGAGCAGACCAACCAACTTCAAGCCGCATAGCCGCTGGACCACTCATCGGGACCCTTCCAGAACGATCAATTAGTGCGATGTTCAAGAGGTGGGGGAACTTCCAATCTTCCTCAAGGTGACGATCGGTCCAGCCGATCATGCTTGGCATCGGCGCGTCATCCCTGCCGGATGATGCAGCGGCAGGGGCGGCGGACGAGTTGGCCAAATGGGATCGGTGTTGAGCGTGCCGCAAGGAGTGGATGAGGCACAAGAACGGTTCTCCAATGTGCCTGCACGAATAGCGTCGATGTCGTTCGGGCTCTTCCTCGTTGTGTTGGGGATAGTTGGTATGTGGGCGGTAGCGACGCGCGGTGAGTCGGGGGTGGCCTCGGTGTCGGTCCTCGTGTTCGGAGGTGCAGCATTCGCGTTGCGTGGAAATGTGGCGTCGACAGTTACAGTCGGCAAGGGGCACGTTGTGTTGCGATCCTTCCTGCAGACTAGATCGATTGACCTCAAATCGATAGGAGCCGTATCGACAGCGGTGGGACGCACAGGCTTTGGTGCTTCACGTCGCCATCTAGTAATCGAGTTGCGTAGCGGAGAACAGGTTCTCTTCAAAGAACTGAACGTTTCGGTCTCGCAGGCAAAAAGCAACGAATTGGACAGGGCGGTTGTATCGATTAGGGCGGCAGCACCTGCAGGCTAGGAGCCCGCTGAGACCTATTTATCCTTCGGGCTTGTCGCTGTTCCGGGGAGCTATGGTCTGACTAGCAACTTCGAAGGGGGCATCGGCGGTGATGAAAAAGGGCGAGGAAGGTGTGATGGCTGGTGCACCTGCGTGGCACCAAGTTGTAACTCGAACAAGCGCAGCCATACCGGATCTCGCAGGGGCACTGGGCGGTGGCCTGGCGAAGCGGCGAGGGGCGCCGCCAGGTTGCTAAAAGACGAGGAAAGACGGTTCGTCGTTTGGTGGGGTCGATTCGTATGTGTTGGGGTGTTCTCCGGTCAGTTCCTTCTTCTTCTTTCAGTCGCCCTCCCGGTATCGGGCTCTTGGGTCGAACGAGCGTTTCTCGGCTTCTGGACAGTCCTCTTCATCGCCCTGGTTTACCGGTGCTCCCGAATGGCATCGATCGAGTTCGGCGATCACGGGTTTGTTTACAGGGGAATGTTTAGGACCTATCGGGTTTCGTACTCAGATGTGTCGAAGGTCAAGACCATCCGCGGATCCGGTGTGGGCTGGTCGGCGAAAGTGCCCCGTTTCGAGCTCACGGACGGCACCTTCGTAGATGCCCAGGAAATCCGGTCACTGCGTCGTGGAGCCTCAATAGTTGATGATGTCGTGGCTGAAGCCAGCAGCCAGATTGCGCGACGCAACGAAAGCGACAGCAGGCCCGAGTGACTCGTAGTTCCAAGGTGCATCTGGACGACCCGCCAGGTTGCTCCTCCAATCCGTCGGGTGGCCCGCCGGGTACGGGGGGCTACTCCGGGTCGGGAGGGTCTGCTTCGGGCGGGTTCTATGGGCCAGGTGGAGGGTATCCTTCGCCGTGAGTTTCGATCCCTTCTCCGCATTTGTCCTGGCGATGATTCTGGGTGGATTCGCGTTCGTCTTCTATCGGTTGTTCGGGATGGCGCAGATTTCAGCCGCAGCTCGGAGCGGATCCTCGACCTTTCGAGCGCAGGGCATGGTTCGCGTCGGAAGTGAGGGTGCATCGTCGTTTCCGGGAGTCCGGTTGGAGGCTGCTCCCGATTCGCTGACCCTGGTTGTGCCCGGCTTCTCGTACGACGAGATCTCGTACGATCGAGACGAACTCGAGTACATCGGGATCCGCGGCGATCGACTGGGGAGGAGCATGATCTTTCCGACGCCCGACGGTGAGGAGATCGCGTTTGCTCCGGTGCTTTGGGCTGCGACAGTCACGGGACTGGAGAATCGAGGGTGGGTGTTTCTGGATCTCCACGATGACGGCCCCACCTTCTTATGACTCCGAGGGCTTGGATCATCTAACCCTGATTCGGTCTGATGCAACGAAAGCGACGACGGCCCGTGAGTGACTCGTAGTTCCGCTCGCTCAGTCTTCAGTTGCGGACACGTGCAGTTCGCCATCTGGGCCCAGTCGCAGGGGGACGACCGACTGGTTGCGGCTTGCCGCGGCTGCCGCCTTGGCCAGAAGGAAGCCGGCGAGGCCGGTCACGTTCACCTCTGCGGCAAGGTCGACGCCACCGACCCTCGACGTGAGCGTTCGCACCTCGATGTCGCGAGCGGCGAAGCCCGTCCCTCTGAGGTTGACCGCTCCGAGGTTCTCGCACGCGTCGAATTGCACCGTCGCCTCGTTCGGTTGGTCGTCGAGGTCGGCGAGCAGCTCGAACTTCACCACCGTCTTCGTCGGTGCGCCTTCGGCGACCCACCGCCAGACGCGTTCGGAGTCGGGTTCGAACTCGGCATTCTTGAGGGCGTTCTCGAGGCGAGCCGTGTTGGTGGCTCCGCAGGCGACCTCAAGGTCGACCTGCACGTCGACATCGGTCGTGCCCGCGTGGCGCCACGCGCTCCCCGCACACAGGAGCTCGGGTACGAGCCCGCCGAGCACCACGAACTCCGGTCGGCTGCCGTAGTGGTGCACGACGCGGACGAGCGCCGCTTCCGATGCGGCACGCGCGGCGCGGGACCGGTCGGGATCAGGCATCACCGATCACCTCCCAGAGGTGCTCAGCAGCCTCCTCGCCGCGGACGCCCGAGGCGCGCAGGTCGGCGTAGACACGGGGCCATGGCGCGACGCGCACATCGCCAGCGAGGGACGAGAGGCGCTTGGTGACCGACGTGGGGAACGGTCGCAGTACGAGGCGGCCTCCGTCGATGGGCTTGAGCCCCGACCGATCAGCCAGGGCATCGAGCATCGCCGGCGTGGGTGCGTCGACGAAGACCTCCACGCCGGTTACCTCGGTGAGATAGGGCGCCACGACGTTCGCCGCTGCGACGCCCGTGGCCGCCCAGGCCACGCCGTCGGTGTCCCAGCGCCGGCCCAGCTTCACGAGCTCGGATGCGAGGTCGCCGAGGATCCCGGCGCGCAGCAGTAGCGGCTTGGTCGCTGCTTCAGCGGCATCGGCGTAGGCGGTCAGCATCGCTCGCCGATCTGCGATCTGACGGGCCGAACCGCGCCCGCGCGCAGCGTCGGCGGTGAGGAGCCCGAGCGTGGTCAATGTCGCGAGGGCCTTCGTTGCCGACCCGGCAGACAGCCCGGTCGCCTCCTCGACTGCGGACACGGTCGGGCGAGTGCCGAGCAGCAGGGCCTCGGCTGTTCCGACGACCGACGGCGTCCAACGCGGCGCTGCCTCGTGCTTCATGTCGGGTCGGGGGGACCTGGATACGACGAGCCCCGGCAAGGAGATCTCCGCACCGCCGGCCTCGTCCACCCAGCCGAGGCCGGCGTCTGTGATGGCGGCACGGGCGCCGGGCGACATCCGGCGAGCGACCACAACATCGACCTTGGGCTTCGGAAGGCTGATCACTTCGCGGACGTCGCCGAGCCAGCCTTCGCCTGCCCAAGCCGCTCGAACTCGAGACCGCCCGACCTGGACCACCGCGACTCGATCGGTTGATCCAGCCAGCTCGACCGATGTCGCCGGAGGGACGATGGCGCGGATGGCTGCCTCCAGTCGGACGTTGGTGTTGTCCCGGTCGATGACGGCCACAGGATCAGGATACCTCATCAGTACAGAATCCTCACTGTGAGAGTGAGGTTTACGAGAGACTGAGGATTTCTCGAACATCGACTGTTGCTGGAAGTTGCGGGTCGAAGCCCGACCGTTGACCAACTCAGGTGTTTGGTCAACGGGCATCGGGACGGCGGACCTCGCTTACCGGCACCTTGGCGTCCGCGATCCACAGGTCGACCTCGTCGGAGTCGAAGCGGATGAAGTGGCCGAGCTTGATGTAGGGAATCCTGCGCTCGTCGACAAGACGTCGGACGTACCGCTCGCGCACCTGGAGCCGTTCTGCGACGGCTGCGATGTCGAGCAGGACCCGGACGGGTTCGGTTGTTGCCATGGTTCTTCTCCTTGTCTGAGGGCGGCCACCATGAGCCGCTACCTCCCAACGCACGCCCTCATGGCCGCGCGTCGCTCTCTGTCACTGCACTAAGCCCACTTGGACCCCCAGATCTCGCGTAGAAATCTGTCTTTCCCCTCCGTAGGCCCCTGAGCACCCCTGTTCTTCGCGGGGTGTTCGCTTCCAGATCCGGCGCTCGTCCACGAGGCGTTCGACGTGTCTCTCTCTCCGGACCTTCAGATGCACGGCCACGCCGGCGATGTCGAGCAGGTCCTGGACGGGTTCGCTGGTTGCCATTGGTCGC
>CAZALT010000188.1:0-6528 GCA_964485515.1 uncultured Rhabdothermincola sp. | reverse complement strand
GGTCCTCGTCGACGCCGAGCGCGATCCGGCCACCGCCGTGCCAGGCGGCGCGGTGTCAGGCGGCGCGGTGCCAGGCGGCGCGGTGTCGGGCGGCGCGGTGTCGGTGATCGACCCGGCAGGCGATGGCGCCGACACCGCGCGGGGTGGCCGACGGGGACGTCACGCCGCGCCACGCCGTCGAGTCTTCACGTGGCGTCTGGTCCTCTTCCTGGTCGCCCTGGTGCTCGTGCTGGGCGTGGCGTTCCTCACCGTCACCTACGTCGGGACCCGCACCTACCACGTGGGCGTGCACGACGACGAGGTCGTGATCTTCCAGGGACGGCCCGGTGGGGTGCTGTGGATCCAGCCCGAGCTGGAGGAGGGCACCGACGTCTCGGTCTCCGAGGTGCCCGCCGACGTGCTCGGTGAGATCGAGTCGGGCAAGGAGCAGGCCACGCTGCACGACGCCCGCGCCTACGTCTCGAACCTCAAGCAGCGCATCGACGAGATCCAGAAGACGACGACCACCACCACGACCTCGACCACGTCGACCACCGCGCCCGCCGCCACCGAGCCCCCGGTCGAACCCGCCGCGCCGGGCGACCCCTGACCGTGGCCCGAGCCCTCGACACGACCGGTCGACGCCGCACCGAGCTCGGCCTCATCGTGATGGTCATCGTCATCACGGTGGGGGCCTACGTGCTCGCGACACTGGGCCAGACCGCCGACCTGCCGGTCGACATCGTCCCGTTCCTGTGCATCGTCATCGGGCTGTTCCTGGTTGCCCACCTCGCCATGCGGCGCTTGGCACCCAACGCCGATCCGATCCTGCTCCCGCTCGCCGCGCTGCTCAACGGGATCGGCTACGTCGTCATCGCCACGATCGACGACGACCTCGCTGCCGCCCAAGCGGTGTGGACCGCCATCGGCGTCGGTGCCTTCGTCGGCACCCTCGTCGTGGTCCGCAAGCCGAAGATGCTCCAGCGCTACCGCTACACGTTCCTGCTCATCGGGTTCGTGCTGCTCGTGCTGCCCTTCGTCCCGGGCATCGGCGCGGCGAAGGGTGGGGCGCGCATCTGGGCGTCGGTCGGGCCGGTGAACTTCCAGCCGGGCGAGGTCACCAAGATCGTCCTGGCGATCTTCTTCGCCGCCTATCTGGTCGACAAGCGTGAGCTGCTGCGCACCAGCACCCGACGCATCGGCCCGTTCCACGTACCCGACCTCAAGTACCTCGGTCCGGTCCTGCTCATCTGGCTGGTGTCGCTCGTCGTGATGGTGGCCCAGACCGACTTCGGCACGTCGCTGCTCTTCTTCTCGCTGTTCGTCGTCCTGCTGTGGGTGGCGACCGAACGCCCGTCGTGGCTCGTGATCGGCTTCGTGCTGTTCGCCGCCGGCGGATTCTTCGCCTGGAGCCAGTTCGGGCACGTGCAGCAGCGGGTCGACATCTGGATCGACCCGTGGGCCACGCCCGACTCGACGGGCTACCAGGTGGTGCAGGGGATCTTCGCCATGGCCTTCGGCGGCATGACCGGCACCGGGCTCGGCATGGGAGGCAACGTCAACGTGCCCCTCTTGTCGAGCGACTACATCTTCGCCGCCATCGGCGAGCAGCTCGGCCTGCTCGGCGGCACGCTCGTGCTCGTCACCTATCTGCTCATGGTCGGGTCGGGCCTGCGCATCGCCATCGGCTCCAAGGACACCTTCGAGAAGCTCCTGGCCACCGGGCTCACCGCCCTCATCGGCATCCAGGCCTTCATCATCGTGGGTGGCGTCACGCGCGTGCTGCCGCTCACGGGGGTCACCCTGCCGTTCGTGTCGTACGGCGGATCGTCGCTCGTGGCCAACTACGTGCTGCTCGCCCTGTTGCTGCGGGTCTCCGACGACAGCGCGAGCGAACCGCCACCGCGAGAGAGCGAGGCTCCGGAACGGGTGGCCCTCGGATGAGCGACCAGACTGCGGACCCGTCGACATGAACAAGCAGATACGACGCCTCGGCATCGGCCTGATCGCCGCCTACCTCGCGCTGTTCGCCATGTTGAACTGGATCCAGGTCTTCTCGGCCGAGGCCTACAACGACAACCCACGCAACACCGCAAAGGTCCAACGCGACTTCAACCGACCCCGAGGCACGATCACCACGGCCGACGGCGCGGTGATCGCCCAGTCGGTGCCCAACACCGACCCTGAGTGGTCGCAGTTCGACCTCCAACGCGTGTACCCCGAAGGCGACCTGTTCGGGCAGGTCACGGGCTACTTCTCCTACTCGTTCGGCGCCACGGGGGTGGAGAAGTCGTACAACGACCAGCTCAGCGGCCAGGACTTCGGGCAGCAGATACGGGGCATCGGCGACCTGTTCGTGGGCGAGGCCAACGTGGGCAACGTCACGCTGTCGCTGCGCAAGGACCTCCAGCAGCTCGCCCGCAACCAGCTCGGCGAGCGCGAGGGCTCGGTCGTCGCCATCGACGTCAAGACCGGCGAGCTCCTCGCCTTTTGGAGCTACCCGTCGTTCGACCCCAACGTCATGGCGAACTACGACGCCGTCGCCGCCGGCGATGCCTACGCGTTCCTGGAGGCATCACCGGGGCGGCCGTTGATCGCCCACCAGTACCAGGAGCGGTACTTCCCGGGGTCCACCTTCAAGGTGGTCACCGCGTCCAACGGCGTGCAGAGCGGCCAGGTCACCGAGACCAACCCCGACTATCCGACGGTCCGGAGCTACACGCCGCCGCTCACCGACCGGCCGATCAACAACTTCGGAGGATCGCTGTGCGGCGGCACGCTCTTCGAGATCCTGGCCAAGAGCTGCAACAGCTCGTTCGCCCAGATGGGCGTCGACCTGGGTCCCGACCTGATGATCGAGGGGTCGCAGTCGTTCGGCTTCAACGACGCACCTCCCATCGACCTGCCCAACCCGGCCACGTCGGTGTTCCCCACCGACTTCACGCTCGATACCCCGAAGCTCGCCCAAGCTTCGATCGGCCAGAACGACGTGGCGGCCACCCCGTTGCAGATGGCGCTCGTCGCCGCCGGGGTCGCCAACGGCGGCAACATCATGAAACCGCACGTCATGTTCGAGGTGCGCGACAAGAACCAGAGTCGCGTCGGTGCGTTCGACAACGAGGTGTGGCGCTCGGCCATCAGCGCCGAGACGGCGCAGACCATGCGCGACGCGATGATCAACGTGGTCACCAACGGCAGCGCCCGAGCCATGGCCATCCCGGGCTACGAGGTCGGAGCCAAGACGGGCACCGCTCAGCTCGGCACCGAACCGCCCCGGTCGCACACCTGGATGATCGGCTGGGGTGGACCCCCCGGCGACCCCCAGATCGCGGTGGCGGTCGTGGTGCTCAACCAGACCGGAGCGCGCGAGGACACCGGCGGCCGCATCGCCGGTCCGATCGCCCACGACGTGCTCGCCGCGGCGCTCGCCACCAGGAGCGGAGGGTGATGATGTCGGCTTCCGATCGGGTCGCCTGCGTCCTCGCGTGGGGTGGGGCGGCTGGGGACCACCCGTGGTCGTCCTTTAGGCTGGACCGCTGATGTCGGACGAACGCAAGGCAACGGTCTTCAACGACCGCTACGAGCTGCACCGCAAGCTGGCGCGCGGCGGCATGTCCGACGTGTACCTCGCGCAGGACCTCCTCCTCGATCGTCCGGTGGCCGTCAAGGTGATGTTCCCCGAGTACGCCAAGGACCCGGCGTTCGTCGAGCGGTTCCGGCGCGAGGCCAAGGCCGCCGCCAACCTGAACCACCCCAACATCGTGGCGGTCTACGACTGGGGCGAGCAGTACAACACCTACTTCATCGTCATGGAGTACGTGGAGGGCCGCAGCCTCTCCGACCAGATCCGCGCCGACGGTGCACTGCCGCCTGACCGGGCGGCCGAAGTCGCGGCCGACATCGCATCGGCGCTCGCCTTCGCCCATCGCAACGGCGTGGTCCACCGCGACATCAAGCCCGGCAACATCATGATCACCAGCCAGGGTCAGGTGAAGGTCGCCGACTTCGGCATCGCCCAGGCGCTGGCGGCCGAGACGGCCCAGGCCAACCTCACGCAGGCCGGTGCCGTCATGGGCACGGCCACCTACTTCTCGCCCGAGCAGGCCCAGGGCAAGCCGGTCGACCAGCGCAGCGACCTCTACTCGCTCGGTTGCGTGCTGTTCGAGATGCTCACGGCCCGACCGCCGTTCAGCGGCGACACGCCGGTCGCCATCGCCTACAAGCACGTGCAGGAGCCCTGCCCGTCGCCCCGCGAGGTCAACCCGGCCGTGCCCGCACCGCTCGAGGCCATCGACCTCAAGCTGCTCGCCAAGGCGCCCGACGACCGCTACACCACCGCCGACGACCTGCGCACCGACCTCCGTCGCTTCCTCGCCGGCCAGCCCGTCGGCGCCGCCGGTGCGGTGGTGGCCACGGGCGTCGCGGCCGCCGCCGCGGCGCAGGCCACGCAGGCCATCCCGGCCACAGCAGTGGGAACCGGCGGACCTGGCGGCCCGCCCACGGGCGTCGAGTCGGCCTACGTCGGTGGTGGCCCTCCTCCGAACAAGCGCAGCTCGGTCTACATCGGCATCCTCGTGGTGCTGCTCGTCCTGCTCGCCGGGGTGCTCGTGTTCCTCGGCACCAAGCTCAGCGCGACCGAGGAGCAGGTCGAGGTCCCGAACGTCGAGGGACTGGCCCAGGCCGAGGCCGAGAGGCTGTTGACCGACAAAGACTTCAAGGTCGACGCGCAAGAAGACGTCAACGCCGAGGTCCCCATCGGCCACGTCATCGACCAGACCCCCGACGGCGGCACCAAGACGGCCAAGGGCTCCACCGTGATGATCCGGGTGAGCAAGGGCGAGGGCCTGGAGCAGGTCCCGGACCTGACGGGCAAGAGCCCGGGTTCGGCCAGCAGCATCCTGACGAACTTGGGCTTCGTCCCCAAGCAGGTGGACCAGGAGAGCGACGAGCCCAAGGATCGGGTGTTCGGACAGGAGCCACAACCGGGCACGATGCTCGACAAGGGCAAAGAGGTCACGTTCTTCGTGTCGACGGGTCCGCGTACCGAGGTCGTGCCGACGGTGGCCGGCATGACCGTCGAGGAGGCGACCCAGGCGATGGTCGACATGGGCTTCTCGGTCACCCAGAACCCGGTCAGCTCATCGACCTATGACGTCGGTCGCGTGGTGAGCACCAGCCCCGCCGCCGGTTCGAGCCAGCCCGTCGGCACCAAGATCGTGCTCAACGTGTCCACCGGTGCTGCCCCCACGACCACCACGACCGAGTCGACCACGACGACCACGGCGTCGACCACCACGACGACCACCGAGCCGCCCGCCACCACCAGCTCGTCCACGCCGTAGCGCTCGTCGTAGCGAGGCCAGCAGCGCCTCGCACTCCAGCCAGTTCGACAGCGGTGATCAGTTCGACGGCGGCGATCGTCAGCTGGCCGGTGCTGCCGCCCGGTCGAGGAAGCGCTGGAGCAGGTCGTGGCCCGATGCGGTGAGGATGGACTCGGGGTGGAACTGCACACCTTCGACGTCGTGCTCGCGGTGGCGTAGCCCCATGACGATGCCGTCGTCGGTCTGCGCGGTGATCTCGAGCACGTCGGGCACCGATGCCCGGTCGACCACGAGCGAGTGGTAGCGGGTGGCTTCGAGGGGGTTCGGGAGACCCTCGAAGACGCCGACGTCCTCGTGGCGGATGAGGGAGGTCTTGCCGTGCATCACCTGAGGAGCGCGCACGACGTCGCCGCCGAACACCTCGCCGATGCACTGGTGGCCGAGGCACACGCCGAGCACGGGACGTCGGCCCGCGAAGTGGCCGATGACCTGGTTGGAGAGCTCGGCGTCGGCTGGTGATCCCGGACCAGGGCTGATGAGCACGGCGTCGGGATCGAGGGCGATGGCCTCGTCGAGGGTGAGCGCATCGGCCCGATGGACGAGCGGTTCCGCGCCCAGCTCACCCAGGTACTGGACGAGGTTGTAGACGAAGGAGTCGAAGTTGTCGATCACCAGCACGCGGGCAGCCATGAGGGGTGCAGGGTACCTGCCGACGCCGGATCGATCCCAGCTCGGTTTCGACCGCGTCGGGGATGCGGCCGCTCGACCTACTACGCTCGTCGTCCGTGTCGAACGCACCAAAGCGCCCAGCGAAGCGCCGAACCGAGGGAAGCGGACGGGTCACGCCGAAAGGCGGACCCAAGGCCGGAAAGAAGACGCCCGACCACCTGAAGCCAGAGGGCCCGGGGTCGTCGACCCGCTACACGCCTCCGGCGAAGGATGTCTACGTCGAGAGCCCGATCTGGGTCCCGATCGTGATGTTCTCGCTCATCGCCATCGGGATGTTGGTCATCTTCTTGCACTACGTGGACGCGGTCCTTCCGGGTGCGAGCAGCAACTGGTACCTCCTCGTCGGTCTCGGCGCCATCCTGGGCGGCATCCTCACCGCAACGCAGTACCGCTGAGCCCGGTCGGCGGCCGCAGCGAAGCCGACGGACCCCGCGCCGTCGGCTCCGACGACTTGTCGCTGTCGACGACTTGTCGCTGTCGACGACTTGTCGCTGTCGAC
>CAZALT010000187.1:0-6569 GCA_964485515.1 uncultured Rhabdothermincola sp. | reverse complement strand
CATCTACTACACGGGCGCCACGACCAACCAGCAGATCATCCCGGCCATGGACTTCCTCAAGGACAAGGGCGTCAAGACGCTGTTCCTTGCCGGCTCCGACTACGTGTTCCCCCGCACGGCCAACAAGATCATCAAGCAGTACGCCGCCGAGCTCGACATCGAGATCGTCGGTGAGGAGTACGTGCCGCTCGACAGCGACGACTGGACGACCCAGGTCGCCAAGATCGCGGCGGCCAAGCCCGACTTCGTGTTCAACACGATCAACGGCTCGTCGAACGTGGGCTTCATCAAGGCCTACACCGAGGCGGGGTTGGGCGCGAACAACTCGCCGATCATCTCCGTGTCCATCGCCGAGGAAGAGGCCCCGTCCATGGGCGCCGACCTCACCGGTCAGTTCGCCGCCTGGAACTACTTCCAGAGCGTCGAGAACCCGGAGAACGAGGCGTTCATCGCGGCGTTCCAGGACAAGTTCGGTGCCGATCGCCCCACGTCTGATCCGATGCAGGCCGCCTACGTGTCGCTCTACCTCTACAAGAACATCGTGGAGAAGGCCGGTTCGTTCTGCGTCGATGCCGTCAACGAAGCCTCGGACGGGGTGACGTTCCAAGCCCCGGAGGGCCTCGTCACGATCGACGGCGACAACCACCACATCGCCAAGACCGGCCTCATCGGTCAGATCAACACCGAGAACCAGTTCGACATCGTGTGGGACTCGGGCGAGCCGATCGAACCCGATCCGTTCCTCGAGGGCTACTCCTGGTGGGACCCGAACGCGGGCTGATGTCAATCGGTCGGGCTCGGCTCGGCCACCCGCAGACCCGTCGTGAGGGGGTGCCGTGCATCGCACGGCACCCCCGACCGGCGGCCACTGCCCTGATCCACGGTCGGCTGGCCCCGGCGAACTCCTGAAAGCGAAGCCCCGAAAGCGAAGCATGGACGCCCTCACAACCCCTCTCCTCACCGGTACCGCCACCGGCGCCATCTTGTTGATGGCCGCACTCGGCCTCACGCTCACCTTCGGTCAGATGGGCGTGATCAACATGGCGAACGGCGAGTTCCTCATGGCCGGTGCCTACGCGACCTACGTCACCCAGCAGGTGGTCTCCAGCACGGGCATCTCGGTCGTCGTGGCCATCCCGGTGGCCTTCGTCGTCACCGGCCTCCTCGGTCTCCTCCTCGAGGTCACGGTCATCCAATGGATGTACAAACGGCCGCTCGACACCCTCTTGGCCACCGTCGGTGTCGCCCTGGTGCTCCAGCAGCTGGCCAAGGACCTCTTCGGCGCCCAGGGGGACCCGGTCACCAAGCCGAGCTGGATGGATGGCAGCATCACGGTGTTCGGCTACGCCTGGCCGCATCGCCAGCTCTTCACGATCATGCTGGCGCTGGCGTCGGTGGCCGCGCTCCACGCCGTGCTCAAGCGCACCTCGTTCGGCCGTCAGATCCGGGCCACGGTGCAGAACCGCGAGCTGGCCGAGACGATGGGTGTCTCGACCCGCAACGTCGACCGCATCACGTTCTTCGTCGGGTCGGGCCTGGCCGGGATCGGGGGTGTCGCCATCTCGCTCATCTCGGGCACGAACCCGACGTTGGGCATGACCTACATCATCCCGGCGTTCCTCGTGGTCGTCGCCGGCGGCGTCGGTCAGATCAAGGGCACGGTCATCGCGGCGTTCGCCGTCGGCATCGCCACCGCCTTCCTCACCAACTGGACGAGCGGCAGCATGGCCCAGGTCGCCACCTTCGCCCTCGTCGTGGTCTTCCTCCAGGTCCGCCCCCAGGGCCTGTTCACCGTCCGGACGAGGGCGCTGGCATGACGTCGACCGCATCAGAGACCCCCGACGCAACCGATGTCGTCGACGAGATCGACGACATCGGCGGCACCGATGCGGCGGGCAGCTCCGGCGGGCCCCGCACGGCCGCCGGCGGCTCCGATGGCCCGGGTCGCCCCGGCCTGGCGCAGTCCCGGTTCGCTCCGGCCAAGCTCCTGCGCAGCTACGGGGCGCTGATCGCCATCGCTGTGCTCGCCTACCTGCTGCTCGTGTGGGCGCCGGGCTCGATGTCGACCTTCCGTCTCGGCAACCTGGGCAAGTACTGCTGCTGGGCCATCGCCGCGGTGGGCATCGGTCTCGCCTGGGGTCGTGGGGGCATGCTGGTGCTGGGCCAGGGCGTGTTCTTCGGGCTCGGTGGCTACATCATGGCCATGCACATGAAGCTCGAGGCCGCCGGTCCAGGCGAGGTGCCCGACTTCATGGTGCTGTACGGCGACGGCACCATGCCGTCGTGGTGGGAGCCCTTCCGGAGCGGCACCGTCACGCTCCTTGCCATCGTGCTGGTTCCGCTGCTCGTGTCGTTCGTCCTCGGCTGGGCCATCTTGAAACGGGGGGTCAAGGGCGCCTATTTCGCCATCCTCACCCAGGCCATGGCTGTCGCGTTCGCCACGCTGCTCATCGCCACCGGCAAGGAGACCGGTGGGTTCAACGGGATGAACACGTTCCGGTCCTTCTTCGGGCAGAAGCTGAACAAGGACACCAAACAAGACCTGTACCTGATGGCCGCCGCGGCCTTGATCGTGTGCCTCCTCATCGTGTGGCAGCTCTACCGCAGCCGGTTCGGCGAGCTCCTGGTGGCCACGCGCGACGCCGAGGCCCGCGTCCGGTTCCTCGGCTACGACCCGGCCAACACCAAGCTGGTCGCCTTCGTCGTGGCCGCCATCATGGCCAGCATCGGTGGTGCGCTGTTCGCCCCGATAGCCGGCATCATCTCGCCCTCCAACGTCGACGCGGCGGCGTCGATCATGCTGCTCGCCGGCGTCGCCCTCGGGGGTCGGGCCTCGTTGCTCGGCCCGGCCTTGGGTGCCATCGCCGTGGGCTACGGGCAGTCCACCCTCTCCGAGAACTTCCCGACCAACTGGGTCTACTTCCAGGGCGCGCTGTTCATCGTCGTCATGCTCTTCCTGCCGGGCGGCCTGGCCTCGCTCTGGACCAAGCTGAAGGGCCTGTGGCCGCGTCGGTCGCCCGGTGACCCGCCGGGCACGTCCGCGAGTCCGGCCCGGCACGGTGAGGTGGTCGCATGACGACCATCGGTTCGTTCGTCGGCGAGGACTACCTGGAGATCCGAGACCTGACCGTCGACTTCGACGGGTTCAAGGCCATCGACGGGGTGGACATCACCTTCCTGCAGGGCCGGTTGCACTTCCTGATCGGGCCGAACGGCGCGGGCAAGACCACCCTGGTCGACGCGCTGACCGGTCTGGTGCAGGGCACGGGTGACGCCACGTTCCGCGGCCACGACCTGCTCCAGATGAAGTCGAACCACATCGTGCGCATGGGCGTCGGCCGCACCTTCCAGACCGCGACGGTCTTCGAGCAGCTCAGCGTCCTGCAGAACCTGGACATCGCCGACGGCATCCACCGCAAGGCGATGAGCCGTCTGCGGGCCCGTCGGAAGGTCTCCGAGCGGGTCGAGGAGGCGTTGGAGGCCATCGGCCTCACCGCGCTGGCCGAGCGCCCGGCGGGGATCCTGGCCCATGGGCAGAAGCAGTGGCTCGAGGTCGGCATGCTGCTCGTGCAGGACGCCAAGGTGATGTTCCTCGACGAGACCGTCGCCGGGATGAGCACCGAGGAACGCGAGGAGACCGGCCAGCTTCTCCAACGGATCGTCGGTGACCGCACGATCGTCATCATCGAGCACGACATGGAGTTCATGCGCACCTTCGCCGACTTCGTGACCGTGATGCACGGCGGCAAGGTGCTCGCCGAGGGGACGGTGGCCGAGATCCAGGCCGACCCCAAGGTCCAAGAGGTCTACCTGGGGACCGTCACGGAGGTTGCACTCGATGGCTGAAGCGATGCTCGAGATCCAGGGCGTCACCGCGGGGTACGGGCGCTCGATGGTCCTGTTCGACGTCGACGTGTCGATCCCCAAGGGCGGTGGCGCGGCGATCATGGGCCACAACGGCGCGGGCAAGACCACGCTGCTGCGGGTCGCGGTGGGCCTCGTCCCGGTGAAGTCCGGCAAGGTCGTCTTCGACGGCGAGGACATCACCAAGATGGCGCCGAACAAGCGGGTCAGGCGCGGCCTCGGCTACGTGCCCCAGGGTCAGCTCTGCTTCCCGCAGATGACCACGATGGAGAACCTGCAGATCGTCTCGACGGTGCGATCCGAGATCGACGAGGTGCTCGACACGTTCCCGGTGCTGACCGATCTGCTGAGCCGGCCGGCCGGCCTGCTGTCGGGCGGTCAACGCCAGCAGCTGTCCATCGCCCGGACCCTGCTGACCAAGCCGCGGCTGTTGATCCTGGACGAGCCGACCGAGGGCATCCAGCCCAACGTCGTCGCCGACATCGAGCAGGTCATCGTCGACCTCGGCAACCGTGGCGACCTCACCGTGCTGCTCGTCGAGCAGCACGTCGGGTTCGCCCTGCGCTCCACCGACCGCTACTTCGTCCTCGAATCGGGACGCATCACCGGCAGCGGCGACGGCGGCGAAGCGGCCATGGACGAGGTCCGCGCCGCCATGGCGGTGTAGTTCTTCCTGCGTGAGCCGAACCCCACGATGGGGGACAGCTGACGCATGGACGCCTGGCGTGACGTACGCGCGCTGACCTCGGCCACAGCATCGACCGGCACCGCACTAGAACGGTGCGATGACCGGATCTACTGCAGGGAGCACGCGACGTGGGACATGAGGTGAAGGCAGTGGTGGCGCTGGCCGAGAAGGAACCGGTGCAGGTCGTCACGATCGTCGTGCCGGACCCGGGACCCGGCGAGGCGTTGGTGAAGGTGCAGGCGTGCGGGGTGTGCCACACCGACCTGCACTACCGCGAGGGCGGCATCTCCGACGAGTTCCCGTTCCTCCTCGGCCACGAGGCCGCCGGCATCGTCGAGGCCGTCGGCCCCGACGTCACCGACATCGCGCCCGGCGACTTCGTCATCCTCAACTGGCGCGCCGTGTGCGGCGAGTGCCGCGCCTGCAAGCGGGGCCGCCCGCAGTACTGCTTCGCCACCCACAACGCGACGCAGAAGATGACGTTGCTCGACGGCACGCCGCTGTCGCCGGCGCTGGGCATCGGCGCCTTCGCCGAGAAGACGCTCGTCGCCGCCGGTCAGGCCACCAAGGTCGACGCCGCGGCTCGGCCCGCGGCCGCCGGCCTGCTCGGCTGCGGTGTGATGGCCGGCTTCGGCGCCGCCGTCTACACCGGTGAGGTCGGCCGAGACGACACCGTCGCCGTGTTCGGCTGCGGCGGCGTCGGCGATGCGGCCATCGCCGGTGCGGCACTGGCCGGCGCTCGCAAGATCATCGCCGTCGACCTCGACCCGGCCAAGCTCGAGCTGGCCAAGGAGTTCGGTGCCACCCACACCGTCGACGCGTCCAAGGAAGACGCGGTCGAAGCGGTGCGCGCCGTCACCGACGGCTTCGGTGCCGACGTGTGCATCGAGGCCGTGGGCCACCCCGCCGTCCTCGAGCAGGCGTTCTTCGCCCGCGACCTGGCCGGCACCGTCGTGCAGGTGGGCGTGCCCACGCCCGACATGAAGCTCCCGGACATCCCGATGATCGAGTTCTTCGGCCGGGGCGGACGCCTCAAGCCGAGCTGGTACGGCGACTGCCTGCCGAGCCGGGACTTCCCGACGCTCATCGAGCTCTACCTGCAGGGCCGCTTCGACCTCGACCGCTTCGTCACCGAGGAGATCTCCCTCGATGCCGTCGAGGAGGCGTTCCACAAGATGGAGCGGGGCGAGGTCCTGCGGTCGGTCGTCCTCATCGGGGACCAGGACAACGGAGGAGTGAGCTGATGGCCGCCCAGGTCGAGCACGTCACCACGTCGGGCATCTTCTCGATCGACGGGGAGGACTTCGAGGTCGAGAACAACATCTGGCTCTACGGCGACGACACCGAGGTGCTCATCGTCGACGCCGCTCACGATGCTGGGCCCATCGCCGCGGCGGTGGGCGACCGGAAGGCGACCGCCATCGTGTGCACCCACGGGCACAACGACCACATCAACGCCGCCGTGGCGCTGTCCGCCGCGGTGGGCGATGCGCCGATCCTCATCCACGAGGCCGACCGCATGCTGTGGGACGACGTGTATCCGGATCGCGAGCCCGACGGGTATCTCGTCGACGGCCAGGAGCTGTCGGTCGCGGGGTCGACCCTGCGGGTCGTGCACACCCCGGGTCACTCACCCGGTGGGGTGTGCCTGGTGGTGGACGACGACCACGTCGTGTTCGGTGGAGACACCCTGTTCAAGGGCGGCCCCGGTGCCACCGGCCGCTCGTTCTCCAGCTTCGACACGATCATCGAGAGCATCACCGCCAAGCTGCTCACGCTGCCCGAGGACACGGTGGTCCACACCGGCCACGGCGACAGCACCACCGTCGGCGACGAAGCCCCCCACCTCGACGAGTGGATCGCCCGCGGAAGCTGACGCGTTCGGGCTCACTCGCATCGGTCGCTGCGCTCGCTCGCTCCGGGGCGCTGCCCGATACCCCGCCGGGGGACTGCCGTCCCCCGGACCCCCTGCCGCCTAACCGAGGGTCGTGAAGAACGTGGCGGCCAGCGGGGCGGC
>CAZALT010000186.1:0-6700 GCA_964485515.1 uncultured Rhabdothermincola sp. | reverse complement strand
ACAGCTGGTTCGACATCATCGAACCGTTCGCCGACTACGCGTTCAACAAGAGCCACGCCTACGGCTACGGGCTCGTGGCGTACCAAACCGCGTACCTCAAGGCGAACTACCCGGTCGAGTACCTTGCCTCGCTGCTCACCAGCGTCAAGGCCAACCTCGACAAGGCGGCCATCTACCTCAACGAGTGTCGCCAGATGGGCATCCCCGTGCTCGTGCCCGACGTCAACGTGTCGCAGTCCGACTTCGCCGCGGTGCTCGACGGCGACGGCAAGGACGGCAAGGGATCGATCCCGTTCGGCATGTCGGCGGTGCGCAACGTCGGCAGCGCACTCGTCGACCTCATCGTGGCCGAGCGCGACGCCAACGGCGCCTACATCGACTTCTACGACTTCTGCGACCGCGTCGACATGAGCGTGCTCAACAAGCGCACCATCGAGTCGCTCATCAAGGCCGGTGGCTTCGACTCCATGGGCTACAGCCGCAAGGGGCTGCTCCTCACGTTCGAGCAGATCATCGACGAGACGGTGGCCCGCCGCCGCAAGGAAGCCGAGGGTCAGTTCGACCTGTTCTCGGCCATGGCCGATCCTGCCGACGAGGCACCGATCAACCGGTATCCGATCCCCACCGAGGACTTCGACAAGAAGCAGCGCCTCGCCTTCGAGCGCGAGATGCTCGGGCTCTACGTCTCGGACCACCCGCTGATGGGGGCCGAGGCCTCGCTGCGCCGCAAGGTCGACAGCTCCATCGGCGAGCTCGACGACGTGGCCGACGGCTCCATCCGGGTGGTCGGCGGTCTGGTCACCGCGCTCCAGAAGAAGTGGACCAAGAAAGGCGACCTCATGGCGGTGTTCGTGCTGGAGGACCTCCAGGCGTCCATCGAGGTCATGGTGTTCCCCAAGTCCATGCAGCAGTTCGGCCACGTCCTCGAGGAGGACGCGGTTGTCATCCTCAAGGGTCGGGTCGACCACCGCGACGACCAGGCCAAGTTCATGGCCACCACCGTCGAGCGCTTCGAACCGCTCAGCGACGCCACCCCGCCCGTGCACGTGAACCTCGCTCCGGCCATGCTCAGCGAGCAGCTGCTCAACGCCCTGAAGGCGCTGCTCCACGAGCACCCGGGCGAGTCGCAGGTGTTCCTCCACCTCGGCGATCGCCAGATCCTGCGCCTGCCCGACGACTTCGCGGTGGATGCCTCCACGGGTCTCATGGCCGAGTTGCGCGTGCTGCTCGGCCCCGACGCCCTCGTCTCCTGATCGAGACGATCACGCTCCGGGGGGCTCGCCGACACGGTACGTCCTGCCCAGCACTGGTTCGACGAGCAGGCACGTGAGGCCGACGAGCCCCACGACCGGGAGGTTCGTCAGCGGATCGGGGCTCGCTCCGGCGGCGACGACCGCCACGATGACGAGTGGCCGACCGAGGGTGAGCGGACCGAGCACGAGGGTCATCGCCACCGTCTTGGCCGACACCGACGCCGGCAGCACGTACACCGCCAGCGCGACGAAGATGACGGCCATCGCCGGTCCCGCGACGGCCAGGCCCCGCAGGCCGCCTGACAGCATCGAGTCGAGCCGGTCCTGGCGCGTGGCCTGCGGGAGCAGCTCGACGACCGCGACACCTGAGGCAAGGGCGATCCCGACCACACCGATGGCGACCCCGCGCGCCGCGGCTCGAAGCGTTCGTCGGCGGTCGGGGAGTCGGGCGTCGCGCCCGAGGTGGGACCGGAACCCGGCGAACGCGCAGTCGGCCGACGCGAGGACCATGAGGACCGCGGCGAGGCCGAAGGGCCCGATCATCGTGCGAGCTCGTTCCTGCTCACGAAGAGGTGCCGTCGGTGGCCGAGGGCGTCGAGGAACGGGTCGAGCACCTCAGGGCGCACCCCGACGACTGGGCGCAGGACGTCGACCAGCGGGCTGCGCGACCCCACCGGCTCGTAGATCCCCACCTCTGCCCACGGCGCGCCGTCGTGCGCGGCCTGCACCAGGGTCTGGTCGCTGTGGGCCCGCATCGCGGAGACCACCCCGTCGTGGCGGGACATGGGGCGACGCATGCGGGCCCGGTGGAACGTCCAGGCTCCCAACCAGCGAAGAGCGGGACGAGTCGGCGTGATGTCGTGATGGATGAACGCCCGCACCGTCTCGGGGTCGTGGTGGGCGAACAGCTCGACGAGGGCCGGTCCGCGGAAGTGGTGCAGCACGCCCGATGAGACGACGACCGTGGCCCTCGTGCTCCGGTGCAGGGCGTTGCCCGTGACGAAGCTGCACGCCAGTCCGTCCGCAGTCGCGAGGCGGCGAGCTTCGTCGACGAGTGCAGGGTTGAGGTCGCATCCTGCGATCTCGACGCCGGGGACGAGACCTCCGTGGCGGGCCAGCCATCGGACGCTGTAGCCGACTCCGCAGCCGAGGTCGATCACTCGGATCGGGTCGTCGTACCCGGTGGCGCGCAACGCGCTGGCCACGGTGTTGATCATCTCCCGCAGCCGGAAGGGCTGGGCGAGCTCTTGGCCGAGACGACTCAGCTCGGCGTGCGACGCGATGAGCAGGTCGTCCACGACCGCGGGATCGAGCACGCCATCGATGCACGGGATGGCGGCGATCTGGCGCATCGCGTCCGTGTCGTCGCTACGTCGGGCGATCTCGATCGCCTGGGCAGCGAGCACCGGTCGGCGCTCACCTGTCGCCGCGTCGACGTCGACGATGAGGTCGCTGATCTCGATGGCGTCCTGCCACCGTCGATGCCACCCCACGTGACGAACCTACCGCGAGGTCCGCGAACAGGAGCCGATTCGGGTGTCCGGAACGTGCATGATCTGACGTCGAGGGCCCGTCGAGTTGCGAACATCGGCTGCAGCCTGTGGACTGGTGGGGTCCAACTACTCGATATGAGGGACCAACCGCAGTATGTCGATCGAAGTCACGACCAAGGATTGCACCGCACTGAGCGACGCTGAGTTGGCCGAGATGGCCGACATGTGCGCCGAAGAACCGAGCCAGTTCGAGGTCGGACTGCTCTCGAAGAACGTCGAGCAGTGGGTGCTCATCTCGTTGGCGCGAGACGGGAACACCCTCAAGGGCTTCTCGTTCTGCACCCTCGAGCGCATCGGCGGCACGCCGTCGATCCTCATCGGCCTGGCGTCGATCAAGCGCACCAGCAAGCGCGACACCGTGCTGCGGGCGATCATGACCGACCAGTACCGGCGGGCCTTGCTGGCCTTCCCCGACGAGGACGTCCTCGTCGGCACCCGGTTCAACAACGCCGGGGGCTTCGAGGCGTTCAAGAGCCTCGTCGACATCGTCCCCCGCCCCGAGCACCGCGCATCGGGCGAGGAGCGGGCGTGGGGTCGCCGCCTCGCCAAGCGCTTCGGCATCGAAACCGGCTCGTACAACGACCGCGAGTTCCGCACGACGGGCGACAGCACCTACCCGCTCATCCTCGACCACGAGAGCCTCAAGCCCGAGAACCTCGATCCTGCGGTCGTCGCCCAGTTCGACATCGTCGACGCCAAGCGGGGCGATTCGCTGGTGGCCTTCGGCTGGGCGATGGCCGAGAGCCTCGCCAAGCTGGGCTGATCCGGCGGGCTCATCACCCGGCCGCCTCGCGGTGGCCGAGCGATCGCCTCACGAGCCATGGAGCTCACCGACGCCGTACGCCGGCGCCGCATGGTGCGCAACTTCGACGATCGTCCGGTCGCCCCCGCAGTCGTCGACGAGCTGATCACGCTCGCGGCGCGTGCTCCGTCGGCGGGCAACAGCCAGGGCTGGTCGTTCGTGGTGCTCGAAGGGTCGGAGCAGACCTCCCGCTTGTGGGACATCACACTGCCCGTCGAGCGCCGTGACACCTTTCCCTGGCCGGGTCTGCTCCGCGCTCCGGTGCTCATCGTTCCGCTCGCCGATCCCGGCACCTACCTCGAGCGCTACGCCGAAGCGGACAAGGCCCGGACCGGGCTCGGCGAGGGCGAGGACCGCTGGTCGGTGCCGTACTGGTTCGTCGACACCGCCTTCGCCTCGATGGTCGTCCTGCTCGGCGCGGTCGATGCGGACCTCGGCGCGCTGTTCTTCGGCTTGTTCGACAACGAGGCCGCGCTGCTCACCGAGCTCGGGGTGCCGGAAGGTCATCGGGCGGTCGGTGCGATCGCGCTCGGGTATCCCGCGTCGGAGCAGCGGGCCAGCCGATCGGCCGGGCGTCCTCCCAAAGCGTCAGAAGCGTTGATCCACCGCGGCGGTTGGTGAGGAGAGGCGCGGGAGGACGTGCACCAGATCGCGGGCGGTGGCGTCGTCCATGTCGTAGAGGTTCGGCGCTCGGCGAGCGGCGGCGACGTCGGCGTGGAGCGTGGCCAGCTTCGCCCGCCGCTGGAACGGTGAGGTGAGCACCCGGCAGCTCTGGATCCGTTCGATGGGGACGAGATCGATGCGATGGTCGAGGGCGCCGTGGGCGAACGCCACGACGGCGCTCGTGCGGCCGTGGCCCGCCCGCTTGTGGGCGACGAGGCCCCAGGGGATGCCGAGCAGGGCGAGGAGCAGCAGCGCGGGTCCGTTGGGGCGGAGCAGCGCGGCAGGCGCGGCCACCGCCAGGACGAGCACACCCACTCGGCGGGTGATGGCCCGCGCCTTGGCCCGGTCGTTGCGAGGCGTGAGCGGAGGAACCTGCCACATCGTCGTGCCCATCATCGTGTGGAGGAACACGTCGAGCCCGGCGGTGTCGATGAGCGGGATGTCGAACGTGGTGGCTTGGGGACCGCCACCCGACGTCGCGCTGTGCAGACGCAGCGATGCGAGACCGAACGCCCTCCGCACCGGGTTGTCGATGATCGTGAGCTGCTGGACCCGACGGCGTGGGACGGTCAGCTCGCGGACCTCGAACAAGCCGTAGCGGAGGTGGAGGTCGTCGCCCTGCAGGGTGACGGTGAAGCCGTACTTCTGGACCACCTGGCCGATGGTGGCGAACGGGACGATGAACGCGAGCGGGACGAGAACAAGTCCGAACGAGATGATTCCGCCGGCCGCTTCGCCCCGCGCGACCGCAACGCTGGCGAAGATGAGCGCTCCGAACACGAGGAGCAGGGGGATGGCCCACAGACGCAGGTCCGTGACGGCCGCGGCGAACAGGCGACCCGGGCCGAGCTCGAGCAGGCCGACCGGCGGACCGGGTGGTGGAGCCACGCCGGCCGCGGCACCGGGAGGTGGGGAGGCGTAGGGAGGAGGTGCGGCGTAGGGGGACTGAAGGTGCCCGGAGCTGTCGACGACCCACGCGCCGGCTGCGGCGTAGCCAGATGGTGGTGACGGCGATCCGGCCGCGCCTGTGGCGCCGTGGTGGAGCTCTTCGCGTCGGCGGAGGATGAACGCACGGAGCCGCTCGGCATCGCCGGTGTCGAGGGCGTGCAGGGAGATCGTGGTCGCTCCGGCCTCGCCCGCCGACGAGATCTTGACGATCTGGATGCCGAGCACCTGCATGAGCAGCTTCTGCTCGAGGTCGACCTGCTGCACCCGTGCGAAGGGGATGACCCGATGGTGGCGGGTGAGCACGCCTTCGTCGATGACGAGCTCCGAGCGCGTCACCGTGTAGGTGCGCAGGACCCAGGAGAGCAGCGTCGCGGTGGCCTGGATGACGAGGAACAGGGCCATGAGGCCGAAGAACCATCCGGGGGTTCCCCGAGACGACTCCGACGAGGTCGACGAGGTCGACGAGGCAGCGGTTCGGACGGTGCTCTGGATCGCGAAGAAGAACACCGCGCCGGCGATCGACACGCCGGCTCCGATCAACGTCCGTGCGCTGGTGCGCTGTGGTGTGTCGAGGATCGGATCGTCGTACATCGGAAACGGCTCCGAAGATCAGACGGCGTCGTCGAGCCCGGAGCGGCGAAGCAGCTCGTGGCGGAGCGCGTCGGCCGAGCCCGTCGGGATGCCGGGGAGTCCGGCATCGGTGGTCGCGGCCGCAGTGCGCAGGATCAGGGTGGCGAGCCCCAGCGACCGCTCGATCGGGCCGCGGTGGATGTCGATCTGCTGGATGCGGTGGTAGGGCACGACGGACTGGTGGGCCACGATCACCCCGTGGCGGAGGTCGACCGCGTCGGGCCACGCCGCCCACGACCAGCGGGTGAAGCGCAGATGCGCCATGGCGACCGCGGCGCCGGCCCACACGAGCGTGAACAGGACGGGCAAGACGAGCAGGGCCCCGTCGTCGCTGGACACGATGGCGATGACCAGCCACGCGAGGCCGATGATCAGTCCCGGAATGGTGCCGCTGATCGCCCACACCGTTCGGATCTTGGGGTCGAGGGGGCGCGTGCTGCCGTCGAGGTGGAGCGGTGCCGCCGTAGGTGCCACACCCGTGACCCTACGCGCACGTCACCGGGTGCTGCGGGGATTTCCGCCCTGTTCCTGCGAGTTTCGGCGAGTTCCGGCGAGTTTCGGGGAGGTCGGGCGTGGCGCGTTCGGTCAGCCCAGTTGTCGAACGAGGGACTCGACGTCGGACACAGGGGTCTGGCAGGTGTAGTTCTTGCAGACGAACGCCCGGCCCTCGCCGTCCGACCCGGCGTCGCGGCCGTCCCACAGCGGCGAGTCGAACGGTTCGCCCCAGGCGAGCACGGCGTTCGGGAGGTAGCGCTCGGCGACGGCCTCGACGAGGTCGGGTCGATCGCCGAGCACGGCGATCTCGGTCGCTCCGGTGCCGTAGAGGTCGACGGCGGCGAGCAGGTGGCCGA